>JBDUCM010000057.1:0-31581 GCA_040003455.1 bacterium
GCAAGCTGGCCACACGCGTCGTCGCGCCGCGCACCATCACCGCCGCGGTGCGCACCATCACCGCCGCGATGCGCACGCACGCCCTCGCGTCACCCACGCCGTCGCCTGTGTCGGCCACGCTGCGCCATATCCCCCGCACGACACGCCCCTCGTCGCCCACGCGCCGCATTGTCGTACGCACGCACGCGGAAAACGCGCGCACGCCGCGTCATTCGGCGGCCACCCTGCGCGGATTGGCGCGCACGTCGAGCGCAATGCGCCCCACGCGGCGCCTCGCCGCCCGCACGTCCCGCGCGCCACCGCCCACGCGCTGTCTTGCCCGCGCACCCCCGCCATCAAGGCGCAAACGAACAACGGCATTCCCTTCGGCACGCACGCAGGCGCGGTCGATGATCCCTTAACAGCCACGGCCAACAATTCACGATCGGTCAACGTATCCCATCGCCCATTGGTCCATCAGCGCCAAGCGCTCGTGACGCCCATCCTCTCCAGATATCGCTCCTGCATGTCGCGCCACCTTCAATCCATCGCGCCAGGCCTCCTGTCCGCGCTGCTCGTCCTCGCTGGATGCAGCTCCACCGACACCAAGGCAACCCCCACCGAGACTCCCGCCTGGTTGATCGAGCGCGCGCAGGAACAGCGCGTTGTCGCAATCCGGTCCCCGGCATTTCACGACTTCCAGTTCACCGACCAGCTCGCTCAAAGCGGAATCTCGTTCGTGAACCAGATCGTGGATGACGCCGGCAAACACTACAAGGCGGTCCACTACGATCACGGAACCGGCGTGTGTGCAGCGGACGTCGACGGCGACGGCCTGCCGGACCTGTATTTCGTGACGCAGCTCGGCACCAACCAGCTCTGGAAGAATCTTGGCGGCGGAAAGTTCAAGGATATCACCGCCAGCGCGGGACTCGACGCGCCCGACGCCATTGCCGTGGGCTGCTCGTTCGCCGACATCGACAACGACGGCCGGCCCGACCTGTTCGTGACAACAGTGCGCCACGGCAACCGACTGTTCAGAAACGCCGGCGGCGGCAAGTTTCAGGACATCACCTTGCAGGCGGGAGTCGGCTACAGCGGACATTCATCCGGCGCTGTGTTCTTCGATTTCGATGGCGACGGATTGCTGGATCTGTTCGTCGCCAACGTCGGCGTCTACACCACCGACGCGAAGGGGAAGGGCGGCTACTACGTCGGAATGGCCGACGCCTTTCATGGCCACACGCATCCAGAGCGCGCCGAAGCGAGCATCCTGTACCACAACCTCGGCGGGGGCCGGTTCAAGGATGTCTCGCAGGAGATGGGGCTCGTGGACAAGAGCTGGAGTGGAGACGCCACGATCATCGACGTGAACGATGACGGATTCCCCGACCTCTATGTCGCCAACATGCAAGGCGAGAATCATCTGTGGCTCAACGAGGGCGGCAAACACTTTCGTGACGCCACGGCGACCTATTTCCCCCGCACACCATGGGGGGCCATGGGTGTCAAGTCATTCGACTTTGATGGCGATGGAAAGCCGGACCTGCTCGTGACGGACATGCACTCGGACATGTTTGCCGAGATCGCTCCCGGCGACTGGGCGGGGGAAGGCACCAAGTCCGATCCGAGCAAGATGCCCGACGAGCTCTTCCCTGGCGGGAAGAATCAATTCGTCTTCGGCAACGCGCTCTACGTGAGTCACATCGAAAAAGGCGCAGCCCCATTCACCGAGCAGTCCGACCGTGCAGGTGTCGAGACATACTGGCCCTGGGGGCCGAGCGTGGATGACCTGAATGCGGATGGGTGGGATGACGCGTTCATCACCGGCAGCATGAATTTCCCGTATCGCTATTCCACGAACACACTGCTGCTGAACGAGGTCGGCAAGCGGTTCATCCATAGTGAATTCACGCTGGGCGTCGAGCCGCGCGCGAATGGAACGCAGCAGGCCTGGATGCAACTGGATTGTGGAGGATCGGATCGCGACAGCAAGGCGTGCACCACCTGCAACCTGCCCAACGCGAAGGAACTGGGATGCAGCGGAGATGCCAAAGGCAAGTTCACCGTCAATGCGCCACGTGGCAGTCGCTCGTCCGTACTCGTGGACATCGACGGCGATGGTGACCTGGATATCGTGACCAACGAGTTCAATGGACCGCCGCAACTCCTCATCAGCGACCTGTCCGCACGCCGCCACCTGAACTTTCTCGCGGTTCGGCTCACGGGATCGCACTCAAATCGGAAAGGCATCGGAGCACGCGTCACCGTGGTGCTGCCCGATCACCGGCGCGTGGTGAAGGTCATGGATGGCAAGTCCGGATACCTCTCGCAGAGCGACCTGCCGCTCTACTTCGGACTCGGCGACGCCGATCATGCCGAGTCGATCGAGGTCAGGTGGCCGTCGCGGAGCTCACAAACCGTGCAGGGCCCGATCGGGTCGGGCAAAACCGTCGACATCGTCGAACCGTAACGCCACCGTCGAGGACCGCGTACGCCATCCCCCATCCATTCTTCGTTGCCTTCCGCCATGGGCGGATTTCCGGCGTCAGGTTGTGCGAGGGGCCGTTCGGCGAATACCATATCGGCAGCCCCAGATGGCCGAAGCGGCATGACGGACCTCCCCAAACTGCGATTCTCATGGAACGACGCGACTTTCTCCTGAACTCCGCCCTGCTCGCCGGCGCGGCAGCACTCGGTGGCGGCGTGAGCGGATACGACATTCCGGAGGCGCTGGCTGCCACGACGTTCGACCAGAAGGTCGTGCCCATTTCCGATGATGAGCGTCGCGCACGCATCGAGAAGGCGCGTCGCCTCATGATCGAGAACGGCATCGATGCGCTCGTGCTGGAGGGGGGCACGAGCATGCAGTACTACACCGGCGTGCGGTGGGGAAACAGCGAACGAACCTTTGCGGTGGTGATTCCAGCACGCGGTGAGCTGGCGTGGGTCACGCCGGGCTTCGAGGAGGAACGTGCCCGGGAGTTGATCAAGCACTCCACCGATATCCGTGCCTGGCAGGAGGACGAAAGCCCGTATCGCCTCATTGCCGGCATTCTTCGGGATCGCGGCGCCACGGGGAAGATTGGCATCGAGGAGCGGTTGCGCTTCTTCATCTACGACGGCGTCCGTCAGGAATTGCCGTCGGCGCAATTCGTGAGCGCCACGCCCGTCACAGCCGGCTGCCGCATGATCAAGTCGCCGGCCGAGTTGGCGCTGATGCAGCGCGCGAATGACATCACCCTGGCGGCCATCGGTACGACGGTGAAGGCGCTGAAAGAAGGGATGACGCCAGCGCAGGTGTCCGACAACGTCGCCGCCGCCACCAAGAAACTGGGCGGGCGCGCCGACGGAGCGCTCGTGATCTTCGGCAAGTACTCGGCCTTCCCGCACGGCACGGTGCAGCCGCAGAAGCTGCACGAGGGCGACATCGTGCTCATTGACGCCGGCTGCACCGTGGAAGGGTACGTATCCGACATCACGCGCACGACGGTGTTCGGCAAGGCGACCCAGCGGCAACGCGATGTGTGGGACATCGAGAAGAAGGCGCAGAACGCGGCATTCAGCGCGGCACAGGTTGGCGCCACCTGCGAGTCCGTGGATGCGGCAGCCCGCAAGGTGATCACCGACGCGGGTTTTGGCCCTGACTACAAAGTGCCAGGCCTGCCACACCGTACGGGCCACGGCATTGGCCTGGACGGACACGAGTGGACCAACTTCGTGCGTGGCAACACCACGAAGATCCAGCCCGGCATGTGCTTCAGCGATGAGCCCACCATTACCATCTACGGCGAGTTCGGCATTCGACACGAGGATTGCCTCTACATCACCGAGTCCGGCCCGAAGTTCTTCACGCCGCTGTCACGGTCCATCGAGCACCCCGTCTGAGTGACGGGGTGCGGCCCACGGCCGCCAGCCTATCTACTACGCGAATAGTTGACAAACCCGGAGCGGACCTATAACTACTATGTGAGTAGTTTATAGCAGACCCTCTGGAGGGAACATGAATCCCGATTCACTCGGTGATCGTGAGCTCGACGTCATGACCGTGCTGTGGCAGCGGACGTCGGGCACCGTCGCGGAAGTCCAGGACGCGCTCGGCGCCAAGCTCGCTTACACCACGGTGCTCACCATCCTGCGCAATCTCGAGGCGAAGGGATTCCTGCGCCGCGAGGAAGAGGGGCGCGCGCACCGATACTTCCCGAAGGTCAAGCATCGCGCCGCCCAGAAGCGCGCCCTGCGCCGTCTCATCGACACGCTGTTCCTCGGCTCTCCCGAAGCGCTGCTGTCGCAACTCGTGGACGACCACGACCTCACGCCGGAGGAATTGCGCCGCATGGCAAAGCGGCTCTCGCAGCCGGACAACGCGCGAGGTGAGTCATGATCGCCACGTGGATGTTTTCGGCCGCACTCTTCACCTTGCTCCTCGGCGTGGCAGCGCATTGTGCCGAGTCGGCATTGCGGGCACTGGGACGGCAGGGGCGATGGGCCTGGCTCGCGGCACTCGGCGCGGCCATCGCGTGGCCGGCCCTGGCGCCATGGATCAGGGAGATGCTCCCCACGAGTGGGTCCGTGCACACCTTCGCCACCAGCATGCCGAGCATCTCGGTGGTGCCGATGCGACTCCCCGCACCGGTGCCATGGACTCAACGGCTCGACGGTGTGATCCTCGTGCTCTGGGGAGTGGCCACACTGGTCATGATCGCCCGCCTGATCCGCGCGATCGTGCTGCTGGCGCGTGTACGGCGACAGGCCGCACCGCAAACGATCGATGGCGTCCCCGTCCTCTTGAGCACCGACGTCGGCCCCGCGGTCATCGGCGTGGTGTCGCCCCGCGTGTTGTTCCCCGAGTCACTTCTTGAACTCGACGCACCGCACCGTCGCCTCGTGCTCGAACACGAACAGGAACACTGCCGTGCGCGCGACCCGTGGTTCGTGCTCATCTCGTCAATGGCGCTGGCGCTCGTGCCATGGAACCTCCCGCTCTGGTGGATCGCGCGTCGCGCGCGACTGGCGCTGGAGATCGACTGCGACGCGCGCGTATTGGCCGCGAATGCCGACGTGAATGGATACGGAAAGCTTCTCATGCTCATCTCGCAACGTCAGACGACCATGGCGCTTTCGCCGATGCTCGCGGCGTCGCCTTCTCAACTTGAACGGAGGATCATTGCCATGCGTGCATCACGAATGCCGCGCCGCACACTGCGGGTCGCCATCGCTGTCGCGGGGGCGATCATTGCCGCCGGTGCTGCGTGCGCTTCACGAATTTCGGATCGCGTTGCGGGGCCGTCTGTTGCGAGCGCTGTGCCCCTTCGAGCCGCGCCGGCAACTGGGAAGGAGCCCTACTTTGAGTTTCAGGTCGAGCAACAGGTGCGCCAGATTCCGGCGACGGGCAACCTGCGGTACCCCGATTCCCTTCGGCATGCGAACGTCGAAGGAGAAGTACTCGCCCAGTTCGTGATCGATCAGTTCGGGCAGTACGAGCCCGGAACGTTCAAGAGCCTGGCGTCGACACACCCGCTGTTTACGGAGGCCGTGAGCGCGGCACTCCCCAACATGCGATTCTATCCGGCGCAGGTGGGCGGCAAGAATGTGCGGCAACTCGTGCAACAGCCCTTCACCTTCTCGCTCTCGCACGACGCGACCACTCCACGGCCGAAAGCCGTCCCCCCTGCCAAGACCGCGTACATCGAGTTTGGCATCGACAAGGAAGCGCAGCAGGTTCCCGGCACGGGTCAGGTGCAGTACCCGCCGTCCCTTCGCGCCGCGGGAGTTTCCGGCGAAGTGCTCGCGCAGTTCGTGGTTGAGCAGGATGGGAAGATCATGGAGGGATCCTTGAAGATCCTGCGGTCGTCGGATCCTCTGTTCACGGAGGCGGTCAGGGAGGCATTGCCCGCGCTCCGATTCGAACCCGCAACGGTGGAGGGCAAGGCCGTGAAGCAACTGATGCAGATGCCCTTTACCTTCTCGTTGACGGCGGGCGGAGCCGAGGTGCTACAGAGGCCGGGAACTCGTCCCCAGCCGGGAACTCGCTCGCCCGATTGATCGCGGCGCGCGCGTTACACGTTGTCCGTCACGAGTACGAACGCGAATCCGTCGTATCCCTTGATGCCCACGGTCTGAATTGCCGTGGCGCTCACGCGTGGCTCGTTGGCGACGATCTCGTTGAAGCGGCGGACGCCCAGCACCGACGCATCGGCGCTCTCGGCGTCCGCCACCGCGCCCGCTCGAATGACGTTGTCCACGATGATCAGCGTGCCGCGTCGAGACAGGCGCAGTGCCCACTGAAAGTAGTCGGGAATGTTCGGCTTGTCGGCGTCGATGAAGATCATGTCGAATGGACCCGCACTCTCCGCCGCAAGCGTCGGCAAGGTGTCGAGTGCCGGTCCCACGCGGATCTCGACCGCCTCGCTGAGACCCGCATTCGCGATGTTGTCGCTCGCCACTTTTGCGTGGTTCGGATCCAATTCAAGTGTGATCAGCCGACCGGCCGCGGGCAGCGCGCGCGCCATCCAGATGGTGCTGTAGCCGCCCAGGGTCCCGATCTCAAGGATGTCTCGTGCCCCCTGCACGCGCGCCAGAAGGTGCAACAGCTTGCCCTGTGTGGCCGACACACTGATGGCGGGAAGTCCGGCAACGACGCTCGCTTGCTGCGCGGCGTCGAGCACAGCGTCAGCCGGAATGAGTTGGCTGGCGAGATAGTTGTCCACGTCCGCCCAGGTGGTATCGGTCATTTCGCGGGTTTGCTCGGGTTCAGGTCGAACTGCTTCACAAGTGTCTTGGGCGCGACTTCGCGCCAGGCGTCTTCCAGGAGTTGGCTCACCGTACCGCGCGGCACTTTCGCCATGCGCACGAGCACCGCAGGGTAGCCGCGATAGTGATCGGTAAGGAAGAAGACGTGCGGCGACTTCTGCAAAAGGTGATCTCGCACGACGAACGACACCCTGAGCACCAGCGTGTCTCCATCTTCCTTCAGGCGCGCCATGAACTTGCCTTTGACTTTCAAGGACGGCGTACCGTAGGACGTGGATTCCTCGACCCCCGGCAGGGCGAGGGCAATCGTCACGATGTCGGCGTACGTCATCCGCGGTACCCGGTCACACGTGAGCGGTGGCTCAGTCGAACATCGCCAGTGCCATTCGCACAATCAGCAGTGCGCCGAGCACGGCGAAGAGCGAGACGTCGATGGCAATCGGCCCAATGGTAGCCGTGCCGTACAGGAACTCGAGTGTCCACGCCGTCGCCGTCTGTCCCGTCAATCCGCTGGTGAAGAACGATTTCACGGCCCCCACTGGCAGGTACAGACGGCCAACCTTCTGCAACTCGCCACCCACGATCATGCCCACGGGAATGGCGACCGCGAGAATGCGGCGCCGTCTCGTCGCGGCGCCCTGCGATATGCTGGAAAACGAACCGGAGTCCCGCATCGTCCTGGCCACTCAGTTCACTCGGCCTTCTCGCACGACGCGCCAATTCTGGCCGCTTCTCACGAGCTGATAGATCTTCTCGAATCGCAGCGCATCGGGCTTCTGCCCCGACGCCGCGCCGAATTTCTCAGCCGCAAAGTAGACCTCTACCGTGTCCGGCGAAATACGGAAGACATCACTGGCCCGGACGATGTAGCCCGCGTCGGGGCCGGCACAGCGAGGCGTATCGGTGGGCGTGCTGCGAATTGGGGCGCACGTACCCAGCACGATCCCGCGATCGCGCAACGCGCGGACCAGGCTCGTGGGAACCGATTGGCCTCCGCTGTCGCCCGCAGTTCGCGCCAGCCGCCGAGGGTGCACGCGCAATATGAGTGACGGATCGACGTCGAACGCAGCGTGAACGGCTGCCTCGAACACACGCGCTTCGGCGCCCGCGGGAAGACTCGCCACCTTCAAGCCATGGCCCCTGGCGTACGTATCGCCGCGACTGCCCTTTCCGCAGGCGAGCGCGAGCACGGCGAATGCCACGATACGTCTCAAGGGTGCGCTGGAATTCACAAGCCTCCGTGAATGGCGTCGAATGCGCGAGCCGGCCAAAATCGATCCGTGAAGAATAGCGCTCCGTGCGTGCCACGGCAGACCTCGTATCATCGCCAGGTCCGCGTATCTTTCGGAATACATCGCCCGCCGGGAAACGCATGCAGATTCGTCATGCCCAGGTTCAGGACGCCGAGGCCGTCGCCGAGATCTACAATCAGGGCATCGTGGGTCGATCGGCTACCTTCGAGACTGAACCCCGCACCGCCGCTGATCGCCGTCGCGTCATCGAGACACCCGGAGACAGGTATCCCATCCTCGTCGCCGAGATGGACGGCGTGATTGCCGGATGGGCCTCCCTTTCGGAGCATTCGTCGCGGGCCTGCTACCGCGGAATTGCCGAGTGTTCGGTGTATGTGCACGCCGAGCATCACGGCCGCGGCGCCGGACGTGCGCTGATGGATGCGCTCGTGACGGAGGCGGCTCGACTCGGCTATTGGAAGCTTGTATCCCGCGCCTTTCTGTTCAACGAGGCCAGCCGGGCCATGTGCAGGCGCGCCGGGTTTCGAGAAGTCGGCGTGTACGAGCGGCACGCGCGCCTCGACGATCAATGGCTGGATGTGGTGATTGTGGAACGGCTCATTCCAGAGAATCAACTGGGGTGAGCGGCGCACGAGTGCGCACGAGCGCCGCCTTGGCGCTGAGGTAGTCGCGCTCCGGAACGCTCGTCGTTCGCTCGGCGGCGGCGCGGTAATGCGCGAAGGCACGCTCATGGTCGCCCGCCATCTGATACAGGTGTGCGCGCACTGCATCCAGGCGATAGTGACCCTTCATTCGCGCATCGCGATCCAGGACCGTCAGTAGTTCCAGGCCGTGGAGGGGCCCGTCCACCATCGCTGCGGCAATCGCATGATTGAGCGTCACCATCGGATTGTCGGACATGCGCTTCAGCAGCCCGTAGAACGCCAGGATCTGTCGCCAATCGGTGTCCTCCACGCGCGCGGCTTCGTCGTGGATCGCGGCGATGGCGGCCTGGAGCTGATAGGAGCCGATCGATCCCTTCGACAATGCGCTCGAGATCAACGCGACGCCCTCCACAATCAGGGGCTGGCTCCACGAGGCCCGGTCCTGTTCATCCAGCGGAATCAATTCGCCATGTGGTCCCGTACGGGCCGCGCGCCGCGCATCGGTGAGCAACATGAGCGCCAGGAGGCCCACCACTTCCTGATCGGCGGGGCTCAACGCGTGAACGGTGCGCGTAAGACGAGTTGCTTCGTTGGACAGGTCGGTGCGCTGAAGGTCTGGTCCCACACTGCTGGAATAGCCTTCGTTGAAGATCAGGTAGAGTACGTGCAGAACAGCACCCAATCGCTCAGCGCGTTCCGTTTCCGTCGGCATCCTGAAGGGAACATTCGACGTCTTGATGCTCTGTTTCGCCCGACTGATGCGTTGCGCCATCGTCGCCTCGGGCACGAGAAACGCATTGGCGATTTCCGCAGTGGTCAGCCCGCCAACCGCTCGCAGCGTGAGGGCAATGGCCGATGGAGGGGTGAGCGCGGGATGGCAGCACATGAAGAGGAGCACGAGTGTGTCATCCTGCTCCAGCCCGAGTTCCGCGTCCGGCGGTGGAACGAATGGTTCCGTGACCCCTCGCTCACTGGCCACGAGCTCTTCGCGCCGCCGTCTCGCGAGGTCACTGCGCAACTGGTCATTGAGCCGCCGGATAGCAACCTGATACAGCCAGCCGCGCGGATTGGTAGGAATGCCGGCGGTGGGCCACTGCGTGGCTGCGGCAATCAGGGCTTCCTGCACCGCGTCCTCGGCGGCAGCAAAATCTCCGTGACGGCGAGCGACCACGCCGAGCACCTGCGGCGCCAGTTCGCGCAGCAGGTGCAGGGCGGATTCGTCAGGAGGCCGTGACGTCACGCGTCCTTCGATGGAGGGCCGCTCATGACCTGCCGCACCTCGACGGGCATGTTGAGCGGGACCCCGTTGTGCCCCGGGGCCGCCGACACCCGGGCCGCGAGTTCGTATGCGCGTTCCGGGCGGTCCACTTCGATGATCCAGTACCCTGCCAGGAACTCCTTCGATTCCGCGAAGGGGCCATCCGTGATGGGCGCGCCATCCGCGGCTGCGCGCACCACCTTGGCCTCCTCGGGCGATGCCAGCCCTTCGGCCTGGACGAACACGCCCGAATCGGTGAGCTCCTTGTTGAAGTTGTGCATGAACGCGATGTGCGCCTTGAAGTCTTCGGGAGACCAGTTGTTGATGCCCCAGTCACCCGACCCGCGTGGGGCGTGCATCATCATCATGTATTTCATGGCTCGTTTCTCCAGGTTTTGAGCGTCGTTGGTGGGCTGTCGTAGAGAAGTCGGAGCTGACGGCAATTTCTCGACATGGGCGGGAGACACGTCGGGCGATCACCGTTGGATGCTCTCATGCACGCCCTCACTTTGGATAGGGCGCTGTATCGAAATAGATCCCGAACGATGCGATCTTGTTATTCCGCACCAGGAACACCTCTGCTACATCGCTCGTGAACGGAGCGCTGCCGTTCGGCGCCTGTATCTGGTAGCGGGTCAGCGCACACGCGCGTTCGCCGTCAATCAGTAGATCTCGGACCTCGACGCTGGCAATCGACGAGTAGAAGCGTTGTGTCGCCTGAAGGCATGCATCCTTTCCCGTGAGCTGCTTTACGGGACTGGTATAGCTCGTGAATGCGATGTCGTCAGCAAAGTACGACTGCCACTCCTTTTTCTCTGCAAGACTCGCGAAATAGCCCTGAATAGTGTCTTTGGTCGTCATGCGTCATTCCTCCTCGATGAGGTGTTCGAGCAGTGTGAAGAGCTGCACCCATCCGCGCTCATGGCTGGCGGCTCGCGCTGGATCAGTGAACCGCTCATGCGTCAGCACGAGTTCAGTCGTGTTCTCACCCGTATCCCTGAACTCGATGGTGACGAGCGTGTCGCCAACGCTGTCCAGGGGATTCTCCCAGTTCCACGTGAACGCGAGACGAGCGGGACGCTCGATCTCCCGGTACTCGCCCACCGCGACGTGCAGTTTGCCATCGGGATCCGTCATGCCAAGCCGATAGCGACCACCAACGCGAAGGTCGATGTTCGCGAGTGCAAACGCCCAGCCAGGCTGGTTCATGCGCCACCAGCCTTCGACTTTTTCAGGCTCCGTCCACGCGCTGAACAATTGCTCGCGGCTCGCGCGAATCGTTCGCGACAGGCGAGTGGAATACGAGGGGGCGGGGGTCATGTCACGCCCTTGCGTGTTCGTGGCGCGGGCTGTTCGACATAGCGGGCAAGCATATCCAGCTGCCCCTCCCAGAACGCGCGGTAGTGGTCGACCCATGCGGCTGCATCACGCATTGCGGCAGCATCGAGCGCGCATTGGCTGACGCGCCCGTGTCGCACCCGACGGACCAGCCCCGCGCGTTCGAGCACTCGCAGGTGCTTCGAGATCGCCGGTCGCGACATGCGAAATGGATGCGCAAGGTCACCCACGCTCGTGTCCCCAGTGGCGAGGCGCGCGAGAATCGCGCGCCTCGTGGAACTCGAGAGGGCGGCGAAGGTGCGGTCGAGCTTCCTGTCAATGGTAACCATATAGTTACCAATGTCGCGACAATCGTATTCACTGTCAATCCAGCGCCAAAAAGGAGGCGCTGCCTCGTGGCGGCGCCTCCCGGCACATCGGTTGCTCGGGCTACGCGGCCGAGATGTGCGCGTCAATCCACTTGTTGAATGTCCGCCAGCACCACCTCCTTGCCGACATCATGCAGCAAGTCGTGGAAGTATCCATCGTACAGCTTCAGGGTCTTGTCGCTTGAACCCACGGTGTCGAAGAACAGTTGGCTGCCGCTTGGTTTCGTTGCCTTGTCTTCGGTGCCGTGCAGGATGAGCACGGGGAGTGTGATTTGAGGAAACTCCCGTTTCAGCCGCTCGTCCGCACGGACCATCTCGGCTACGGTTTGCGTGGGCTGTACCTCATGCGCGATGAGCGGATCGCTGTTCATCTCGGCAACAACTCCCGGGTCACGCGAAAAGTCCTCATTCTTGAGCTTGAGGACATGAGCGTGCGGAGCGACGTGACTCAGGCCCTTGAGCACGGCCAGTGCAAAGTCCGGCGCGGGAGTCTGGAACGCAAAACTCTCGCAAATCAGGCCAGTGATTTCCGCCTGATTGTCGAGCGTGTACAGGCAGGACACAACTCCGCCGGCGCTGTGCCCGAGCACGAAAAGCGGAAGTCCCGCCTCACGGGACTTGGCCAGCGTCACGAGCTTGCTCACATCGCTGACATACTCGGAGAAAGACGATACGTAAAACCGCTCTCCGTCCGACTTGCCGCGCCCGCGCAGGTCCAGCGCGTACACGCTGAGCCCGTGCGCCACGAACTGTTCCGCGACCGACGCGTACTGCCCGCTGTGCGCATTGAAGCCGTGGACGATGACGACGACGCCACGCGGTGCGGATGTGGGGCGCCATGAGCGGGTGAAGATTCGTACGCCGCCCGTGCCCTCGAGGTATTCCTCTTTCATGGTCCGTTCTCCGAATTGCAGATTCGTGGTTTGGTAGGCCACGAAACATGAGTGCAATGGCGGTCGAAACAAGGAGAACCGTGTGTGCGTTTTGTAACGCACGCGGACAAACCATGTCCTGCTACTTCCTACTCGACGGCGTCGGAGAAGGTGAAGAAGGTTACCGGCGCAGGCGCACCGCCCAGCGCGCGATAGAACTCCTGCGCGTGCGCGTCGTCGTCATCCGCGGGCACAAAGGCGACGGCAATGCCGGCGACGGCCGCGGCGGTCCTGAGTGCGGTCATCATCAACCGGCCGACGCCGCGTCGCTGATACTCCTCGCGTACGGCCACATCGTAGATGAAGAGCTCGGACGATTCCGTCCGCGTCATGGGTAGTGCATGCGCAGTGATGCCGCCGGCAACTTCGTCCCCGACCATTGCGGCAACGGCCCAGAAATCCGGACGCTGAAGCAGGTGGTCGAGATAGGCGTCGCTCAGGTCTGCGCTGGGCTCGCCAAAGACGCCCGCCATGACGGTGAACAGGTCGCGCGCCAGAGCCCGCTCGCCGGGCACCAGCCGACGGGCGTGAACGTCCACGCGCGCGTTCTCGGACCAGGTGTGCATTGCTGGAGGACGTGGAGTGGTTGCCGCGTATCCGTCCGTCGAAAGCTATCGAAACGCAGCCGAATCGTCTCGTCCTCCTGGTGCAAGGGACCCATCGACACACAACGGGCGAGGCAGCCGAAGCCGCCTCGCCCGTGCAGATGTGGGCTGTTCGTCCTAGTGTCGTGCGGGCACTGCTGCGACTGATGCGAATGCGGGCGACGCGGGAAGCTGCGGTACTGGCAAGCCGCTCGGAACGCGCGACGGCGTGAGTCGCTGAAGGTTGCGGGCCGCGGGATCCGTCAACGCACGCATGTACGCGGTCAGGTCGTCAATCTGCGCCTGCGTGAAGAACAGGCCATTGAGCGCCCCGGATCGCGTCGCGAGAATTTCGGCAACGGTGGGAAGCAGCGTTCCCCGCAATGACGGGTCAATCTGCGAGACATCGTACTGAGCGAGCTTGATATCGGAGTCGCTGTAGTGGTCGACGAACCCGCGCAGGTCGGCAAACTGGCCTGCGTGACCATATGGCCCCGACAGTTCGACATTGCGAAGGGGCGAGGTGCGGAACGCATAGCGGTCGGTGGCCACGCCAGTCACGTTCATGCGCCCGAAGTCGTCATGCCCCGACGGTCCGTTACCCTCACCCGGCCCGAACTGGGCGAGTGCGACGTTCCGGGACTTCCCGTCCGTGAAGAGCGACCCGGAATGGCACCCGGCACACTTGGACGTCATGAACGTGTTTGCCCCACGAAATGCGTCGGGCGGAAGCGCCGCATCATTGCCAGCGAGAAAGCGATCCCACGGCGAATCGTTGAAGGAGAGCCGTGCAACCATGAAGCCGGCCATCGCATTGGACGCATGCGCAAAGGTCATCGCGCTGAATGGCGTACCCGGGTAGGCCGCCTCGAACATCCGCTGGTACTCCGGGAGGGCACCGAGTCGCCTCATCAGCCCATTCCAGATACCGGTGAAGTCGCTGTCGGCAAACAAGGCCAGTTCATTTCCGGCCACGGGGCCGAGGGTCTGCGCCCGTCCCACGAAGCCGCGCATCTCCGTGCGCGATGTTACGGGGAACATGCCGATGGCCGATACGGCGCCGAACTCGAACACGCCTGACATCTGCGCTGTGAGCTGTGTGCTCGCGGGCGTGTGAAATGAGCCCGCCGAGTCCAGCGAGACACGGCCGTCCCAGAACAGTTGCTTGAGCGTTGCCAGGTTGAACAGCGCCGGGGCGTTGCGTGGGATCACCTGCCCCCGCCCGAGTTGACGGTTCGGGCCGAATCCGATACCGCCCTCGCCAATGGACAGGTTTCGTCCATCGCCAGTGGCAATCTGGGGCAGGTGGCATGTTGCGCAGGTCATCGTACGGTTGCCGCTGACGATCGGGTCGAACATCAGCGCCTGGCCGAGCGCGACCAACTCCTTTCGCACCACAGGAGCAGGGGCGAGCGCCACGATGCCCTTCGTGGCCGCAAGCGTCCGCAATGAATCTGCGCTGCCATGCGTGGGCGCATCCGTGGCGATATCGGATGTACGTGCCGTGGGCTTCGGCGATTCTGTGGGCCCATCCATGCTGCATGCTCCGAGTGCGACAGCGAGCAGCAGCGAAGCGGCGGAGCGCGGCGAGCGAGACACTCCCGCTCCGCGCATGGAACGGGGAAAATGCACAATCGACATTGGTCCGTCTCTGAAATGGGTACTTCGCAATCGCAAGTCAGTGACGGAAGACGCCATTGCATGCAGTGATGTCGGCATTCCTGTATCGAATGCGTTCGAGAGGGGAGTCGCCTTGCCTCGGACATCCACCTCTCGGAGGCCGCGGGGACGCAAGGCCAGCACGGATGACGGACATGATTACGCGCATGGGCGATGACGAATCCTCAGTGGCGCGACCAGCGCACCCATCTCGCGTGAGGATGGCGTGGCTCGTCGTGCTGCTCCTCGTCGTCGTTGGCGGCGATAGCGATGCGCAGGATCGCCCCACTCTTGCAAAGCGCGTCCTGCCATACGTCCTGGTGAACGAGCCACTCGTGGCGCTCACCCACGTCCGGATCATCGATGGCACCGGGCAACCCGCGCGCGACGACCAGACGCTCATCATTCAAGGCACGCGCATCACGGCAGTCGGCGCTGCGGGAACCGTTGCGGTTCCGGCCGCAGCGCGCGTGCTCGACCTCACCGGGCAGACGGTCATCCCCGGGCTCGTCGGCATGCACGAGCACACCTACTTCCAGACGCGATCCCGGCTGACCCCGATGTCGGTCAGTGCGCCGCGCCTGTATCTGGCGAATGGTGTCACCACAATCCGCACCGCCGGCGGCTTTTTTCCGTACAACGAAATGAACATGCAGCGTGCGATTGCGCGCGGAGATCAGGCAGGGCCGCGCATGCACATTACCGGCCCGTACCTGAATGGCGGTACCGGCTCAATCCTGAGTCTCGACCGGCATCTCGAGAACGCCGCGGAGGTCCGTCGTGTGATCGCCTACTGGGCCGACGAAGGTGCGACGTGGCTCAAGTTCATGGCGAACATTTCACGCGACCTGCTGGCCGTGGGCATTGCCGAAGCGCACAAGCACGGCATGAAGGTGACTGGACATCTCTGCTCGGTGACGTTTCGTGAAGCCGCTGCGCTGGGCATCGACAACCTCGAGCATGGCTTTATCACCGACAGCGATCTGGTCCCGGGCAAGCAGCCGGATGTCTGCCCGACCGACAACATGAAGGTGCAGGTTGGCGTGGACGTGGAGGGACCAGCCGTGCGCGAATCCATTGCGGAGCTCGTTGCACACGGGGTCGCGGTGACGTCCACGCAGTCTGTGTACGAATTGTTCGTCCCGGGTCGGGCGCGCCTCGATCCGCGCGCCCTCGCCGCACTGGCTCCGGACGAGCGCCGCGCGGTGGAATCGTCGTTCGCTGCGCTCGGTACGGATTCCGCGGAGGCCAACCTGCCCCTCGAGCTGTTCCAGAAGATGCAGCGCTACGATCACGAATTCGTTCGTGCCGGCGGATTGCTCGTGGCAGGCGCGGATCCATGGGGCAACGGCAGCCTGCCAGGATATGCAGATCTCCGGAATTTCGAGTTGTTCGTGGAGTCGGGCTTTACCGCGGAGCAGGCAATCCAGATCATGAGCGCCAACGGTGCGAAGCTCCTGGGCGAATTCGCGCAACGGGGCAGCATCGAAGTCGGGAAGGTGGCGGATCTTGCGGTGGTACGCGGCAACCCCGTGCGGACTCCGGCCGACATCTACAACATGTCCATCGTGTTTCGCGACGGCATTGGGTACGACTCAGCCAAGTTGATCGAGAGCGTGAAGGGACGAGTCGGCATGTGGTGAGGTAGGCGCTGCACGGGAGAAACCGCGTCCACTGCATGGGGAAATAGTGGACGTATCCACTATCAGGTGCGTTGGTTGTGTCGGTTGCGGCAGGTCTCGCCCGTGGGGCAGACTTAGGCACTATGCGCATACTCCACAGTGCACTCTGGCTCGCGCTCGCAAGCGCGACCGCGGCGACCCCACTCGCCGCACAATCCTCCGCTGGTGTCATTCCCGGCGTCGAGGTCCTGCTGTCCGATTCCCTGCACCTCCTCAAGGGCAAGCGCGTCGGGCTGCTCACGAACCATTCGGGTCGAGATCGGAAAGGCACGAGCACCATCGATCTCCTGTTCAAGGCACCGGGCGTCACGCTCGTCGCGTTGTACGGACCCGAACACGGAATTCGCGGCATCGCCAAGGCCGGCGAGAAGATCGGCTCGAGTCTCGATTCCGCGACGGGCATCAACGTGACGTCGCTCTACGGCGATCCGAAGGTGTTCAACGCCGAGACGTTCAAGAACATCGATGTCCTGGTGTATGACATTCAGGATGTTGGCGCGCGCGTCTACACCTTTCAGTGGACCTTCGCGCTCGCGGCGGCGGCAGCACACAAGCCAGTGATCGTGCTCGACCGGCCGGATCCCATCCGCGCTGACCGCTATGAGGGCAACATCCTCGACCCGAAATTCGCGTCCCTCGTGGGGCAATATCCGGTTTCGTTGCGATACGGACTCACGCCAGGCGAGCTGCTGAAGTTCCTGGCGGGCACCAAGCTCATCGACGCAGAAGTGCATGTGGTGCCGATGAAGAACTATCGGCGGGCCATGTGGTTCGACGAAACGAAAATCCCGCGTGTGAACCCGAGCCCCAATCTGCGAACCTGGCAGTCCGAGGTCTTATATCCCGGGACCGTGTTCTTTGAAGGCACCACCGCCACGGAAGGCCGAGGCACCGATGACCCGTTCACGCTCATCGGCGCATCGTGGATGACGGACAACGTCGCGATCGCAGCGGAGTTGAATGCGCGCAAGCTCCCCGGCGTCCACTTTGACACGGCCACGCGCAAGATCGACTCGGGCTACAAATTCAGCCAGCAAACCATCCCGATGATTGCCGTGCGCGTCGTGGACCGCAACGCGGTTCGTCCCGTTGAAGTGGGCATCCGGATGCTGCGCGCCATTTATGCGCGTCACACGAAGGAGTTCCAATGGCGTGTCAGTTCGATCGATCGGCTGGCGGGCACTGACAGACTCCGCTTGGCGGTCGAGCAAAATACGGTGGACGCCCTTATCAAGGAGTGGGACGCGGATGCGGTGAAGTTCGCCGCGGACGTGAAACCCTACCTCATCTACAAGTAGAAGCGCCGGCCGCGAGCGCGAGGGAGGTACCGCTTGACGGATGAATGGTAAGTGATAACTTACCATTCATGTCCACCAGCCACGCCCGTGCCTTCGTCGCCCTTGGCGATCCTACCCGTCAACTCCTCATGGAGCGTCTTGCCAAGCGGCCCATGCCTGTGGGCAAGCTGGCGGAGGGGCTCTCCATCACTCGGCCCGCCGTGTCCCAGCACCTCAAGGTGTTGCACGAGGCTGGGCTGGTCACCGTGAAGGAAGTGGGCACCAGGCACATCTACTACATCGATCCTCGAGGGGTCGACGCCATGCGTACGTGGCTCGACAAATTCTGGGATCGAGCACTGGCCGCGCTCAAGGCAGCGGCCGAAGAGGAGAGCGAATCGTGACTCCGGAAACCGTAGCGCCCGTCCGTAAGCAGATCGTGGTGAACGCCTCGCAGGAGCACGTGTTCAAGGTGTTCACGCGCGACATCAACACCTGGTGGCCGCGCGAACACCACATCGGAACATCACCACTTGCCCAGGCCATGCTGGAGCCGCACGCCGGCGGGCGGTGGTACGCGATCTGTGAGGATGGAAGCGAATGCGACACGGGCAAGGTGCTCGCGTGGGATCCGCCAAGACGATTGGTGCTTGCCTGGCAGATCACCGCCCAGTGGCAGTTCGATCCGGAATTCGTGACGGAAGTGGAAGTAAACTTCGTGGCGGACGGGCCGAAGACCACCACCGTGACGCTCGAGCACCGGAACCTCGCGCGCTATGGTGTTGCCGCGGAAGCCTTTCGCGCGAGCATCGACGCCGCAGGCGGGTGGGGCAAGCTCCTCGAGAGTCTCGCGCGGCGGGCGGAAGAGGCTGCGCCATGACGGAAGAACTCGCGGCAGGGTATGCTTTCGACATCATGACTCCTTGATACTCTTCTTCATGTTTCAGGGTGTACTGTTGCTGGCGTGTGCAAGCATACTCGGGCAACGCGGACGTGCCGTGACTGCCTGACCACTCCGTTGGGGGTGCACTCGATGGTCCTGTTCCGTCGTCTTGCCGTCCTGTCGGTCCTCGCGCTCGGCGATGCCGGCGCGCAGGGGACCGCAACACCATCGCTGTCCGATGCGTCCATGCGGATTGAGTTCTCGGGCGCGGACGGCCACGTCACCTCGCTCACCGATGGAAGTGGGCGGGCTCTCGCGGTAGCGAAAGCGGACTCCGTCGGGCTGTGGTCGCTCGACCTCAAGCCTGGCGCAACGGTGTTGGAAGTGAAAGCGGTTCAGGCAGGACGCTTCGCCTGGAGGCGCACCGGTCCACGGTCGCTCGAATTCACGTGGGACCGGTTCGCGAATACGGCGGCCCCCGCATTGAAGGTCGTGGCCACCGTACAGCTGCGTGCCGACTCCACCGCGGCCTGGCGTATCAGATTGGACGGCATAAGGGGCGTGGTCGTCGATCGTGTCCACTATCCGCGCATCACGGGCATCGCCCTGTCGGGTATGGGACAGGAGCTCGCGGTGCCCTCGTGGATGGGTCAGCGCGCACGTGACCCACGCGCACTGCTCGAGGGGCCGGACAGGAAAGGGAAGCGTCTGGAGTTCGTCTACCCCGGCGCGCTTTCCCTGCAAGCGCTGGCGTTGTCGAGCGCCACGAACGGCGGGCTGTACTTCGCGGCGGACGATTCCCTCGCGTATCGCAAGAGTTTCGAATTGTGGGACGAGCGCAACGGCACCGCTGGATATGACATGGCGCACGTCCTCTCCAATCCAGGAGAGAACGCGAGCTATGCGCCAAGTTACGCGGCACTGGTAGGCGTAATTCCCGGGGACTGGTTCAGTGCGGTGGAGCGCTATCGAACCTGGGGAATCAGGCAGTATTGGGCGCGCGAGAGTCGGCTGTCCACCGGGGTGACGCCGGCATGGATGCGCGAGACGGGCATCTGGGAGTGGAATCGAGGGAAATCCGACGTGGTGCTTCAACCCGCAGCAGCATTGAAGAAGGACTCCGGGTTGCCCGTGAGCGTATTCTGGCACTGGTGGCACAACGGACCGTACGACACGAGCTTCCCGGATTACCTCCCGCCGCGCGAGGGTGCCGCACCGTTCACAGCGGCCGTGAAGACGGCTCATGCTGAAGGTCTCCACGCGATCGTGTACATGAACCAGCGTCTGTGGTGCGTGAACACGCCGAGCTGGAAACGCGAAGGGGCCGACAAGTGGGCGGTGCGAGAGCGCACCGGCTTCGTGCGCGAGGAGACATACAATGTCTTCGACCCCAAGCCATGCGCCACAATGGACATTGCGACACCGTTCTGGCGCAACAAGTACGCAGGCATCGCGGATACGGTGATCCAGCAGTACGGCATTGACGGGATCTACATGGATCAGGCCGTCCTCAGCCTCATCGACTGGAGTCCGGATCACGGGCATCCGGTGGGTGGCGGCAACTATTGGATGAAGGGCTTTCGCTTGCTGGCCCAGGATCTTCGCAAGCGAAATGCGGGACGTCCCAATGGCTTCGCTGGCGAGGGTGGTGGCGAGAGTTGGCTCCCGGATCTCGATGCCTTTCTCACGCTGCAAGTGAGCCAGGAGCGGTACTCGGATCCGGCGGCTGGCTGGGAAGTGATCCCGATGTTCCAGGCCGCGTATCACCCCTTTGCACTGACGTATGGCACGTATGGCTCGCTTACCCTGCCTCCGTATGACGAGCTGTGGCCCGCGGACAAACGCCCACCCACGGCGATGCAGTTGCTCGACACCAAGTATGCAAAGCAGTTCTATCTTGAGCAGGCCCGCATGTTCGTTTGGGGCATGCAGCCAACCATTGCCAATTTCCTGCCCAACCAGCTGACCGAGCGCCGAGTCCAGATCGACTATCTCGAGCGCCTGGCAAGGCTGCGGTATGGACTGCGTGAGTTCTTCATGCTGGGAACGTTTCTCCGCCCGCCCAACGTCAGCGTCCCATCATCCGACGTGCTGCTGTCCCGCATTTCCATCTATGCCGCGCGGCTTGGCGGGCCCACGGAAGCACACCTGCTATCGCCCGAGGTACTGTCCGGGGCATGGAAGGCGCGGGATGGCAGAATCGCAATCGCGCTGGCCAGCATCAGTGATTCTGCGCAGGCCGTGTCCATTTCGATTCCAGCGTCCTATGGCGCGGCCATCGGATCGAACATCGTTCGCCACGACGAGACCGGAACAACGGTTATCGGGACGCTCGGCAAGGGTCCGATCGAGGTCACCGTTGCCCCGCTCCAAGGTGTCGTGCTTGAGATCAGGGCGCACTGAGGTACGCTGGATCGCCGGCGGTGCTCGCCAAAGGCTACCCGAGCAAACTCTCGCAACCTGGAACAAATGCGAAAGGGCGGCCGCGCAATGCGCGACCGCCCTCCGTGTCATCACCATCTCTGCATAGATATCTGTCTAGAAGTCGACCCGCATTCCAACCTGGCCCTGTCGCGCCGCATACGCGCCGGTCGGAACTCCGAACGAGGGCACCACTCCGCCAGTGGCAGTGAACGCCGTGCCGCCGTACGACAGATTGTTGTTCCAGTTGAAGACGTTGAACGCTTCGGCGCTCAGACTCACCTTCGTGGTGCCCGACGCAAACAACTGCCGAGCCAGACGCAAGTCCACAGTGCGATACCAGTTGGCGAAGCTGCTCACAGGCAGCGTCGTGCGATTCCCCGAACTGCTGAGAGTGCCGCCGATGTAGTCGTCCCCGGTGATGTTGTCGAGGTTGATGTCGCGACCGTCGATCGTGAGAAACGGGCGTGGGCTGGCGGCCGTGACGATCGACGAAAACATGAAGCCAAGTGGGATCGGCGTCACGGTGGATACGACCACGCGATGCCGTTCGTCACCCGTCGTGCGTTGACGGTCGAACAGGTAGTTGTACGAGTAGTTCGGAAGGGCGGCGAGATCGAAGTCACCCTCGTACCAGCCGAGCGTGTACGCGAGGTTCACGCGCGTCTTGTTCCGCTGCCATGTGCCCTGGAGCAGGAATGCCGAGTAGTCCGACTTGCCGATGTCATCCCACAGGACGATATCACCGTACGCTGCCGTGAGCTTGCGCGCATTCGGTGTGACTGTCTTGTCGAGATAGTTCACATTGCGCTGCACATAGAGGTTGTCCATGTGCTGGCGAACGTAGTCCAGGTTCAGGCCGAACTCGTCGGTGAACTGATGTCCGATGCCCAGCGACATCTGGCGGCTGTGCGGCGTCTTCATGTCCTCCTTGATGAGGATCGGCGCCGGAGAGCCGGATTGTCCCGCGATCACGCGGGCCCGCAACACGGCGGGATCCGTCGTGCCCGGGTTCGTGAAGTTGTAGGTGCGCCACGTGGAGTTCTTCCGTTCCTGGAAACCGATGAAGCTCGTGACGCGATCGTAGATGATGCCGAAGCCACCGCGGATGAACGTCTTGTTCTGGTTCGTCGGATCCCACGAGAACGAGACACGCGGCGAGAAATTGCCGAGTTGGTTCTTGCGACCGCCGGTGTTCAGGTAGTTGTCCAGCGCCGGAATGTTCTTGAGGATGGGGTCGCTCGCCCACGGCACGGTGTAATCATTGTCCATCGTGTTGAACTCGGCGTCGTGACGCAGGCCGAGTGACAATGTGAAGTTGTCCTTCATGCGCCATTCGTCATTGATGTACACGCCGGTCGTACGGCCCGTGGCGCTGGCGATGGCATCGGTGGTGCCGTTGGGATCCGTGAAGCCAACGGCGATGGACGCCGTGTTTGGCAGCGAGGATGTATCTGTCAGGAAGTTGAACGAGCCGTCCTTGTTGTTCGCAAAGTTCTGGCTGGCGGCAATGTTCGACAGTTCGATACCAGCCTTGAACACGTGCGACCCGGACCCGTTGTCCACATTCCACGTGGCCCGGTCCACGAAGCGTGAATGGGTCTCCTTGAGGATGAGCGGGAACCCCGACGTGCCGAGCGTGATGCTGGGATAGGTCTTCTGCGGACCCGGATTCAGCGGCGCTTCATTATGATCCCAACTCACGAGCTGCAGGCTCGCTTCATTGACGAAGTTGCCGCCCTGCGACAAATAGCGCTGGCGAAGTTGCCCCGTATAGATCTTGTACTTCTGAGAGATGCCGCCATTCTGCGCCACTTTCGCGCCGAAGTTGCCCTGGCCATCCAGGATGCGGCCCGAGCCCATGAAGTCGTACGTGACGTTCGGGCTCTGGACGTACGTGAGTCGTGCGTATGCCGTGTGGTTCTTGTTGGGCGCCAGGAACGAGCCCTTGAAGCTGTCCCACTGTGGGGACGTGGGAATGACGTCCAGGTAGAAGTTGGTATTCGTCAGTTCGTAGCTCGTGGCGAGGAACAGCTTGTCCTTCACGAGTGGGCCGCGGATGTTGAAGCCGGCCTGCTGGCGACCGAACTGCGGCACCGCTGTCTGGAACGCATTGCGCGCGATGAGATCCTTGTTCTGGAAGAAGCCGAACGCGGACCCCTCCCAGGTATTCGTGCCGCGGCGACTTTCTGCGCTGATCACGTACGAGCCCGCGCGCGTGTACTCCGCGTCGTAGGGATTCATGTACACGCGAAACTGCTCGAGCGCTTCCTGCGGCAGCGGTGAACCGGTCTGGCCGAGGCCGACGATGTTGCCGTTGTAGAGACTCTTCATCTCCACGCCGTCCATGTAGACGTTGAAGAAGCGCAGATCTGGCGCGGCACCACCGGTCGGCAACGTGCGGCCCGACTGTGGTGCATATGTCTTGATGCCGGGCGCAATGCCCGCGAGGTTCATGACGCCGCGCGAATTGAGCGGAAGATTTTCAATCTCTTCCTTCATCACGGGGGCCGACACGGAAAGGCGCTGTACTTCCACTTGCTTCACGCGCTCGCCCACCACCGACTGGCTGGCGAGTTCCGCAGCGCCCTTCTCCATGGCAAACTCGAGCCGCGCGCGCTGCCCAATGGCGAGCAACACCGCTTGCGTGCTTGGCTTGTAGCCGAGGAGGCGCACGGTCACTTCATACTGCCCGGTGAACAGGCCGATGACACGAAAATCGCCGTTTGTCCGCGACGTGGCGCGGGCAGTTTCCTTGGTCGCGGTATTCACGATCGTCACTTGCGCGCCCGCCAACGGCGAACCGTCAGCTTTGACGGACCCTTCAATGGAAACGGTGTTCTGCGCAAGGGCCGGCCGGGCGAGCGCGGCCACAAACAACGACGCTACGAACAGTCGGTGGATCAGGTGTCGCATTGCGACGGCCTCCAAAACGTGGGGGGAAGGAGCCACGAGCACTCCGCGGAGCACGGCGCGACGGGGAACAATGACTCGCGCGTTTTGTCCGGATTCGTGACATTATACGTAACAACATGAGAAAAGACTAACAATGCATCTGTTGCGAAATCATGCACCGCGGGCGCTCCCTCCGTTGGTTGCCCTCCTGGGCCTCGTTGCGTGCACTACGGTTGCTCCCCCGCCGTTGTTACACGCACAGGCCGGCGATACGACCGTGGCCCGCGACATCGCTCCGGGTGTCAGTTATCGATACATCGCTGACAAGCGGGGTCCGTGGCTGATGCACCTGGTGCGCGTCGACCTCCGACGGACTGACCTCGACGTTCGGGCAGCGCGAGCGCACGACCAGCTCAGGACTCGCGAGACGCCCACCCGCATGGTGCGTCGCGCATCCACCAATGGAAGTCAGGTGCTTGTTGCCGTGAACGCAGACTTCTTCGAACTCAAATCCGGCGAGAACGAGAACAACCAGATCTTGGGCGGCGAATGGTGGAAGGGCCTCAAGGTCACCGACTCACCCTACGATACGTACGACAACATTCACGTGCAGTTCGGAATCGATGCCGAGCGTAAGCCGTTGCTGGATCGCTATATGCTCGACGCCACTGCCTGGGATCGCGGCACGCCGACGCCCATCCTCACGATGAACTTCAACCCGTCAGGAAAGCCGGAAGGCACCGCGCTCTACACCGCGCGGTATGGCGCCATCACGCCAACAGATACGAGCCGTCAGACGGTCGAAGCGCCACTGATAGCGGCAGGACGTCGCGGCGATACGCTGTTGTTCATCCGGCGCGGAGCAATTTCAGCAGCGTCCGGATCCGCCATCCCTGCTAACGGAGCAATCCTTTCGGCCTACGGGACGGGCCTTCGTGCGACCGAGGTAAAGGCCATGGCGGAAGGCGACACGGTGAAAGTGCTCCTGGCTACGCTGCCCCGCCCGCCGCACGGCGCCACACCCGCGATGCTCGTCGGCGGGTGGCCGCGCCTCCTCCGCGACGGCGTGAACGTGGCTGGCGACGCGCCCACCACCGAAGGCACTATTTCGCGGAATGCCGAGATGAGGCATCCGCGCACAGCGGTGGGGTTCTCGCGGGACAGCACCACCCTCTTCATCCTCACCGTTGACGGTCGCTCCGAGAACAGCGGCGGCATGACGCTCAGCGAACTGGCGACCACCATGCGTCAATTCGGGGCGTGGCAGGCCATGAATTTTGACGGGGGAGGATCCACCGCAATGGTCATCGATGGCATCCTGATGAACAAACCGACGGACGCTACCGGTGAGCGTGAAGTCGGGAATTCCCTGATGGTGGTCCGAAAGCCGTGACGGCCGCTCAACTCACCTTGGAGAACGTCTTGCCGAGTCGTACGCCGGTCTTTTCGTAACCCAACCCCTCGTAGAAGCGGTGGGCTTCCAGCCGATGCGTCCGCGACGTGACGGAAATGCGCTTGGCGCCGCCCGCGTGCGCCCACGACTCCGCCGCCGCAACGAGCTGGCGCCCGACTCCTCGACCCTGCATCTCAGTCGCAACAACCAGCGTGGTGATCCAGGCGATGGGCGCATCATCGTGGATGGACGACACCAACATCGCCGTGATGATGCCGACGACCTCGCCTTCAGCCTCCGCCACCAGCGCCGTGGCGGCCGGCGAGGCAGTCAGTCGCTGCAAGCGGTCGGGGATACGGTCGGCCGGGGTCGGGTAGCCGAGCACGGCATTGAGTGCCGCGATGGCAATCGCGTCACTGGGAGAGGCCAGGCGAATGGTGAGCGGCACGGGCATTTGTTCTGTCCGGGGCATTCAGTGGGTGCCGCTAGCGGGTGAGAGCGTAATAGACCACGTAGGCCCACCCGAAAAAGCCCTGCACGATGGCCCAGAACAGCGAGTGGTGGATACTCCAGGAAATCGCAATCGCCAAGGTGGAGCCGAAGCTCACCCCAGCCTTTGCCACCCGTACGGAGCGGCCCATCGCGCTCTGCCGCGGTGGATTTCCATCCATGATCGGTCCGCTGTAGCCCATTCGATTCTCCGGGGATAGTCAGGGAATTTGTCGCTCGTTCAGCATCATTTCATAGTAGATCAGCGGCACGCCTCGGTAGGATACCCGCCCGACCTCGCGAAAACCGCATTTCATGTAGAATGGGCCCGCACCCGCAACTGCCTCGTAGGCGTCCAGTCGAATGGTGTCCGCGGAGAGCTCGCGTGCGCATTTGATGGCGACCTCCAGGCAACGCCTGCCGATCCCCAGCCGCTGAACGTCCGTCCGGACGGCCATGTCAGTGAGATAGAGCGGACGGCGCGATGTCGAGAAATAGGCGCGATCGATGGCCCACGGTTTCCTCGTCGCGAGACGAAACGTGCCCACAATAGAGTCGTTGTGACGCGCGGTCCACACCTGCGAGTGCCGCATGCCGAACATGACGCCGCGCGTGCTCACCTGGGCCGACCAATGCCCCTCACCGAAACGGACAGTGAGGTCCACGGCTGCCGAAGCGCGAAGATCGGCCAATTCGGCTGCGTCGGCGTCGTTCGCAACGGCAAACGTGAGGCGCATGACGGTGAATCTAGCGGTGGTCCGGGTTGGTGTCGTAACGTGTCCTTCCCTCCCGCTCCTCCACATGACGAATCGCACCAGTTGGCACGCCACCATCGTTGCGGCTTTCGTCGTAACGCTCGCGTCCCCGACGTCCACAGCGGCGCAAAGTCCGGCGACGTACGAATCCGTGCTCGCCGAGCGGAACCTGATGGTTCCCACGCGCGACGGAAAGCGGATGGCTACGGATATCTATCGTCCCGCGCGCAACGGCATTGCCGTGAACGAGCGATTCCCCGTGCTGCTTCAGCGTACGCCGTACGACAAGACCAAAGCGCAGCTCAGCGCCGAGTACCTGGCGCAGCATGGCTACGTGGTGGCCGTACAGGATAGTCGCGGCCGGTACAAATCCGAAGGAAAGTTCCTCAAGGTACAGCCCATAGATGCGACAGACGGATACGACGTCGTCGAATGGCTTGCAAAACAGCCCTATTCCAACGGTATGGTGGGCATGTGGGGCACATCGTTCGCCGCGCATATGGAGGCAGGCGCCGCGCAGTTGCACCCGCCGGCCCTGAAAACCATCGTCGTCAACATGGGTGGGATGTCGAATGCGTGGGATCACGGCGTTCGCTATCGCGGCACGTACGAGATGGGGCGTCAACTCACCTGGGCCTGGAGCCAGCTCGCCGCCGACGCGCCAAACGCGGCGGTGAAGAAACTGTTGCTCGAGAAGGAAAAGGTGGAGGACTGGTACGACGTCCAGCCCATGCGACGCGGGCAGAACCCACTGTCGGTGGTGCCGGAATACGAGGGATGGTACATGGATTTTTACGAGCACGCGGACTACGACGCGTTCTGGAAGGATCCAATGATGAATTGGTCCGAACACTACGCGCAAACCGCGGACATTCCCATGTACCAGATCGGCGGCTGGTACGACATTTTCCTCGCTGGCACGTTCGAGAACTACTCGGGCTTGAGCAAACTGAAGAAGAGTCCGCAGCGCCTGCTCGTTGGGCCGTGGGTGCATCACGGCGATACGCTGTCGTACGCCGGCGACGTGGCGTTTGGCGATGCCGCCGCCATCCCCGACTTCGACGGCGATTTCCATCTCCGCTGGTTTGACCACTACCTCAAGGGGAAGTCCACGGGCGCGGAACGAGATGCGCCGGTGAAGCTGTTCGTCATGGGTACGGGCGATGGCCACAAGGACGCAGCAGGCCGGTTGTTTCACGGCGGCTACTGGCGCGAGTCCACCACGTGGCCGCTGGCCGGAACGCGCATGGTACCCTACTACTTTCACGCGGACGGATCGCTCAGTACGACAAAGCCAGTTGAACGGCAGTCGTCCACGACCTACACGTTTGATCCCCGTCATCCTGTACCGACCGTTGGCGGTGGCTCATCCGCACGACTGAAGGACGGTGCGTACAACCAGCGGGAGGATCCTCGCTTTCCGCCATCGAAGGCACCATTCCTTCCCCTTCGCTCGCGCTCCGACGTCGTCGTATTCGAGACTGCGCCGCTTGATCAGGAAATGGAGGTCATCGGGCCCATCACCGTGGTGCTCCATGCATCCACCAACCGGACCGACACGGATTTTACGGCGAAACTGGTTGACGTCTATCCGTCGAGCGATGCGTGGCCCGGCGGCTTTGACCTGAACTTGACGGACGCCATCATCCGCGGTCGCTACCGGGCCACGCGCGATCATGCCGTCATGCTGGAGCCAGGCAAGATCTATCCGTTCACCATCAAGCCGTTTCCGACGGCGAACGTCTTCAAGAAGGGACATCGTATTCGCGTGGACATTTCGAGCAGCAACTTTCCGCGCTTCGACGCCAACCCGAACACCGGTGAACCACTTGGGAAGAATCGCCGCATGATGTCTGCCGACAATACAATTCATCACAGTGCGACGTTTCCCTCGCACATCGTGTTGCCGCTCGCGCCCTCGCGCCCATGAGCGCGCAGGGCGGGCCCATGACGCAACGCGAGCGCCTGTGGCGCGTACTCGCGGTGGTGGTTCCCGGCGCGCTGATCTGGGCGTTGCCACTCGGCACCCTCACCCCCGAGCAGCGGCACCTGCTCGCCATCTTCGTGGCAGCTATCGTGGCCCTCGTCGCGCATCCGGTGCCCATGGGCGTGAGCGCGTTGACGGCCATGACGCTCCTCGCGCTCACACGCACACTGCCGCCAGCGCGGGTGCTCTCCGGTTTTTCGAATCTCACGGTGTGGCTGGTATTCTCGGCTTTTCTGTTCGCCAGGGCGGTGACGGCTACGGGACTGGGACGACGAATCGCGTATTTCTTCATTCATCGATTCGGGCGTAGCCCGCTGACCCTCGGCTATTCGCTCGCTGCGGCCGATGTGGTACTCGCGCCTTTCGTACCGTCGGATACCGCTCGGGGCGGCGGGATCATGTTTCCGGTTGCGCGCAGCGTCGCACAAGCGGCCGGCTCCGAGCCAGGTCCAACAGCGTCGCGCCTCGGCGCATTCCTCATGCTCGTGAGCTTCCACGCCACGTATACGGCGTCGGGCATGTTCCTGACGGGCATGGCCGCCAACCCATTGATCGCGGAGTTTGCGAGCAAAGGGGCGCACGTCGAACTCACGTGGGCCCGCTGGATCAGCGGCTCCATCGTGCCGGCATTGCTGACGCTCACGCTGGTGCCGCTGGTGATCAAGCGGCTCGTTCCACCAACCATCGATGACATCGATGTCGTACGCGTACACGCGCGTGAGCAACTCGCCGAGATGGGGCGGATGGGGCGGGCTGAATGGTCGCTGATGGGAGTGATGCTGTGCGTCATGACGGGTTGGGTGACCTCGCCGCTCCATGGACTGCACAACACCATCGTGGCGTTGGCGGGTCTCTGTGCCCTGTTGCTGATCGGCGTACTGACGTGGGACGACCTTCTTGCGGAGCGGAGGGCGTGGGACGCGTTGATCTGGTTCGCGCCCTTGTTGATGATGGCCGATGCGCTGAACGAGGCAGGGGTGATCAAGGTGCTCTCGGCCGCATTCTTCGCCGATATCAATGGCTATTCGTGGCTCGTCGCGCTGCCCCTGCTCGCCGTCACGTATCTGTACTTGCACTACGGCTTCGCCAGCATGACCGCGCACGTGACAGCCCTGTATCCGAGCTTTATCGCGGCGGCGATGCTGGCCGGCGCTCCGCCACTCGTAGCCGCGTTCCTGCTCGCATACTTTTCAAGTCTTGATGCGAGCCTCACTCACTACGGCACCGGCTCGGCACCGATATTCTTCGGCGCAGGGTACGTATCGCAAGGGACGTGGTGGAAGGTCGGCCTGATCGTCTCTCTGCTGAATCTTGTGATCTGGCTTGGTGTCGGAATGTTGTGGTGGAAAGTGCTGGGTTGGTGGTAGTCGTCTACAGATGCGGCAACTCGTGGTCGGCCACACCGTCGGCACGATGCCACTCCAACTCCTCGTCAGTCATGGGCCGGAAGATCAGGTCTGCGGCAAGCCAGATGGCCTTCGCGAAGGGATAGCACAAGACGGCGCCCACGATCATCAGGACAAGGCCGCCGTACTGGATGGCGTCCCACGGCGTATTGGGATAGGTGGCAATGACGACAACGGCCAGGAGGGTGGCGAAAAGCAGTTCCACCGCGACGAGGTTCAACAGGTACGCGCCGATGAAGTAGTCACTTTCGCCGCGCTGTAGTCGCAAGCCGCAGTTGGGGCAGCTGGTGCGGAGCTCGGTATAGCTCGCGAAAATACCCCGCGCCCCACAGTTGGGGCACCGCCGCCCGATAGCGCGGAGAAGAATCCGAAGATTCGTTGGTCGCGTAGGCATGTCATGAAAGCTAACCCTTCGGCATGAGCGAATCAGCATGAGCAGATCCGCGTTTGGCGATCTCCTCCACGTGGCGCCGATCTGATGCTCCGTGGTACGGTGGCGGGAGGCGTCGCGCTCGTCGTGGCAATCGCATTGGTCGTTCTCTCTGCGATGGTCCTGGTGCCGCCATTCAACATGGCGATGTATCCCGTTGTCATTGCGGCCACCGAGATGTCGCCGATACTGGTCTTGCTCGACCTCATCTGGTGCCTGGCGGCGAACCGGATGTTGCGCGGCTATCCCGTGCTGCGGCCCGTCGTCATGGTGTTCCTCATCGTCGCTGCAATCGTCGCGATACGGCCCCTGACGCAATTCACCAGGGTCGCCGCCATCGCGAGCTCGCAACTGGGAACCGAGCAGGCTGCGCCGCAGTTCTCGATTCTCACGGTGTTCCGTGGGCTGCCGGCGAGCAGCGATGTGGACGTACGGCCGATTCATTATGCGGCCACCGACGGTGCGCCACTGACGATGCGGTTGTTCGCTCTCGGTGCGCACACCATTCGCTCCACGGTAGTTGTCATCTATGGTGGTGCCTGGCGCAACGGGGACGCGACCCAAGCGGAAGACGTGAGCCGCGCCATCGCGTCCCGCGGGTATACGGTGGCCGCGATCGACTACCGGCACGCGCCGGCCTTTCACTACCCGGCGCATTTGGACGACGTCCGTCGTTCGATCGCGTTGCTTCGCGACTCCGCGAGCGGTTGGGGGATCGATCCGCGACGGATGGCGGTACTGGGCCGGTCTGCCGGCGGACACCTTGCCGAGTTGGCCGCATTTCGCCCTGGCGACCAGGCACTCAAGGCTGTCGTGGCCCTTTACTCGCCCTACGACCTCGTCGAAGGATATCGCGACGTACCGTCGCCGGATCCGATCGGGGTACGTTCCGTGTTGCGCGATTTCATTGGTGGTGCGCCCGAGGATCACATGGTGCAATATCAGGCCGCGTCGCCCGCTACCTACGTTCGTGCAGGGTTGCCGCCCACGCTCTTGCTGTTTGGAGGCAAGGATCACGTGATCAAGCCCGCGTTCAATCAGCGCGCGGCCAGCGATTTACGAAGGGCACGTGTACCAGTGGTTGCGGTCGAGCTGCCATGGGCCGATCACGGGTTCGACCTGGCACCCGCGGGGCTGGGCTCACAGCTCGCGTTTGCGGTGATCATGGACTTTCTCGATCGCGAAATGGGCGAGC
>JBDUCM010000182.1:0-10004 GCA_040003455.1 bacterium
CGGTCAACGCCCAGTGTAGTATAAAAATCAGCCATGATCAGACAGAAGGTTTCATTCTTGGGGAGACAGTCAACAACGGCATCGCGTCGCCATTCAGTTGTTCGAACAATTCCAGAATTCCAGAATTCCTACAATTCCAGAATTCGAATTCAGTCAACTACGGAACTGCACACTCACACAGCCGTCAGTCGGCAGCTATCAGCCATCAGTTTGCAGTGCCTACGGAGGTGCGGCGACTACGCGTTCATCGCTCTTCGACTTCGACTCGTAGGTTCAGGCAAGTGACTCGAAAGTTAACACGGCGCGTGAAGGGGGCCGCTTCGGCGTCACTTGATTCCTCTACAGCAGATCCGACAGCAGCCGCGAGGTATGCTGCACCAACGAGATCACCTTCTCGTACGACATCCGCGTGGGGCCGATCACGCCGATCACGCCCGCAAGCGTCCCGGCGTGGTACTCCGCCGTGACCACCGTGAACTGATCGAGCCGCGGATCGCCGTGCTCGCCACCGATCGTGATGCTCACGCCCGGCAACGTGTCACCCGCATGCTTCCGACGTAGAGCATCGGCAAGTCGCGCCGGCTCCTCAGTAAGCGACAGAAGGCGACGCAAGTTCTCGGCGCCACCGAACTCAGGCTGCGACGCGAGCACGCTGGTCTGGCCGACGATCACGCTTCCCTCGCTGAGCGGGAGGGCGGCGTCAAGCATCTGTTCCCCTTCCTGCACAAAGATGTTCAGCAGCTCCTCCGCCTCCGGTTTCGTGGACGAATCGCGGAGTCGTTCGCCAACCGACGCCCGCAATTCACGGAGTGTGTGCCCAGCCAGCCGTTCGTTCAGCACTCTCGTGACCTCCACCACCGCGGTGTCGGAGAGAGTGCCGCGCACCTCCACAAAGACCGTACGCACCACGCCGCCGTCCAGTGTCAACACGAGCAGCAGGCGGTCGCCACCCACACGGACCAGCTCGAGGGACCGAAGCACGCTCGCGTCCAGGCGGGGCCCGAGCGCTACTCCGAGTTCCTGGGTCAGCACGCCAAGGGACTGCGCCGCGCGACGAAGGATCGTCTCGATGGTGGAGTGGCTGGCAGAGATTTCCGCGTGCAGCCTGGCGCGCTCCGCCACCACGATGGGGCTAGGCGGCGCGCTGAGAATGGCATCCACGTAGGCGCGATACGCCTTGTCCGTGGGCACTCGGCCAGCGGAGGTGTGGGGGTGCGTGAGGAACCCCTTTTCCTCGAGGTCGCTCATCGTGTTGCGAATGGTGGCCGGAGACACTCCAAGCCCGTGTCGACGGGACAGCACACGCGAGCCGGCCGGCTCAGCCGTCTGGATGTACGTCTGGATGACCGCTTCGAGGACGCGGCGCTCGCGTGGCGTGAGCTCGTCTGCGGTGGCCATAAGTGTAAATATGCTAACGACTTCGGTGATGCGTCAAGGCGGCGGCCAAAGCATCCAGCCGGAGCCAGCCCTGCGCGGTGCAGCGGAGCCGCCCATCCGAGCCAATCGTCGCCCATCCGGCGCCTATCCACCGATCGGTCATTTCCCCATCAGATTCGAGTAGGGCGAGCCCGGCATCAGACCGCAATTCCAGATACACGGTCTCCGCAATTCGGTTCTCGGCCGTCAACTCCTCGGAGCCTTCCATCGGATCCCGGTTGGTCGCAGCGACGTCTCGCCAATCGGCATAGTTGCGCGCATTCCATCGTCGCGCGACACCGTCAAAGCCATGGGCCGCGGGACCGACGCCAACATAGGCTGCCCCCGACCAATAGGCCGAATTGTGGCGAGCCCGGCGGCCGGCACGGGCGTAATTGGAGACTTCGTAGTGCTCAAAGCCAGCCTGATGAAGTAGGCGGTTTGCGGTCAGGAAATCTGCCTCGTACCCCTCCTCAGGCTGTTCGACGGTTATGCCACGTGCGACCCACTTGCCCAGCGGAGTCTGCGGCTCGATGGTCAGGCCGTAAAGGGAAACGTGGTCCGGATTCAACGCCAGCATCTGCTCAACGTCGCTTTCGAAATCGCGTTGCAGCTCCTCCGGAAGCGCGAAGATGAGGTCGAGTGACAAGTTTGTGATCCCGCCAGCGCGAGCCGTAGCGACCGCGTCGCCAATGGCGGCGGCGCCGTGCGTACGGTGCATCCACGCGAGCACGCGCTCATTGAAGCTCTGCCCACCCAGAGACAGGCGGTTCACACCGGCTGCTGCCCAGGCTGCAACGGCGGGGAGATTGAGGTCTTCCGGGTTGGCTTCAATGGTGATTTCCGCGCCTGGGGCGGGTGGGAAATAGCGCGCGACGAGTTGAACCGCCCGCGCCACGCCATCGCCGCCAAGCCGCGACGGTGTACCGCCGCCGAAGTAGATCGTGTCCACCTCGTGCGGGCCAGCGGCGGCAAAACGAGCCCCAAGCTCACCCTCGAGGGCGTGGAGATACTCGTCGACAGGCACCTCCTTCCGTACCGCGATGGAAAAATCGCAGTAGGAGCAGCGCCGTGCGCAGAAGGGGACGTGGATGTAGACGTGGGAGGTCACGGTTTTGAATATCGCTAGTGGATGCGGGATGGAGGCGTCCAACTCGGCGGTCTCACCACAGAGGGCACTGAGGAACACAGCGGAGAAACTCTCACGCTGATTGGCCGCTCCTGGACCGTAAACCTCCGTGTCCCTCTGTGTTCTCTGTGGTAGATGCCCTGATTGGCAGCCACCTACAACTTCCGGATCTCCCCAGTCAGCGCGCACTCCACCAATCCCCGCAGTTCCAGTCCGGTGAGCCCCGCCATCGCTTCGTGTGCTGGCAGTGCGGACCGAGTGCACAACGTATCGAGATCTGCCGAACCCTCGCCCAACGCATCCCATAAGCGGCGTTCGGCACCGTGTGTCGGCAGGTCGCGCAAGCGAATGGGCGCGGTGAGGCCCATGAGCGCCAGCGCATCGGCCAAACCTGTGATGATCCCTGCACCATCGCGCATCAGCTCATTGCTGCCTTGCGCCTGCGGTACGTCGATGGGTCCGGGAACCACCGCCACTGTGCGGCCCAGGTCCGACGCGTGGCCCGCGGTGACCAACGCGCCGCTCTTCACGCCGGCTTCCACGACGATGGTAACTGACGCCAATGCCGCGATGAGGCGATTTCGACTGAGGAAGGACCCGCCGTGAGCAGGGTTGCCCGGTTCGAGCTCGGAAAGGAGCAGTCCCTTGTCTGCCACTTCTCGCTGGAGCGCGACGTGCCCTCGTGGATACACCAGCTCCACACCGGTGCCCAGCACCGCGCAGGTGGCACCACCTACGTCGAGCGCGCCGCGGTGTGCCTCCGCATCCACGCCACGGGCCAACCCGCTCACGACGCACGCACCCGCACGCGCGAGGCTGCGTCCCAGTTCACGTGTGACCCGTTCCGCGTACGGTGTGGCGCGCCGAGTGCCGACGATGGCGACGCATGGTAGTCGAAGGACGTCCAGATTTCCAACCGCCCAGAGCGGGTCGGGTGGCTTTGCCAGATCGCGGAGAGCCGATGGGTATTCCGCGTGCTCGGAGCGAAGCCGCACTATGGCAGCTCGATGTCCTTGACGGGTTGGAGCAGTGCCTTGCGCATGTCGAGCAAGCGACGCCACCACGCCAACTTGATTTCCTCCAGGCCCTTTCGGCCGGCCGCGGAGATCGCAAACACACCGAACGCGTCGGGCGCTTCGATGGGTGCCGGCTCATCCTCGCCGAGCAGGTCCATTTTCGTGAAGACGACGCAGTGCGGCTTGTCCGCCAACTCCGCAGAATATTGCCGTATTTCGCCGCGGAGTTGATCGTATTCGGCTTGCCAATCGAGCGAATCGATGGGAATGAGGAAGGCCAGCAGGCGCGTGCGCTCGATGTGCCGAAGGAACTGGAGGCCAAGCCCCTTCCCTTCGTGCGCGCCTTCGATGATGCCGGGAATATCGGCGACCACGAAGGTGCGGTTGTCGCTCATCTGTACCACGCCGAGGTTGGGTGCGAGCGTGGTGAACGGATAGTCACCGATTTTTGGCGTGGCAGCGCTGATAACGGAGAGCAGCGTGGACTTGCCTGCATTGGGCTGTCCGACCAGACCTACGTCGGCGATGAGCTTGAGGACGAGTTCGAGGGTGATGAGTTGCCCCTCCTCACCCGGCTGCCATTCACGGGGACTGCGGTGGACCGACGTGGTGAACCACGCGTTCCCCTTGCCGCCGCGGCCGCCCTTGGCGACGGTGAATGTGTCGCCATCTTCCAGCAGCTCGTGAACGGCTTCGCCCGTATCGTGATTGCGAATGACAGTGCCTGGCGGCACCGGCAAGACAATATCGGCGCCGGAGCGGCCGGTCATGTTGGACCCGCTACCGTGGGCACCCGCCTCCGCCTCCCAATGGTTGCGGTAGGTATAGTCGAGCAGTGTTGCGAGGTTGCTGTCGGCACGCACGATGACGTCTCCTCCCTTTCCCCCGTCGCCGCCGTCGGGTCCACCCAGGGGGGCGAACTTTTCACGACGGAAGCTGGCGATCCCCGAACCGCCGGAACCGGCGGTAACGCGGACGATGACGCGGTCGATGAACATCCTGTTGGTCTGGCGAAGGTAGAGGAGACAGCGGGGCAACGCGTGATCGCATTGCCGCGGCGCGCATCATGTGCACGCATCCCCGAAAGCTACTTACCGACGACGCGCCCGAGCAGGAGTTGGACCGATCTGGTCCGTTCGGTGCCGAGGAGGGGTTCCAGCGACCGGACGGCGGCGGCCAGGACCTCTGGCGTCACCCCCACATTGAGTGACCCGTGCAAATGGGAGTGGAGCTGGCGGTCCTGACCCGTCGTGGCACACGCCGCCACGATGCAGAGCTCTCGGCGCGGAAGGTCGAGGCCCGGTCGTCCGAGGATCTTGCCGTAGCCTTCCACCACCATGGCACCGTCCAGCGCCGGGTGCAGCTGCCGAATATTGACGCGCAGCTTTGCGTACATCCCGCCGTACACTTCAGCGCAGGTGGCCTCGCCGCGCTGCCTCCATTCGTCCACATGCGTGACGTCGTCCCCCTCATCCGTTGCCGGGGCGGGGAGTGGCGCAACGCGACGCCATTCGCGGGCGGCGTTCAAAGCGCGCGGGAAGCCGCTGAAGAGATAGCTCTGAACGACGAGCTCCTCGACCCACTCCGCGGGGACAAATCCGGCACACTTCGCGAACTCGGCACGGACGTCCGTTTCACTCGAACTGGCAATGACACCGGCGAGCCGAATGAGCGCGATGGTTTCGGCGTCCAGCGCCTCGAGCCTCACGCGATGCAGGAGTACGCGCAGCCCGCTTCCTGGGCCCTGTTCGATGCGACGACCATGGCAGGAACGATCGTGATGCCTGGCAGCACATTCTTCCGGAGCTCGGCGGCGATGTCGGCTTCCGATCCGCCAGTGTCCTTCGCGAGATCGCGCGAAAGATTCCCGAGCGACTTGTTGCACCACAGGATGCGGCCACCGCGAGCCTGAAAGGCCTCGATGGAATAGTCCCCCCGCCACGTGTATCCGGGAAGCATGCGCACGAAGGGATTTCTGGTGGCTGTCGCCTTGGTCAGCGGATCGGTGGTCTCGTACTTCTTGCCCAGCGCGTACTTCGCATACATCGCATCGTTCAAGACGTACGCTGAACCGGCGCCGTGAAATCCGAACAAGACGTTCAAGTCACGCGCGTCCACGGCGTACGACTCCTTGTACGCCTCGTAGAAATTCAGGATGCGCTCGAGTGGTACGCCGTTGCGCCCGGCGCCGATGTCGAAGAACTGACGGTGCTTGCCCGTGAGCCCCTTCAGCCACGGCTCATCGGGCTCCGCTCCCGGCGCGCTGGAAGCGGCATTCGCGGTACCGCCGAACGGCAGCAGCAGCGCAGATAGCGCGGCACCGGCGCCGACGACGAACTTTCTTCGCTCGGGATTTGAGTGGTCTGCCGGCATGTCGTACCTCAGTGCAGCGAGTCAGTGGCATCACGAGCGGCCGGGTGCACCGCACCAACCACCTCACCACGCGTATTCCGCAGCGGCCGATACATGAACTCCGCCAGACGTGGCGGGAGTTCCTCAGGGAGGGCGCCGAAGTGCTGCAACGCGGCAATCACGGCGGGAAATTGCGCGCGTTGCGCGCCGTCTTCCACCTTGAGCGCGATGCCGATGCCGTCGTCGATGATTGCGATGGAGTGCACCCCTTCGGCGCCGACCTTCACGATGACGCGGCCCTCGGTGGCTTCGATGATCGCCGAATCAAACCGGTCGCTCCCGCCCACGAGAAAGGGACGCGTCTGCATGGCGTGCACGATGCGCGATGGAATCTCGCGCGACCGTCGTGTGGCATCCGCGAGGCGCGCATATGCCAGCGCCATGGATTCGAGCGCAATCCCGAACTCTACCACTCCACAACCGTCAACGGCCTGGATGATGTGACCCGCGTCCACGCCGGTCCACTTTGCGACTTCGGCGAGACAGGCGAGCTGTACGCGGTGTTCCTTGCGCTCGTATCCGACCGTTGGCCAGCTCGAACTGTACGCATAGCCGAGCATTGCGGCGTGCTTCCCCGAGCAATTGTTGTGGAGCCGAGTGGTGCGGCCGGCCGCGTCGCGGAGCGCCTTCTGTCCGCGGCTCGCGAGCGGCTCGTGCGGGCCACAGGCGAGATCGCCTTCCTCCATGCCGATGGACGCGAGCATCGCGCCGGCAATCGCCACATGTTCTGGCTCCCCACCATGCGATCCGCACGCGAGGGCCAGTTGATCGTCACCCCAACCGAGTGCATCGAACCCGCCGCTCTCGAGGAGCGGCATGATCTGGAACGGCTTGGCGCACGACCGCCAATGTGTCACCAGCGTTGGATCGTTCGCGGTGGCAATGGTGTCACCGGACGCATTGACGGCCGCCGCGTGCACCCGGTGGCGCGACTCGATGAGCGCCCCTCTGGTGACGATGACGTCGAGTGAAAGCTGGTCCATTCCAGTGTCACGGCGATTGGGAGACTGTAAGATAGTCGCCCTGTAATGGAAATTGGGGCGAGCTTACTTCCGCGCCGTCAGAAGAACCCCCGCAAATACCACTGCTCCGCCCACGAAGGTAAGGGGACCCGGGACCTCGCGGATGCCGGGCAACATGGCGGCGATGATCGTGGCGCCAACCGGTTCGCCGAGCAGGGTAAGGTTCACCACGTAGGCGGGTGAATGCTTGAGGGCCCAATTCAGACCCGTGTGCCCGAGCAGCATGGGGCCAAGCGCAAGCGCGGCAAAGATGGCGAGTTCGCGATTGGGCTGGGGAGCCAATGGCGCCTGCGTGACCGCGACGAGCAACAGGAGCACCACGAGGCAGGCGCCATACACCAGGCCGACGTACGGCCACAGGTCGAGGGTGGCCCGCAGGCGACGGCCGGCCACGAAGTAGAGGGCCGCCGTGAGCGCGCCGAGCAGCGCGAGCAGGTCGCCCAGGAGGGCGTTGGGATGCCGGGTAGCGGACGCCGATTCCGAGATGAGATCGGGCGCGGCGATGATCATGGCGCCGATCATCGCCACGGTAATGCCGATCCACTGGGTGCGGGTGGGTTTCTCGTGCAGCCAGAGCACAGAGACGAGCGCCACCACCACGGGCTGTGTATTGACGAGCACGACCGACGCGGCCACGCTCGTGAGCGTGATGGAGGTGTTCCAGCTCCAGAAGTGAAGGGCGAGCATGGCACCGGCGATGATGGCGATGCCGAACTCGCGCCTGGTGATGCCGTACCATTGCCGCCATTGTCCCGTGATGGCGAGGGCGATGGCGATGATGACGAGGGAGAAGGCGAGGCGCCAACTCGCGATGGCGAGGGGGTGCGCGTTGGAAATGCGCACCAGCGGCCCCGACAGCGAGACGCCGATGAGTGCGGCTGCGAGGACGAAGGGCGCCTTGGCAGCCGCTCGGTCCTGGGGGCGTGACGTCAGATGGAGAATGACTGGGGGTACGCCGACCGCATCAAGACAAGTGGTCACGCACGGATTCGAACCGTGGACCTCTGCTGTGTGAAAGCAGCGCTCTAACCAGCTGAGCTACGCGACCAAACCCAAGTCACGGATTTTAGTCCGGTGAGGGCGATGAGGCAAGTGCAACAGCCAACAGACAGAACGCCAGTGAAACCTTCAGTTTTCAGCTGGCAGTCACTGTTGGCAGTGAACTGTTGGCAGTGAACTGCTGGCAGGAGAAGTGCACCTGCGACTCACACAGCCATCGGCCGGCAGCCATCAGCCGTCAGTTGGCAGACAAACAAACAAAACGATACGGAGTGCAATGGGACGGTGACGGGTGAGCGGCACCGCCCGCGTATCAATCGGCATGCAAGATTTCCAGAAGCTCAAAGTGTGGGAAAAATCACACCATCTCGCGATCGATATCCATCGCGTTGCTGGCACATTCTCGCGATCCGGCACAGCGCTCACCTCGCAACTCCGGCGCGCGGCACTGTCCGTTCCGTCCAATATCGCTGAGGGCTCTGGAAAGCTCGGTCAGCTGGAATTCCGGCGATACCTTCAGATCGCCATGGGATCCGCGGCAGAAGTGAAATATCACCTGCTGGCGGCCCGCGATCTCGAGCTGATCGGCCCCGAAACATACCACGACTTGAGCGAGCGTACGTCGGAGGTGCGGCGAATGCTGACCGGCCTTATCAAACGCCTCACACCGAGTGACTCAACACTCGGCGGTCCGATCGAAGACAGTCGCCCCCCTGCAAACTGACAGCAGACAGCCGCCGGCTGACGGCTGTGTGAGTCGCAGGTGCACTTCTCCTGCCTACCGCTAACTGTGAACAGTACACTGAGCAGTTGGCTGGGTAGTTGTCAGAAGATTCGGATCACGCCCTTTGTGTATCTCCCCGGATCGCGCTTGATGTCCGCCAGCACCGAACTGAGATCCGTCACCAGCTTGGTAAGCTGCTCGTACAACGTCTGGTCCGTGAGCAGCTTCGACGCCAATCCGTTGCCGTGCGAAATTGATCGCAGCAACGAATCCGCCCCCGTCGTGATCCCCACCATATTGCGGTAGAGCGTGGTGTCGCGAAGGAGCATGCCCGCCGTGCCCTTGCTCGTGTTGATCGATACGATCAGCGAGTCCGTGGAGCTGATCACCCCCACCAGGCGATTGTATAGCGTGGGATCGTTCAGCATGTGGCCAATGCTGCCGTTCGGATTCTGAAAGCCGGCCAGCATCGTGTTCGCGCGGTTCAGCGTGCCGTTCAGTTGGTCGTACAGTGCGCGATTCGTGACCAGTTGACCGAGCGTGCCCTGCCCCTTCACGATGCCGCCGGTGATTGCGCGAAGGTCGCGGGTGAGTTCCACCATGTCGGTCACAGCGCCGCTGGCCTGGGCGATGACGGCTTCGTAGTCAAGCGACTTCGCAATCGCCACCGTGTCGCCGGTGGCAAGGGCCGTCGTCTTCGGAGTGCCCGGCGTGATGTCGAACACCTTGTCGCCAAGGAGGCCAAGTGTCCTCAGCTTGCCCTTGGAATCCCTGCGAATCTGTTCGCGGACGTTCTCGTCCACGGCGAGCGTGAGCTTGAGGTTGCGCGTGGTGTCGGCGTCCACCGGCAGGAACTCGATCTTCGCGACAGTGCCCGCGAGTTGGCCGGCGACCATCACCGAGCCACCTTCCTTGAGGCCGTTGGCATCAGAGACGTACGCGATCAACTCGTATCGCTTCGAGAAGAGGTTGGCCGCCTGGCCGAGCTTGAGGATCGCGACGCCGACCACAGCCAGCGCGAACACGATCACGAGCCCCACGCGCAGCTGGTCCCAGGTGAGTTTTGCGGATCGTTTCATAGGTCAGTTGCCGCCAAGGAAATCGCGGAGGTACTCGTTGTCGGAGGCGGCCAGCTCCTCGGGCGTCCCGAAGAAGGCGATGCGACGCTCGTGCAGCACCGCCACGCGCGTCGCCATGCGAAAGACCGAGCGAATGTCGTGCGACACCACCACGCTCGTGACGCTGAGCTCGCGCTGGAGCTTCATGATCAGCCGCGTGATCGTCCC
>JBDUCM010000326.1:0-2965 GCA_040003455.1 bacterium
CTCTACCTTCGCCTCCCCCCGCGCGAAGCGTGCGTTCCAGTCCATCATGCCCGAATCGTCGCGGACAGCGAACCCGCCCGATTGCAGATCAGCCGCCATCTCGTCAGGCAACCACGCGCTGATTTGCGGCTCACCGATCAATCGAAACATCAGCCGCGCGAAGAAGCGGCGGTGTTCGGAGTGGTAGTTCACGATCAGCGTTGAACCGGGCGCACTCCGGCCGGAAATCGCCGCGAGGGTAGCGCTGAATGCGTCGCGCGTGAGATACATGACGACGCCTTCCCAAATCCAGCAGGTTGGGGACGAGGCATCGTGCCCGGCGCGTTTGAGGACTGGGCCGAGCGATTCGCGTTCGAAGTTGATCGGCACGAAGGTGATGATGCTGTCGGCCGGTGGCAGCTCGGCGACGCGCGATCGCTTGTCGCCTTGTGTGGCCGGATGATCAACCTCGAATACACGTACGCCAGCCAGCTCGGGCATCCGCCAGGCGCGGCCGTCGTAACCGGCGCCGAGGATGACGAGCTGCTTTACGCCAGCGCTGAGCGCGGTGCGGACGGCCGTGTCGATGGCCGTGGTGCGGAGGGCGATCAAGTTGGCCATCGTGCGCGCCCCCTCGAGCGAGAGGCCGCCCGTTTGGTCTCGAGCCACGCGCTCAGTCTTCGCGAGGCGCTGCTTTCCCTTTTCGCTCAGGAAGACGCGGGCGGTGGGGTCGCGGAAGTGCGGGACGTGCGAGAGTCCGGAATCGGCCATGGCGCGGCCGAGTGCGACGAGGTGAGCGGTGCGGCTTGGGCGATTGTTCTTCATGGTCGCTGTGATCTGGCGAGGCGACAATGTGGCAATCGGCGAGGTGGCCTTGCAAGCACAAAGGAACATTCCCGACACCACGCACTGAAAGACCTCACGGAAGCGGTGGGCGTTGCCCGACTCCCTGGCGCGGCGCGCGATACGATCGTTCTTGTATCCCGCCACGCATCTGGAGGCAGTCATGCTACGGAGAATTCTCGTTCCTCTCGACCGGTCTCCGCTGGCAGAACAGGCGCTCGGCCGAGCGATTGCAATCGCCGCTGCGTCACATGCCGGGCTCGACGTGGTGCTCGTGCACCAGCCCTTGTCTGTCGAGGGCGTGAATGGCGAGCCCTGGGATCGCGATCAATTCCGCGTGGAGCAGGACTACCTCTCCGGGGTTGTCGCGGAGATCGAGTCGGCGGACTCGATTCCGACGACGTACGCAGTGCTTCGGGGCGACGTTGTCAACGCGCTCTGCAAGCGCGTGTTGGAATCGGACATCGACCTCGTGGTCATGACGTCACACGGCCGCACGGGATTCAGTCGCGCGTGGCTTGGGAGCGTCGCCGATGGCCTGCTCCGTCACTCATCCGCGCCGTTGCTCATGCTGCCGACCGAGCGGCACCAGGCCGGTCGCGCCACGGCGCAACCGCTCTTCAAGAAGATCCTTGTTCCATTTGACGGTTCGGAACTGGCCTCGGAGATCCTGTCGACGGTCGTCGACGTCGCGCGATGCGGCGACGCACGCCTGACGCTCCTCCAGGTCGTGCGGCCGGTCCCAATCATGACGTTCGACATCGATCTTGCAACTGGCTTCAGCAGTGGCATGCCGTTCTCCAACTCGCCGCTCATCACGGACCCGGAAGCAACCAGTCAAGTCGTCGCCGATGCAACGGCGCGTCTCGCGAGCGTTGCCGACCGTCTGCGCGTGAATGACGGCGCGGTCGTCGAGACACACGTCATCGTCAACAGCCGCATTCCTCAGGCAATCACCGACTTTGCGCTGCAACACGGCGTCGACGCCATCGGCATGTCGACGCATGGACGTGGTGCGTCGCGTCTCCTCGTTGGCAGTGTGGCCGACAAGATCATTCGCGGCGCTGGGCTCCCGGTTCTCCTGCGCCGGCCCGTAGGCGCCGAGGCGGGAGGAGTGAAGTGTGGCGTGAGCGGTACCCAAGGAAATGCGCTGTACGGGTTGACCGCCCCTGATATCGCCGAGATCGAGAGAGCTTGACATCACGTCCGCTCGTCCACTTTCCAGAGAGGATCCATGCTGTTGCAGCCGCTGCGCACACCCGTCCTCTCAAGCCTGACGGCCGATCAATGCCGGAGTGTTTTGGACGGCAGCCATGTCGGCCGCGTGGCATATCAGAATGGACGACTCATCAACGTCGAGCCTGTGCACTACGCATGCGCCGGCCGGTGGATTCTCATGCGGAGCGCCGAGGGCGCCGCGATCGAGGCGTTTGCGCACAACCCGTACGTCACATTCGAGGTCGATGAGGTCGATGCCCTGTTCGACTGGAGGAGTGTGGTAGCGCACGGCGCCATCGTTCGGCTGGACGACGCTGGCGCCCAGGTGGATCACCAGATGTTCATCCATGCATTGGAGGCGCTTCGCTCGTTCATGCCGGACACGCAGGCATTCGATGATCCGACCGCGTTGCGCCAAACGACGTACGGCCTGTACATCGACCAGCTCAAGGGGAGGCGCGCCGAGCAGCGTAAGCGGCCGCGTGCGCGACGGGCTGGGGCGTTGAAGCCAATTCCGCAGACACGACCGTTCCTTGTCGGCTACGTCTGAGCCAGGGTACATGCTCTTCGCGGACCCTGAACGCGGCGGTGCCCCGGTTCCCTCGTTACCGTGAGGCGATGACACTGGAACGAATTCTCCGCGAGTTGCGCGAGCACACGTACGTCATGCTGCGGCCCTCGGCGGTGGCGGGCATTGGGGTGTTTGCCATCCGCGACATTCCCAAAGGCTGCCGCGACATGTTCGGCGTGCCGGCAGTTGGGGCGGACGAGTATGTGGAGGTGCCGCGCGCGGTGGTGGAGGGCCTGCCGGAGCATGCGCGCTTAGTGGTGGAGAACTACTGCCTCTTTGATGATGCGCGGTACTATGTGCCGGCCGATGGGTTCAAGAAGGTGGACCTGGTGCACTTCCTGAATCACTCGGATG
>JBDUCM010000183.1:0-9908 GCA_040003455.1 bacterium
CGAGCTTCACGATGATGACGCGCGCATCCTTCGCGATGGAGAGCAGCAGCTTGCGATAGCTCTCCACCTGTCGGTCCTGATTGGATCCGCTGTTCGGCAGCTTTGCAATCTTGGTCAGCCCATCGACAATGGCGGCGATCTCCTTGCCGAACTCCAACTCCACATCCTGCACGCTGATCCTGGTGTCCTCCACCACGTCGTGGATCAATCCACTGGCGACCGTAGTGGTGTCGAGCTGCAGATCGGCAAGGATTTTGGCCACTTCCACGCAGTGGGTGACGTACGGCTCACCGGAGTTTCGTGTCTGGCCGCGATGTGCCTCTTCGCTGAAGCGATAGGCGCGCGCGAGCAACTCCTCATCGAGGCGCGTGTTTGCGCCCTCGTCGAGGCTCCAGCCGGGGATGATCTCGCGCAACGCCGTAGCCGTCACAGCAGTCCTGCCTCCGCAAAACTCGTGTACCGCCCGCGACCGATGATGATGTGGTCGTGCACGGGAATGTCGAGCAACCTGCCAGCGGCGACGAGTTGCTCGGTTACGAGCCGGTCGTCGGCGCTCGGCGTGGGATCGCCGCTTGGATGATTGTGCACGAGGATGACCGCCGCTGCGCGCTCAGCAATCGCCTCGCGAAACACCTCGCGCGGATGCACGAGGGAGGAAGTGAGAATCCCGCGCGTAACCAGGACATCACGCTCGAGACGATGCTGCGCGTCCAGCACAGCGACGTGAAACTCCTCGACCGGGAGGTCCTCCAGCCGAGGGGCAAATAGCCGCGCGACGTCGCGCGGTGACCGGACGGGGGCGCCATCATCCCGAACTTCCGATGAAAGGCGCCGACCCAACTCCAACGCCGCGTGAACGGTTACGGCACGCGCTATACCAACCCCGTTTGTGGCGGTAAGTGCCGCCACCGGCTGCATGGCCATCCGCCTCAGCGATCCCCCTGCGTTGGCGAGCAGCATCTGACCAACCTGTAGGGCCGATCCCGCGGTACCTCCGGCCCCGACGAGCAACGCAAGCAATTCCGCCGAGCTGAGCGCGCCAGCACCAAGTGAGACGAGCCGCTCACGCGGACGTTCCGAGCGAGGAAGTTCTTTGATAGATAGCGTGCCTGGCAAGGACTGGCTAGACATCTGTGCGGCCATCGGGGTTCCTGGAAAATGAGTGAGCCGCGCCACCGAGCGGCGGACTCCTCCATTTTTAGTGCGTGCGGAGCCAAGTCCATCACCGAACGGACGCACCGGAACGCAGATTTCGCGGTGGGGGGTGGCGCATCCGCTCGACGCTAGCGACCCCGTTGTCGATTCCAGTGGCTTTGCGTAGATTGACAACGCCGAAAAAGACACGCCGGTTTTGGTAAGTCCGGCCGCCCCGCTCCGGGGCCTCTGCGCATCATCGCCATCGCGATGGGAGCACCCGCGGCCAGGTATCGCCGACGCGCCGCGTCGGCGCGTATCGGGCTGGTGCCATGATTGCGCCCGTGTTCAGTACCGACCATGCGCTCATCGCTCTCGCCCGTGCGGACCTGACACGTCTTTGCCGGAGATCGACCAATGCCCCGTCTCAACCACGCCAATCTGCCCGTCCCACTTGCCGGACCCCTGCGCGACTTCTTCGTGCAGCATTTCGGGTTTCGAACACTCGTCACCAGAGGGGACGATGCGTTCGTCGTCATGGAGGGAGAGGATGGCTTCATTCTCAACCTCATGCGCGCCAAGCCCTCCGACTCCGGGTTCCCCGAGAACTTCCACGTTGGATTCTTCCTGAACTCGCCCGATGAGGTGCGCCTGAAGCACCAGGAGCTTGTCGGCGCAGGCTTTGCGCCCGGGAACGTGGAAGCGATCACCAGGGCGGGCTTCGCGTCGCTGACATTCTACTGCCATGCGCCGGGCAATATCCTCGTCGAGGTGGGGTGCCAGTCGCCCTGACCGGCGATCAATACAGGTCGAGCCCGTCGCAATGCGACGGGCTCGACCTTTCTACCTGCGGCAGCGCGCGCTCAAAGCGACGCGCCGTGGCATTTCTTGAATTTCTTCCCCGACCCGCACGGGCACGGATCATTGCGTCCCACCGTGGACCAGTCCACCGGCCCCGCGGGCTGCGCGTTCGCAATGTCACTCATACTGCGAGCCCGACCCGCGCCAACAATGACGGGATCCTTCTTGACCGCCACCGGCTTCTCGTTGGGCGTTTCTGCGGGACCGATATCCTCTACCGAGGACGTCCCTCCAACGGGCTGTTCCGGATATACATCCTCGAGCACACCCATCGCGTTGTAGCGACGTGTGGGTGCAGACAGTGCGGGCGGTGGCTCATATTGACCGTTCTGGCCACCCGCCCCCTGCTCCGGTTGCTCGGCTTCCACCACCAGCTGCACCTTCAGGAATCGATCTGTAAACGTCTCCGCAACGTCCTTCATGAGGTCCACGAACATCGTGTAGGCCTCCTGCTTGTACTCCAGGAGCGGGTCCTTTTGACCCCACGACCGATAGTGAATGGCGTTGCGCAGTTGATCCAGATCGTACAGATGGTCCTTCCATTTCTCGTCCAGGACGTTGAGCATCACGTAGCGCAGAAGACGATCGCCGTAGCCACCCTCCTGATCGCGCACCATGTCCAGCGCCTCGATCTTGGACGCGAACGCCTGGCGGCCCGCCTCAGTGGCAACGTTTTGCGCATCGAGAATCTCGGTGGGGCGACGCTCGCCGTCCGAAAACTCCTTCACCTGCAACAGGTAGTGCATGAGCAGTTCCTGTTGCAAAAGCTCGAAGTCCCACTCTTCCGGAACATCGAACTCGGCCAGTACCGTTTCCACCCGGGTGCTCACGGCCTTTTCGACCATCTTGATCGCTTCGCCCTTGAGCTCCTCTCCCCCTTCCAACGCGAACGCGCGGAGTGAGTAAATCACCTCGCGCTGCTGGTTCATTACGTCGTCGTACTCGAGCAGCTTCTTTCGACTCTGAAAGTTCTGCAATTCCACGCGCTTCTGGGCCTGTTCGATGGAGCGTGTAATGAGCGGATGGGTGAGCACCTCACCTTCCTGCGCACCCATGCGGTCCATCAGCTTCGCGATGCGGTCGCTGCCGAACAGCCGCATCAGGTCGTCCTCGAGCGAGAGGAAGAACTGGCTGGCGCCCGGATCGCCCTGACGGCCGGCGCGACCGCGGAGCTGGCGATCGATACGCCGTGACTCGTGACGCTCGGAGCCGACGATGTGGAGACCACCCATCTCCATCACGTCGATGTCCTTGCCATCGGGATCCTTCACCACCGATGGTCTGGACTCCGTGACCCCATCCCCGAGTTTAATGTCGGTGCCTCGGCCAGCCATGTTGGTGGCGATGGTGATGGCGCCGGGCTGGCCGGCATTCGCGACGATCTCCGCCTCACGCTGATGGTATTTGGCGTTGAGGACGTTGTGCACCAATCCGCCGCGCTGCATGAGCTTCGACAGCGTTTCCGATGCGTCCACGCTGGTCGTACCGATCAGGACCGGATACCCAAGCTCGTGAAGGCGCCGCGTCTCATCGACGATGGCGTTGTACTTCTCACGTCGCGTCTTGAAGACCAGGTCGTGACGATCATCGCGAATGACGTCGCGATTGGTGGGAATGACCGCGACTTCGAGCTTGTAGATCTCGAAAAACTCCGTCTCTTCCGTCTCGGCCGTGCCGGTCATGCCGGCCAGCTTCTCGTACATGCGGAAGTAGTTCTGAATCGTGATGGTGGCCATCGTCTGCGTCTCGCCCTTCACGCGGACATTTTCCTTGGCCTCGACGGCTTGGTGCAGACCTTCGCTCCAGCGGCGACCGGGCATGGTACGACCGGTGTATTCGTCGACGATGAGCACCTCACCGTCCTGCACCACATAGTTCACGTCCTTTTCGTAGAGGGCGTGCGCACGCAGGAGTTGATGGACGATGTTCAGCTTTTCGCTCTTTGACGCGTAGTCGATCTCCAGCCGGCGCCGCTCCGCGATCTTCTGGTCAGCAGACATGTCCGCCGAGTGATCAATCCGATGCACGGCTTCGCTCAGATCGGGCAGCACGAACGCGTCGTGATCAGACGGCGACATGAAATCCACGCCACGATCCGTCAAATGAACGCTGTGCCCACGCTCGTCGAGAACGAATAACAGGTCTTCTTCGATGTCGCGGTAGACCTGCTTGTTCGGCGACAGCTTCCGGTCCGCCAGGTGTTCCAGCTCCACCTTTTGCACGAGCTGCTTGTTGCCCTGCTCGTTCATCAGTTTGAGCAACCGCTTGTTCTTGGGGTGTCCCATCGTCGCCTGGTACAGCTTCACTGCAGCCGCATCGATGTGCTTACCCTCGAGTTCACGCTCCGCATCCGCGACCAGCACGTTGACCAGCTCCATCTGCTTCTTCACGAGGCGAACAACGCCGGTGTTGTGCTCGAAGTACTGTGCGTCGCCTTCGTTGCCCACCGGTCCCGAGATGATCAGCGGCGTCCGGGCTTCATCGATGAGTACGGAGTCGACTTCGTCCACCAGTGCGAAGATGTGGCTCCGCTGCACCCGCTGCTCCAACGACACCACCATGTTATCGCGCAGGTAGTCGAAGCCGAACTCATTGTTGGTGCCATACGTGATGTCCGCGTGGTACGCCGCGCGACGCTCGGGAGTGCCTGCCTCGGTGTCATCCAGGCAGTCCACCGTGAGCCCAAGCCACGTGTAGAGGTGGCCCATCCATTGAGAATCGCGTCGTGCCAGGTACGAGTTGACCGTGACGAGGTGCGAACCCTTGCCCGGAAGGGCATTCAGGTACAGCGGCAGTGTGGCAACGAGCGTCTTGCCCTCACCAGTCGCCATTTCCGCGATCTTGCCGAAATGGAGCTGGATGCCGCCCATTAACTGGACGTCGTACGGCACCATGTTCCATTCCATCTCGCGACCCGTGACGTTCACCTTTGTGCCAACAAGGCGGCGCGACGCCTCGCGCATCGTGGCGAACGCCTCCGGCAGGATCTCGTCGAGGGTCTCGGCAATGGTGGTGCGAATATCGTTCTCGACGCCGCCATTGCCATCCAGGCCGGTCAGCTCGGTGTCGAGCTTCTCTCGTTCGTCCGAGTCGGTGGCCGTGCGTTTCCGCTCGCGCAATTCGGCCGCGCGCGCCTCGAGCGCGTCCGTGCGTTCGTGCAGCAGCGTCCGGAACTTGGCCGTCTGCCCACGCACTTCCTCGTCCGTTGCCTTGCCAAGCCGCTCCTCGTGCTCGTGGATCGCATCGAGAATCGGTTGAATCTTCTTGCGGTCCCGGTCGTGCCGGGTACCCATGAATGCGGTCAGTACGCGTTTGAACATGCAGTCCTCTTACCGATACAGCCGATGCTCGGCGATATAGTCTGCCACCGCATCAGGCATGAAACCGCGAATGGTACGCCCGTGAACCACCCGAGCGCGCAGCTCCGTGGACGAGATGTCCACGCGCCGTGTCTTCAGTACCTGCACCGTCGCGTCATTCACTGCGACCGAGGCGTCGCCGCCTCGTGTGAGGACGGCAATCGCTGCCAGTGCCTGAATCCGTTCCGGTTCCCGCCACTGCTTGAAGAGCGCGAAGGCGTCAACACCGAGGAGGAGTACAAGCTCCGCCTGGGGGTTGTCCGCCGCCACCTGTGCCACGGTGTCAACCGTGTAAGATAACCCGGCACGGTTGATTTCCATGGCATTGGCCGCAAAGCCAGGGATGCCCTCCACCAGCCGGTTGGTCATCGCGAGGCGATGCACCCCGTCCGCTCCCGCCTTCCCCACCTTGAACGGCTGCTGTGCCGCGGGGATGAAACGAACGGCGTCGAGGTTCAAGGCCTCTGCGGCGTCGATAACCGGAAGGAGGTGACCCAGGTGCGGCGGATCGAAACTCCCGCCGAAGATCCCGAGGCGCACGCCTCAGGACGCGGGTGGCTTCGCCGGAATGGTCGCGGGCGGGCCGGTAGTGGCGGGAGGGGTGTTCGTGGTAACAGGGAGCACAGCGGCCGGCTCGGCCACCCCAAGGCACGTCTGCTTGACCTCAGCGTCGTCCGGATAGCCCTTTTTCAGCGCAGCGCAGGCTTCGGAAGCGTCGTCCTTGTACCGGATGATCTTGAATGCATCGACGAGCCGCAGTTGCGCGAGGCGAGCGCTCGGGGATGTGGGGTACTTCGCCAACACATCCCTGAAATAGATGATGCCTGAGTCATATCCCCCACGCCGGAAATAATACAAGCCGGTGAGGTAGTTCTTCTGGGCAAACATCTCCTCCAGCTCGCCCAGTTCCCTCTTGGCGGTGGGGATAAGCGGAGAAGTGGGGTACAGGCCCAGCAGCGTGTTGTACGTCGCCAAGGCCGTCTCGCCATATGTGGGGTCGAGGGCCGCTTTCCGCCACATCTTCCGGTACGAACGCGCCGACTCCAGAGCGGCCCGGTCGGAGAGCGTGTCGTCAGGAAAGCTTTCCACCAGGTGCGAAAACGCCGTAGCGGCCAGAACGAACTCGTCGCGATTGGCATGCGACTGCGCGAGGTACCAGTACGCGCGCGGCAAAAGCGTATCACGGGCTGGCAGGTCCGTGGTCAGTTTCTCAAACGCAGATACCGCATTGTCCCAGCGCTGCGCGGCGTATTCCTTCGACGCGGCGCGGTACAGGGCTTCATTCGTAGGGAACTGCGTGAGCTGAAAGTCGGGGTGACAGGCCGCGACCGCAAAAAGCAGTGCGACGAGCAGCGCCCGGCGAGTTGGATGCATATCGGGAGAAAGTACCCGCAAGAGGGCAATCGGTTCGGGAAGAGCCTGGGAAAGATACACCGGCCGACCCCGCCGGCCCACTGTCCAGCGCATATCTGTCGTGTTCTCGGCCCCGCTGGCCTGGTCGCCCAGTTGCGAACAGGCACATTGCGCCGCCAGGTCATAGACACCCAGGCGCCGCCGGGGGTTTACGTCATCAGGATGGACCCGAGACCCCACCCGACCCGTCACCCCGGATCACTTTGAGCGGCCTCGGCCTATCGACTCGTAGGTGAATCCAAGCGCGCGCATCTTTGCTGCGTCATACAGGTTGCGCCCATCCACGACGACCGGCGTGCGCAGAGCCGTCTTGATTCGACCAAAATCGGGATGACGGTACTCGTTCCAGTCCGTAACCACAACGAGTGCGTCAGCGCCTTCGATGGCCTCGTAACCCGACTTTGCGTAGGCAATGCTGGAGCCGATGCGACGCTCAGTCTCCTGCATCGCCACTGGGTCGTGTGCCACGACCTCCGCGCCGGACGCCACGAGTTGCTCGATAAGCACGAGCGACGGCGCATCCCGCATGTCGTCCGTATTCGGCTTGAACGCGAGACCCCAGATGGCAATGCGTCGGCCCTTCACGTTGCCTAGACAACTGACGATCTTCGCGAACAACCGGTGCTTCTGGGCGTCATTTGCCTTTTCCACCGCGTCCAGCACTCGGAGCGGCACATCGTATTCCTGCGCGGTGCGCACCAGCGCTTTCACGTCCTTCGGAAAACAGGACCCACCGTAGCCAGGGCCCGGAAAGAGGAACGCCGGCCCAATCCGCGTGTCGGATCCGATACCCTTCCGGACCTGGTCCACGTCCGCACCAACGACCTCGCAAAGGTTTGCGATTTCGTTCATGAACGAGATGCGCGTGGCGAGCATGGAGTTGGCGGCGTACTTGGTCATTTCCGCCGAGGGAAGGTCCATGAACAGGATCGGTTTCCCTGTGCGTACAAACGGTGCATACAGTTCCGCCATCACGCTCCGGCCATGATCGGTTTCTACACCGATCACCACCCGGTCCGGCTTCATGAAGTCCTCGATGGCCGCGCCTTCCTTGAGAAACTCCGGGTTGGAGCACACATGGAACGGCAGCGTCGCGTGCCTGTTCACCGCCGCCGTCACCTTGGCGGCCGTGCCCACCGGGACCGTGGACTTGGTGACCACCACGAGCTCGCGGGTCATGTGCCTGCCGATCTGCTCCGCAACGGCCAGGACATGGCGAAGGTCGGCGGAACCGTCCTCGTCCGGCGGCGTCCCCACAGCGATGAACACCACGTCCGCCGAGGCGATCGCCTGCTGAATGTCCGTCGTGAAGGAAAGCCGTCCATGCGTCTGGTTGCGCTCGACGTAGGCATCGAGTCCCGGTTCGTAGATCGGCAACAGGTTCCGCTTCAAACCGTCGATCTTCCCGACGTCGACATCGGCGCACACGACAGTGTTGCCCGTCTCAGCGAGGCATGCGCCAACAACGAGGCCGACGTAACCGCTGCCGACGATGGCGATGTTCATGTCAGCGTCCGAAAAACGAACTGACCGTGGAAGTCACCTCGTCGAGCTGTGACGTGCTGAGCTCGGGGAAGATCGGCAAAGACAACACTTCCTTGGCGGCGCGCTCGCTCTCCGGGCATTGCCCCTCCTTGTAGCCGAGGTAAGCGAAGCACGGCTGGAGGTGCAATGGGAGCGGATAGTAGACGGAGGAGCCGATGCCACGCTCTTTCAAGAACGCCTGCAACGCGTCCCGCTTTCCGTCAGCAACACGCAGCGTATACTGATTGAAGATCGATTCGTTTTCCGGCGCCACGTAGGGGGTGGTCAGCGCACCCGCCGTGGAAAGATCCGCAAACGCCGCATCGTAGTATGCGGCATTGGCACGGCGCTTGGCACTCCACGCGGCCAGGTGGGGCAGCTTGGCCGAGAGAACCGCCGCCTGAAGGGAGTCCAACCGGCTGTTGTAGCCGACTTCGTCGTGGAAATACTGCTTCGCGCCGCCATGCACGCGCAGGCGCTTCAGTCGTTCGGCGATGTCCGAATTCTGCGTGACGATCATTCCGCCGTCGCCGTATCCGCCCAGATTCTTCGATGGGAAGAAGCTGAACGTCCCGATCGTCGGCATCTCGCCCGCCATCCGCCCCTCGCCGTCCACCATGCGACGCGCACCGATCGATTGCGCCGCGTCCTCGATGATCGGGAGGCCCGGGACCGCCTTTGCCACATCTTCGATGGCTGCCATCTGGCCAAACAGGTCCACCGGAATGACGGCCTTGGACTTTGCAGTGCGTGCGGCGGCGACCGCGTCGGGGCGGATATTGAATGTCCGCGGCTCGATGTCAACGAATACCGGCGTTGCGCCGACATTGTGAACGGTGCCTGCGGTGGCGAAGAACGTGAATGGCGTGGTGATGACTTCGTCGCCGCGACCGATGTCGAGTGCGCGCATGGCGAGCAGGATGGCGTCGGTTCCATTGGCGCAACCAATGGCGTATCGCGCATGCGACAACGCCGCCACTTCGTTTTCGAGCGCGACGACCGCGTCGCCGAGGATAAACGTCTGCGCGTCAACGACCTTCATCATCGCGGCGACAACCTCGTCGCGAATGGTTGCGTGCTGCGCTTTGAGATCAAGAAGGGGAACAGGCATGGCAGGATTCGGCGGAGGAAATGGGAGCAGTCGGTCCCAATCAATTGCGGCCGGCGAGAAGCGGTCGCCGGCAGAATCACTCGTTGGTATAACTATAGTCGCGTACGGAGAGGGATCGGCACCTCACGGCCCGTCTTTGCCGACTCGTAGATGCCGAGGATCAACTCGAGCGATTTCCGTCCCGCGCGGCCGTCGGTGTCCGGCTTTGCGCCGCCTTGGAGCACCGGGAGCAGGTTGCGATAGTAACCCTCGTGACCAAAGCCATACACGGACGGAGGCGAGGTGTTCACCGTGTCGATGAGCTTGTCGTCGTCATCGTAGGTCTCGAACGACCAATGCTCCACGCGATTGACTGCCGTGCCGCCGATCTTCACCGAGCCCTTCTCCCCCAGAATGGTGATGGACCCTTCCAGGTTTCTCGGATAGGTCAACACATTGACCTCGATCACACCCAAGGCGCCGGACCTGAACTTCAGTAGCGCCACGCCGGAATCCTCGGCTTCGAT
>JBDUCM010000184.1:0-9884 GCA_040003455.1 bacterium
AACGCGGGCCCGGGCATGCATTGCCCGGGCCCGCGTTGTACTCAATCCGTGCCGAACGATCAGTTGACTTTCGCGAGATCGCCAACGGAGAACGCGAGCTTGTGTGCCTTCGCTGCATCGGTCGCGCCCGGTGCGTCGCCGTGAAGCTTGGTAGCCAGTGCGGCGAGTGCGTCCTTCCGTGCCTGACCGGACAGCGCTTCCGCGCTCGCGAGGCCGGCACGCGCAAATGCGATCTTCTCGGGGGTTTGGCCCTTGTCGCGCTCGAGCTGATCGACGTATGCGCGCGACAGGGAGAATGTGGCCGGCCACACGAGCTTCTGCTGGCCCTGCACATTCGCGTAGTCCTGGTGCACGCTCTTCGCTGCGTCGATCTCGTTCTTCGAGAGGAACGCGCTTGGCAGCAGCTCGAAGATGTCCAGGCCGCGGGCGATTTCTGAGCTGACCATCACGCCGTTGTACCAGTAGATGGACCACGATCCTGCGCTCGCGCCGGCAGTGGTCACGTCAACCGGTCCGCGATCGAAGAAGGCGATTTCCTTCGGGTGCTTCGCGTCCGTCCAATCGAAGAGCGAGACGCCCCCCTGGTACCACGCCTGGATCATCACGTCGCGACCGGGAATGGGAACCAGCGAGCCGTTGTGCGCCACGCAGTTCTCGAACGACGTCTGCGCCGCCGGCATCTTGTAGTAGCTCTGGAACACTTCCTTCTTGTCCTGAATGGTGAAGATGGCGTCAGAGCCCCATTCGTAGTGATCCGTTGAGCGGCAACGCGGCGCGGAACCACCGCCCCATTCATCGCTGAACAGGATCTTGGTGCCGTCGTTGTTGAAGGTGGCCGAATGCCAGAACTGCATGTTCGAGTCGGCCGCTGCGTACAAGCGCTTCGGGTTGGCGACATCGCTCAGGTCGAGCAGCAAGCCGTAACCGCCGCAGGCGCCGCCACCAAGACCGATGGCGGGATACACCGTGATGTCATGGCACTGCACCGGACCGCGCGGAACCTGCGGGCCTCGGCCCGGTCCACCAGCACGGCCGCCGGCTGCGCCGCCACGTCCGCCCGCGCCGCCGCCACGCGCGGCCTGTGCCGCGACGCGCTCCAGCGAATCCTGAGCCGTACGCGCGTTGCTGCGCGGAGCGACGCCGAGCGCGACGAGGATGCCCGGCTTGCTGACCACGTGCGCCTGCTCCGGATGTGCGAGCGGCACCTGGATGACTTCGATGCGGAACTGCTCGCCCTGCGGATCCACGTCAGGCGCCAGATCCTTGCAGCCAGCGAGTTCGGCCTCCGGGCGGACACCCGATGAGCCGGAAACGTAGATGTAGACGTTGGTGGGGTCCTTCGGATCTTCCACCACCGTGTGCGTGTGCGAGCCGCGGCAGGTCTGCACGCTTGCGATGTACTTTGGATGCGCGATATCCGTAGCGTCGAATACGCGAATGCCGCGGAGACGCTCCTTGCTCACCGTAGCAGTATCACCCTGCGTGCCGCAATCCAGGCGACCGCTCGGCGCTTCGCCGGAGACGAAGATCAGGTTCTTGTAGACCGATACGTCGCTCTGCGATCCACGGCAGACGTATTCATCGGCCAGCGTCGGCTTGGCGGGATTGGAGATGTCCCACACCTGATAGCCATCGTAGTTGCCCTGGATGGCGTACGGCCCCTTGAAGGCGAGGTCGGAGTGCGTGACGCTCATGAACGGCTCGGACGGCTTCGTGTTCGACACGAGCCGCATGTTCCACGAGGCCTCGGCGGCGGGCTGGTCGAGGATCCGCTTGGTGCTGTCCTTGTCGTAGCGACGCATGGTGCCGGGACGGAGGCCGACGCGCGGGTCCGGGCTCGGTGCCGACATGGACATGTTGGGCGCCGGGCTGTCGCCCGATCCCGAGGATGAGGCGTTCGTCGCGCACGCGCCGGCGGCAATGACGCCGACGGCGAGTGTGGCTCTGATGATCGAAATGCGTTTCACGTGGGGGAGTCCGGAAAAGGGTCTACGGGGTCGATCACGGAGCGCTCTTGGCGCCTGGTACGGTGGCGAGCATTTTCGTCATGCGCTCGATCTCGGTGGTCTGATCGGCCCAGACGTCGGACGACATGCGGTAGACCACGTCGTCCTGCGCCGCGTTGTTGGCCGCGAGGAGTTCGTTCACCATGGTGAGCGCGCCGCCATGGTGGCGGATCATGCCCTCGAGGAAGAGTCGATCGAAGTCGGGACCGCGCGCCTTGTCGAGCGCAGCCATCTCTTCGTCGCTCATCATGCCCGGCATGAGCATCTCGTGCACCATGCCGTCCATCTTCATCTTCATCTTGGTAGACGTGGCGTCGGGCACCGGTTCGCCATGCTCGCGCAGCCAGTACTGCATCAGGCCGATCTCGTCGCGCTGGCCGACGACGATGCGTTCACAGAGCGTGCGGACGTCGAGCCGAGCGCCGTGCGATTCGGCCCAGCCGGCCATGATGACCGCCTGGGCGTGATGGGCGATCATCCCCGACATGAAGTTGACGTCCGGTTCGCTGCGGACGTGCCCGCCGCTGGAACTGGCCTTGGCAACGGTTTGCTGGGCGGTAGCGGCCTGGGCTACGGGCAGGGCGAGAGCCAGGGCGAGGGCTGCCGCATTTCTGCGCCAGGATTGTGTGTTCATATCGTTGGTCCTCCTGGTGGCTCGAATCGAGGCACCTATGGTCGTCGAGGGAGAACGTACCCGCCCCCCGCGCCGTTGAGAAGGCTGGCCCTCACTTTGGGCCCGCCGCTTGCCGCGAGGCGCCGATGGCGGCATTCGGGGCATTCCTCCGTTTCCTCTTGGATAGGCTTTCCCTCCCTACGCCATGCCCCCCGCCACAATGCGCCTCTCGCGCTTCTTGCTACCCGGGCTGTTCGTCCTGCTGCCCGCCCTCCTCACTGCGCAGGCGCCCGCGGAAGTCGTACCCGCGCCAGCGACATCCCTCCCTCTGAAGCATGCGCCGCAACCCACGGCGGCGGCGATCACCGCGGCCGACCTGATGACGCGGCTGTACATCTTTGCTGACGACTCGATGATGGGCCGCGAGGCGGGAACGCTCGGCAACCTGAAGGGCACCGACTACATCGCGGCCGAAGTGAAGCGAATGGGCCTCCTCCCCGCCGGGGACAACGGCGGATATTTCCAGACACTGCCCTACAAGACCCGCGCAGTGGCCAGGTCATCGGTCGTCGCGATCGGAGCCGCGAATCTCTCGTACGGTTCGGAATGGGTGGTGAGCCTGGGCACGCCGCCAAAGGGCACCTTCCCCATCGCCTTTGGCGGCACGCTCGGCGACGGCTCGCCGCGCATCGATGCTGCGCAGGCGGCCGGGAAACTGGTGGTCTACCGCGTATTGCCGAGTGGGATGGCGCTGATCCGGGATTCGTCGGCCTTTCCTGCGGGTGCCGCAGCGTTTGGGTTCGTCGGCCTCGACCCGTTCATGGCCGGCTTCGCTCAACCAATCACATTCGTGGATGACAAGAAACCGCAGCCGACAACGCGACTCCCGATCCTGACGTTTGCGCAATCGACGCTGGCGAAGATGTTCGACGCCGACGTTGCCACACTCACGGCCGGCACGGACGGACATGCGGCGACGTTGAACGTGACCATCACGACGGAACCGGTGGCGTTTCCGGCGCGAAACGTGGTGGCAATCCTTCCGGGCTCCGATGCAAGGCTCAAGGGTGAATATGTGGCGGTCGGCGCGCACAACGATCACATCGGATTCAACCACCGGCCGGTGGATCACGATTCGATTCGCATCTACAATCACATCGCGCGGCCTGCCGGTGCCGAGGACGGTGGGAAGCAAGCGAATGCGGCGCAGCAGACGGAGATCAACACGCAGCTTGCGGCGTGGCGCTCAGCGCATCCGAACAGCGCGCGTGCCGATTCCATTTCCAATGGCGCCGATGACGACGGTTCCGGATCGGTGACCGTGTTGGAAATCGCGGAGCACCTTGCTTCGCTTCCGACCAAGCCCAAGCGCTCGATGCTGTTTGTCTGGCATGTGGGCGAGGAGAAGGGGCTGCTTGGTTCCGCGTTCTTCACGGACCATCCAACAGTATCGCGCGACTCCATCGTGGCGCAGTTGAACATCGACATGGTGGGGCGCGGCGACGCGTGGGACGTCACGGGCCAATCAAAGGATGGCGGGGCGCTGCACGGAGGGGCGAACTACCTGCAATTGATCGGGTCGCGCCGGCTGTCAACTGAACTGGGTGACCTCGCCGAGTCAGTGAACCGTGATGGTGCGTTCGGGTTCACCTTCGACTACGCGATGGATGCGAACGGCCATCCGCAGAACATCTATTGCCGCAGCGATCACTACACGTACGCGCGCTACGGCATTCCCATCGTGTTCTTCACCACTGGCGGGCATTCGGACTATCACCAGGTGACGGACGAGCCCCAGTACATCGACTATCCCCATATGGCGCGGGTGGGCAACCTCATTGCGAGCATCGCGATGCACGCAGCGGATCTCGACCATCGGATCGTCGTGGACAAGCCGAAGCCTGATCCGGCGGGGAGTTGCAGGCAGTAGGACGCGGCAGAGCCGACGTGAAGACGGCGGCTATGGCTTGGGTGTCGAGCACATGTTCTTGCGGAGGGATGCCAGCATCATGTCCTTCATCGCCGGCTGGTCCATCATCGCCGCCTGCATGGGGCGTGAGTCCATGATCGAATAGCCGGCGGGCAGCTTCAGCGAGGCGGGGTCCACCGGGTCGGAACTGAGCTCGGTGATCTCCATGTGATTGTGGGTGCCATCTCCACCCATGGAGTCCATGCGGAGCACGGCGCCCGGTACTGTCTTGTGGAGTGCGCGCAGCTTGGCCATGCTCGTGTCGCTCGCAATCGCGTCGGCGCCGACGAATGATGCGGTGGTCATCCGCTCCACCGCGCCCGGGAGCGTCGTTTCCGTGCTGCGCCACATGTCCGTGACCGTGTGCACCTTTTTCGTACAGGGCTGATCGCCGATGGTGACAGCCATCGTATAGTCTTCCGTGGTTCGGTAGTGCCGCGTGTGGAGTCCGACGATAAGTGGACCATCGCCCAGGTCTTCCATGGCGTAGGTAGGCTCGCCGACCAGCACGCGCTTGACGAGCTTGAGCGTGCCCATCGCGCTACCGGCAGATGGCGCGATCATCGCCATCTTCTGGGACGGGAGGATGGTGAGGACCGTATCCGACTTCGCGTTCATGAGCATGTACGCACCCTCCGCAGGACCGCCGGTTGGCATGCTCATGTCCAGGCGGACCAGTCCATCGGCAATACGCGCCCGCGTCGTGATGACGTGCGGTGTGGTGCCCGCGCCGGAGTCGATGCTGGTGACGGTGGTGATGCTGCCGTGGGGCGCTTGTGCGAACAGCGCGACCGGCGTGGCGATCAACGTGAACAGCAGGCGGGCGATACGCATCTTACGGTCCTTTTAGGAGAGACCACCTGTCGGCAGGCATTGCAGGCGCATGGCAGAATATCACCCGGACGCGTGGTTGCACAGGTGCGTTGTATATCCTATTGTATGCAACGCTTACCGTCATGGTACGGTGCGGTACCTGCACTCCAGCCGAGGCCCCCGCATGGTTGCGCGTCGTCGCCGTTTCGCGTTGTTACTGGCCGCCCTCCTCTCGGTGGCGTGTGCGTGTTCGGCCAGCGCGCAGCGTGAAGACTCCACGTCGCTCACGGGCGCCGCGCGCATGAGCCTGGACGGCGGCGCCATTCTCCAACCGGGCACTTCGCATCGTGCGTCGATTGGCGGCGAGTACATGCGATTCGTGAGTGAACACTGGCAACTCGGTCTTGCCCCGTCTGTCGGCGCATCCACCAGCATGGTGAGCATCTATGGACGGTCATCGCTCGCGGGAATAGCGAACTACGTGACCGGCACGGGCAATCTCCGCTGGTATGCCGGTGGGTATGCGAGTGCCGCCGAGAATGCGCAGCAGGGCCAGTTCGGAGTGGTTGGGGCGCAGGTGGGCGCGCTCTACCTGCTGTCGCCATTGGCAGCGTTCCGCGGCGAGCTCACATGGCGCACGCCGACCCGTGCGGGCTCGGTGGCATCGTGGCAGTTCATCGCCTTTCTCGATCCCTACTTGCCTGCCACGGGAAGTGAGAGGGTTTCGCTTCCGTCCGATGCCGCGGTGGAGTCACGGGCTACGTGTATGGGTACGCCAGCAGTGCCGTGAGCTATGAGCAGGGCGCCGATCTTCGGATCGCTCCGTTCATTGGGGTGCGCTGGGCTCAAGTGGGGCTCGAGCTCACGAGCATCAACAGCAATTTCAGCGGCGTGAAGAGCGGATCGAACGAGATTGTCGGCTTTACACGACTCTACGCCCCGGTGTCGGCGCGTGCGGAGCCATTTCTGGAAGTATTCGGCACGACACCGACCGTTCGTCAGCCGACCACTGGCGGAAGTAAATTGTCGAACTTCGGCGGCTCTGCCGGCCTTCGCCACTACGTCACGAACGGTTCGGCGATTGATGTCGGCACTACATGGCGGTGGTACGCCAGGACGGGTGTCGATAACGCGGGGTCAGGCAGAGCGCATGACGTCAGCTTGCAGGTGCGCTTGGTCACGCAGATTCGGTACTTGGCGGGGCCGCTCTAAGCGACGATTGCCCCTCACCAGACTCGTACCCGGTCCTTCGGCTCGAGGTACAACCGCTGGCCCGGCCGCACGTCGAATGCCTCGTACCACGCATCCAGGTTGCGAACGGTGGAGACGCGGTAAATCTCCGGCGCGCGATCATTGGCGAGCTGCGTCCGCATCTCGGCGTCGCTCATCTTGGTGCGCCAGCTCTGGGCAAAGGCGATGAAGAACTCCCGATCTTGCTGCCGGACGTACGCTTTGTCCGCCGCACGCTTGCCGAGAGTCAAGCGGTACGCGTCGAAGGCTGACGTAAGGCCGGCGAGGTCCGCGGCGTTCTCGTTCCGCGTGAGCTTGCCATTGATCGCCGTATCGGGAAAAGGACGGTAAGCGGAATACTGCCTCACCAGCGGTTCCGTAAGCGACTGAAAACGCAACGAATCGTCGGCGGTCCACCAGTGTCGCATTGCGCCATCCACGTCGTATTCCGCGCCCAGGAAATCGACGAAGTGACTCACATCGTGGACCAGGATGGCGCCGATGGCGCCATAGCTCGCCGCGTCTGATGCCGTCGCGTCGTACTTGGGCGCATGGAGGAACGCAGCGGTAAAGTCGTACACATTCTCCTGAAACACGAGCAGCGCCACCACCGTCTGCGGCGACACCCACCACTGATTCTTGTCAACAGGCTTTCCGAGCCGCGCGAGTGCGCGACGATAGTCGCGATCCGCGACACGTCGCACGTTGCCAACCGCATCCTGCGCATCGATGATCAGATTGGGATCGTCCGGCCACCGGTCCGGGGAGCCAATGCCGAGATACAAGGTCTTCAGCTTGGCCAGCGCCACCGTCCGCGTTGCGGGCGACATCCATTTCGCTTGCTCGACGCGCTTGATGAAGGCAGCAGTGGCGTTGCGGCCGATTCGCTGGACGCGTGCTTTCTGGTCGGCGGAGAAATACCGCTCGCCATACATCCTCCCGATGGCGTCGCTCATTGCGAGCTGGGTGGCGTCCAAGGCACGCTGCGCGCGTGGAAGCTGCTCGGACGAGCCCAGTGCGGCATGCAAAGCTGCCGCGCGGTCCGCGACGGCATGTGGAAGTACATTCGCGTACTCGTCGACTACGTGAAAGCGCAGGTAGTCCTTCCACGTTTCGAGCGGCTCAGAGGCAATCAGTCGCGCCGCGCCTGTGAGTGCGGTGGGTTGCCAGGCGACAAACGATTTCTGCTTGCCCAGACCTGCCGCCGCGAAGAACGCGGTCCAGTCGATGCCAGGCGCCTTGGTTGCGAAGTCGGCACGCGTCCACACGCCGTCGGCATTGTGGTCGTTCGCGGACACCTTCTGCGTGGCGTGGCTTTGCGCGATAGCCGTCTCGAGCGCCAGTACTGCCTTGGCCCGCTCATCCGCGCGCTCGGCACCGCCGAACGTCAGAAGGCCGCTGATGTATTCCAGATACGTCGCGCGCAACGCTTGCGCGCGTGGCTCAGCGTTCAGGTATCGCTCGCGATCCCCCAGGCCGAGCCCTCCTTGTACCAGAAATGGCACGTATGTCTTTTCGCCATGGATGCTGGGCTCCACCGACAAGCCGAGCAAACTTGATGACTGGTAGACACTCCAGTTCAGCGGATCAACGTCGGCGCGCATCGAGCGCGCCAGGAGACGAGTCAGGGCCGCCTTGTCCGTGACGGCGTTGATGCTGTCGAGCAGTGGCTCGAGGGGCAGACTACCCCGGGCATCGATGGTCTTCTCGTCTTCCCACGCGGCGCGAAAGTCGGCGACCGTTCGTGCGCGCGATCCGGGCGGCGCAGTGCGGGCGTCGTCGAAGAGTTGATCAATGTGCCGCCGAGCGAGCGCATTGACCTCGTCGCGCGCGTTCCAGCGTTGCTTCCCTTGCGGGATCGTGGTGGCCTTGAGCCAGGTGCCGTTGGCGTATGCGAAGAAATCGTCGCCGGGCTTGATGCTTGTGTCGACGGTCCCGTCGAGGGTCTTGGCGAGTTGGGCGTGCAGCGAGACGCTAGTACATAGAGAGAAGGCGATGACACGCACGGCGGTTTGCCGCACACGCCTGGCACAGAATGTACTGACCATCATGGGAGGACCTTTCGGTATGAGTGCGCGACGTCGCGACACCTCCGACCCGCAATCGTGGAAAGGGCCGGATACAACGGGAGCTGCCGGATTGAACCCGGCCGAAGAACGGCTGGATCAATCGGGCGGAGAGAGGGTGATACCTGAGAGTATCGGCCGGGCGCGCCAGATGTTTACGAATGCGGCTGAGCAAGCCACCGACCACAGCATGATCCATTGATCGCGGTGGCCGTGTTCCATTGCCGGCCGTCAGCATTGACGTGGTTGGGCAAGTTCGTGGCGCCGACAGCAACCGCCCTGAACGGATGGCTGGCGCAATCCGCCTAGGGCAAGGTGACAATGCAGCAATGCAGGGCTGCACAATCGACACTACCCCGTGAGTGTCAAGGCTTCACCCGGTTGTTCTGCGTGGTCTCGCGCACGGTCGCAGTGCGACGCCTCGCGCGAATGTGCGGGACGCAGCGTGTCCGCTGATCGATTTATCGGCGAAAAGTGTTACGACTTGCCGTCGGGTTGGTGCAACGACGCCGGCACCTGTTTCCTCGGCGACGTACCGTGGTGCAAGTCGGCGGTGCGGTGATGCTTCATCGCGTTCGGTTGGTGCAACGTTGGCCGTGCGAAGTTTCAGGCCGCCGCAACACTGGTGCATGTCGGCGTTGGGTCGTGTCGCATGACCGTGTGGCGTATTGCAACGAACGAGGACGCGTGGTGCACGTGGGCGTCGACGTGTGTCAGGTGTGCGTCGGGTTGGTGCATGTGCCTTCCTCCGTGGTGCAGGTTGTCGTTTGGTTGTTTCCGGTACCCGGTACATTGTGTCGCCCGCGCGATCGCGTGGTGCAGGAGCGCGAGGGCGTTGGTGCGGGTGCGCAGTACGGTGGTGCACGTCGGCGTTGTCGCGGTGCGGGTCGGCGATGCGCTGGTGCAAGTTCGTTGCGTGCATGGTGCAGGTCATCGGGCCGCCGGTGCAAGTGGACGGGCACGAGGTGCATGATGTGATGCACTGATGGTGCAACTCGGCGTTGCGATGGTGCAGATGAGCGGCCGCGTGGTGCATGTTGCCGGTTCATCCCGCCACCTCAGCGGTGAGATGGTGCACCTCATCGTTCATGTGGTGCACCTCGTCGTTCATGTGGTGCACCTCGTCGTTCACGTGGTGCACCTCGTCGTTCATGTGGTGCACCTCGTCGTTCACGTGGTGCACCTCG
>JBDUCM010000327.1:0-2926 GCA_040003455.1 bacterium
CTCAAGCTCATCATCGACAATCACGTCTTCAAGGTGAAGCCGCGCGTGATCGTGTGTGTGCCGAGCGGAATTACCGAGGTGGAGAAGCGTGCTGTGCGCGACTCCGCGTTGGGCGCGGGAGCTAAGGAAGTCTTCATGGTGGCGGAACCCATGGCCGCGGCCATTGGTGTCGGTCTGCCCGTGGAAACGCCAACGGGCAACATGGTCATCGACATCGGCGGCGGTACCACTGAAATCGCGGTCATCGCGTTGTCCGGCATCGTGAGCGACACATCCATTCGTACGGGCGGTGATGAGCTGGACATGGCCATCGTGCAGTTCATGCGGAAGAACTACAACCTGCTCATCGGCGAGCCGACGGCGGAGCAGATCAAGATCCAGATTGGCAGCGCGGCGCCCGTCGGCGACGAACGTGAAATGGAAGTGAAGGGTCGCGACCTCGTGAGTGGCATTCCCAAAACGGTGCGAGTGCACTCCAGCGAAATTCGCGAAGCAATTCAGGAACCCATCCAGCAGATCGTCGATGCCGTTCGTCGTGCGCTCGAGATCACGCCGCCGGAACTGGCGAGCGACATCGTTGATCGCGGTATCGTCATGACCGGCGGCGGCGCGCTCATTCGCGGACTTGATCTCCTGCTCAGTCAGGAGACGGGTCTTCCAATCCACGTTGATGAGGATCCGCTTACGTGCGTTGTGCGCGGCACCGGACGCATCCTCGACGACGAGGAAAAGTACTGGTCGGTCCTGAGCACCTGAGGCGCGCGTGGCGCGAACGGCCCGCTATACCGCACGCGTCGACCTCGTCATTTTTGGCGCATGCGTGCTGTTGTCACTCGTCGCGACGGTGCTGCCAGCAAACCTTCGTGAGCCGGTAGCCAGCGCGCTTCGTCGCTCACTCGTTGCGCCACTCATGCGCTTGCAGCAGGGTGCCGAGCGGTGGCGCGCTGCGTATCTCAGTTCCGAGCGCATCGAACTGCGACGCGACACGCTCGCCCTCGCGGCGTCGCGGGTACCAACACTGGAGACGGAGAACGAGCGGCTGCGCAAGCTGCTTGGTCTTGGCAGCAAGATGCAGTGGGGATTCATTCCCGCGGAGGCACTCCAGGGACGCGGCCGCGCGGAGGATTTCACGGTCACGCTGAGCGCAGGTTCCAAGGCGGGCGTGCGCGAGCGCAGCCTGGTCGTTGCGCCCGAGGGCGTGGTTGGGGTGGTGCAGACGGTCGATCCCACGATGAGCCTCGCCATCCTCTTTGCGCACCCGGACTTCCGCGTGAGCGCGATGTCCGCCGACGGCACCGCCATCGGCATCGTGCAGCCGCATGTGTCCACCACGAGCACCACCCAGGAGCCGGCGTTTCTCCGCTCGGAGCGATACCTGCTCGAGATGCGCGGTGTACCGTTCCGCGCGACGATGAAGGCGGGCGCCGTTGTGTATAGCTCGGGATTGGGTGGCATCTATCCCAAGGGCATTCCCGTTGGCGTGGTGCTCGCCGAAATCCGCACCACGGAGGCATGGGCGCGGACGTATCTGCTCCGTCCGTCGGTGAATCCAGCGGAACTCACATCGGTGATGATCCTCACGCCGCAGCGCGCTACGGCCGGATTGATCAACGTGTGGTCCGATGTGGGCGCGATCGATTCAGCGACGAAGGGCATCGTGGCCGCAGGCGATTCACTCGCGCGCAAGTCCGCAGCGGCCGAGGCGGCAGCGCGCCGCGCTGCCATCGATTCCGCCGCGCGCGTCATTGCCGACTCGCTCCGTCGCGACACATCCACGGTGCGCCGTGATACGTCTCGCGCGCGGGTGGTCACACCTGCTGCGGGGGTTCCGCTGGATTCGGCCGCCAAGGCGGCACAGGACAGCGTGACACGTGCGCGCATCAGGCGTGCCCGGAGGGACAGCATTGCCGCCAAGACCCACGCCGACTCCCTCGCGCGGATGGTTCCTGGCGCCGTCGCGCCCCCCGTTCGGCCGCCTGCTGGAGGCCGTCCATGAACTGGAGCGCGACAATCCGCACGATTGTGCTCTGTGTCGTGCTCATTCTCCTGCACTACACGTTGCGCCCACTTCTGGCGTGGCGCGCGTCGGCAGACTTTCTGATCATCGCCCTGCTGGTCGCGGCGGTGCGTGTGCGTCCTGGCGTGGCCGCCATCTTTGGATTCATCCTCGGGCTGGCGTCCGACTCCATTGCACTCGGCGCGTTCGGCGCCGGCGCACTCGCGATGACGCTCATCGGATTCTCGTGGTCGCGCCTCAAGGCCGTCTTCTTTGCTGACCACGTGCTGCTGAACGGGTTCTTCCTCTTCCTCGGCAAGTGGGCCTACGAGATCGTCATGAACCTCGTGGAGCGCCGGTTGCATGGAGCGGAGCTCGTGATGCAGATCCTGGTGTGGTCCTCGTTGTCCGCCGCGGTGACCGCCGTGGCGGGTGTACTGGCGCTGATGCTCTTGCGCCCGGTGCTGGAGACGCGTGGGACATGAGCTGGTATCCCAGCGACATCCGGAAGCGCGGTCGCACCGCGAACGCGATTGTCGGAGCGGTGCTCGTGTTCCTGGCAAGCGGGTTCTTTCGTAGCCAGGTCCTGCTCCATGACAAGTACGCGCTCCAGTCCGAGACCAACCGGTTGCGCGAGGTGCCGCTGCCGGCGCCGCGCGGGGTAATCTTCGATCGCCACAACAAGGTCATCGCGGACAACGTCATCGGCTATTCGGTGTCGGTGCTCGCGATCAAGGAAGATTCGTTGCGGGCGGTGCTCGAACGGTTGAGCGGCACCATCAACATCACGCCGTCCCAGATTGATCAATCGGTGCGCCGCTTTCGACGCGCGCCCAACCGTCCCACCGTCATCATCCCGGATGCGTCATTCGACGTTGTCAGCGTGCTCGAGGAGCATCGCACACAGTTTCCCGGCCTGATCATCCAGAG
>JBDUCM010000185.1:0-9736 GCA_040003455.1 bacterium
CCATCGAGTTCTATCCGAGCGCCCTCATGGCGCCTGTCGAGGTTATCGGCGCCCTTGCAATGAGCCCCGGTTCCTGCGGAATCTACCTGCTCTGGCTCAGGGAATAGCTTGCCGTAATACGGGGTGAGCAACCGAAGACCGCCTGTGATGCGCGGCCGCGATCAATGGCAAGTGTGCATCTTGGCAGGAGGAGGAGCTGAGCGCGACTCATAGCCGCGAGGTCCGCAGAGCGTCGTCACCTTGCGGCTTACTCCCTTCCTTACGCATGTTGGGCTATCGGCGACTGCGTCCGCGGGCGGGATACCGAAAAGCATGAGGCTGTTGAATGGAACTTCTGGAACGACTCGGGCAATTCGTCTGGCCCTCCGCATCAGCTACCTTGTGCGGGCTGTATCGCCGTCCATGAGGTCGTGAAGCTGATCCGGTACCGTCAGCAGCGGGCGGAGAGGATGGTGAGGCGTAGAAAGCCGAGGGAGCCATGGCCGAGGTGCACGAGGCCGTTCTGGCGGCCTGACATTTTTTTTGGGGGAGATCGCCGCAGTGAACGGACGGCGCCATCACAGAAATTGGACGAAGGATCGGACACCGCGCTGTTTTCGGTATCGCCTGATTGGTGGTCGCGGTACACCGCGATCAAGTACTCTGTGGACGCGGTTGGCGTCGTTCAACCAACTGAGCGCCGCGGCAGTGGCAGCAGTGCTTTCATTCCTTCTTCGGCTGCGCCGCGAGCCGACCAGTCGCCGTTCCGCCGGCTTGGCAGATCAGGATGTTCTTGATGCAAATCAGAAGAGGAGGACGGCAACCGACATGGGACTGTCAGAGGGGACCACCATCTTGCTGTCGCAGAGCACGGGCACCTGAACATTCCCGCAACGGGCAAGAATGAATTCAGCACCAACATGGCCGTGGGGCAAGCTGCAGCGGGACAAATCCGGCCGCTTGGTGCATTGGCAGTCGTTGCGCGATCACTCGCTCGATGTCGCGGCTGTGTTTTACGCGCTGCTGAAGCTGCCGGGTATTCGTAAACGTCTCGCGGCACTCGCAGGTGAGCCCCGCCTGGCCGACAGGACGCTTGAACGGCTCGCCTACCTGGTCTTCCTGCATGATTTCGGCAAGGTGAACGTGGGATTCCAGGCACGCGTAGACAAGAAGGCACCAATGGTCGGACACATCGCGCCCATCGCTGCGGTATGTGGGCGTGTGTCCGATCCGGCCGTCAGCGAGCGGGCTCTTGCTGCGCTCGGCGCGGATCATCTGGAGACGTGGGTTCAGGGGATCATCGAACTGTTCGACGCAATTCTGTCTCACCACGGCCGGCCGTGGCCTCGGGATGGCGACGGACGTCTGTTCGCCCGGCATTGGCGTTCGCTTCCCGACTATGATCCCATCGAAGCGCTGGCGGCACTACGAACAGCGGCAAACGCAGCCTTCCCCGGTGCCCTCGCGCAGGGAGGTCCGCTGCTCCCCGCATCCCCTCCGTTCGTTCACGCGGTCGCCGGCCTCGTACAGCTCGCGGATTGGATCGGTTCGTCTGGCTGGACGCGGGATCGCACTTCTGAAACGGCAGAGGAGTGGTCGACACGGACGCTCTGTGACATCGGACTGGATCCGGCGCCATTGCGTAATGCACTTCGGTCTAATGTGACGTTCGAAGACGTCTTCGGTAGCGCGCCATACGCGCATCAAGCGTTCTGTGGGGAAGGCAGTGCGCGACTCATGATTCTTGAGTCAGAAACGGGCTCCGGAAAGACCGAGGCCGCGCTCTGGCGGTTTCTCCGGTTGTTTGATGCGGGCGCGGTGGATGGCATGTACTTCGCCCTGCCAACCCGGACAGCCGCGGCGCAACTGCATGCTCGGGTACAGAAGACAGTGAAGCGGCTGTGGGGTGCCGACGCACCACCGACCGTCATGGCGGTGCCTGGCTATCTCGACGACCAATCGCCCGGAGGCATGCCCCCTGCGGAGGATCCACTCGACGGACCGGAAGGCGACACGCGAACGAACCGCACATGGGCAACCGAACACCCCAAGCGGTTCTTCTCGGCGATGATCGGAGTGGGCACCATCGACCAGGCGCTCCTGGCCGCACTGCGTGTAAAACACGCACACCTGCGTGCGTCGTGCCTGATGCGTCACCTGTTGGTTGTGGACGAGGTACACGCGTCCGATCCATACATGCAACGGTTGTTGGAGCAGCTTCTGCGGGATCACCTGGCCGCTGGCGGCTATGCGATGCTCTTGTCCGCCACACTTGGCGCGGAAGCACGACAATCCATAATGGAGGCGGCCATGGGCGGAAGACCGCGTGACCGCGCGCCGGTTCCGCTCGAAGTTGCAGCGAAAGTCGCCTATCCACTAATCTCGACCGATCGCCATCAGCAACGAGCGGTACAGCCGGCCCTCGAATGCCGGGTGAAAGTCGTGTCCATGTGCGCCGAGCCGCTGCTTGATGACCCAGCTGGCATTGCCGCGCTTGCGCTCGAGGCAGCCGAAGCGGGAGCCAAGGTGCTCGTCGTCCGAAACACCGTCTCGGGAGCGGTCGCGGTGCAGCGAGCGCTCGAGGCAACCGAATTCCGCGGCCGCTCCCCGCTCTTCACCGTGGCAGGAACAGCGACTCTGCATCACGGTCGGTTTGCGAAGGAAGATCGGCGGCTTCTTGACGTTGCCGTCGAACGTTCCATCGGACGGGATCGGCCTCATGGCGGAGTGATCGTCGTCGGCACGCAAACGCTGGAGCAGTCGCTCGATATCGACGCCGACGTGCTCATCACGGACCTGTGCCCGGTCGACGTCCTGTTGCAGCGCATCGGACGACTGCACAGACATGTCGCCGATAAACACGACGTTCCACGGCAGCGACCCTCAGCGTTCGAGAATCCATCGTGCGTGGTGTTACTGCCTTCTGATGGCTTGACGGCATTCCTCCCCGCGCGACGTAAGGGAGGCGGCGAACGCCACGGTCTCGGACATTCGCAGGTGCAGGGAGTTCTACGCGGCGTGTATGCGGACGTGACTATACTCGAGGCGACTCGCAGACTGGTCGTCGAGCATCCCGTATGGACAATTCCGTCGATGAATCGGTGGCTCGTGGAGTCGGGGATCCATAGTGAAGCGCTGGACGCGCTCGTTGCATCGATGCCAGAGGTGGAGCGGGACCCATGGGAGAAGAATCGTCAGCGCGTCGAAGGGGACGAACTGGCACAAGTGGGGGCAGCGTCAAGCAGCGTGCTGCGCAAGGATCGCGACTTCATGGAGCAGGGATTGGAGCAAGGAGAGCATATCACCACGCGACTCGGCGCCGACGACCGCGTGCTGACTCTGCCGGCCAATACAATTGGGCCGTTCGGCGTCGAGATAACGCGACTCACCGTTCCGGGCTGGATGGTGCGCGGTGTTGATGTGGAGGCAACAATCGCAGTTGCATTGACGGCTCAGCCTGGAGAGCTCGCATTCACTTACGGCGACCGACGCTTTGTGTATGGCGCGCACGGTCTTCATCCAATGACGACGACACCGTGACCAGATATTCACTTCTCGATGAGCCGACGTTTTCGGTGATCGACCGTGCGTCGCGAGCGCGTACCATGCTCACCTTGCCGGGTGTGCTTGCTGCGCTAACGCGGAATGAAGTCGAGGACTTTCCGGCACTGCGCCCGCACCAGCGGCATGTGTGGCACGCGTTCCTCGTGCAGCTTGCGGCGTTGCACTTGAATCGCTCGGCGTCAACGATCCTTCCGGATGCTGAGGAGGCCTGGAGGAATGCGCTGCTCGCGCTGACGCCGGATGCTGCTGACGGCGCGGCATGGACGATGGTCTCGGAGCTCGACCAGCCCGCCTTCATGCAGCCACCGGTGCCGGAGGGCACCTTGAGCGGGTTCAAGGAGATCCGGACGCCGGACGACTTGGACATGCTGGTGACCGCAAAGAACCATGATGTCAAGCGCGAGACCATGCGAGTGGCGCGCTCCGAGCACTGGGTATTCGCGTTGGTGAGCCTCCAGACGCAGGAGGGCTTTCTCGGAGCGGGCAACTATGGCATCAGCAGGATGAATGGTGGGTTCGCGAGCCGCCCCGGCATTGGCATCGCACCAGCCGGCGGGGTGGGTCGGCGATTCAGTCGCGACGCGCGACGACTGGCGACGCGGCGCTCACAATTGCTCGAGGAATACGATGCGTACCCGTCGCAGGGTGGACGTTCGCTTCTCTGGTTGTATCCATGGGATGGTGCAGGATCGATGTCGATCTCGGCACTAGATGTTTTCTACATTGAGGTGTGCCGACGCATCCGTCTCCGTGCGGACGCGACAGGTGGACTGAGCGCCTTTTCCAAGGGCACCAGCGCTGCGCGCATCGACGCGAAGGCCCTCAAGGGCCGTACCGGTGACGGATGGACGCCATTGATGGACGATGGGGCGGCGCAGAGAAAAGCGCTCACCATTGATACGGGCAGCTTCGGTTACAAGCGTTTCGCATCCCTCGTATTCCCCCGCAGTTCCGATGCGACTTCCCCGGTGCGGGCGCCACTTCAAGCAATTGCCCCGGACGATGACGCCGACGGTCTGAGTGTGCTGGCACGTGGAGTCGTGCGAGGTCAGGGCAAGACTGAGGGATATCACGAACGTCGCATTGCCATCTCCGCCTCGATGCGGCGATTTCTTGTTGAGCGTCCGAGTGACCTGGGCGCTGCGGTGGCGATGCAGCGAGTGGAGGACGCAGGCACGCTTGCCCGGAAGGTGCTCTACCCCGCGGCGCTTCAGGTCTTCACAGGCGCTCCGCTTGAAGGGGAACGCAAGCGGGACGACGATGCGGCCAAGAAGCGGGCAGGGCGGGTACTGGATGCGTTTGACCGATACGTTGATCGGTCGTTCTTCATAGCGCTCACCGATGAACTTGCCGTGTTGGAGAATCAAGAGGCGGCGGACAGGGTGCGCTCGCTGTGGCTCATGCGTCTGATGGGTGCCGCGCGCGACCTGCTGGAACAGTGCGCGCGGGCGGCGCCATCGGCAGCGATGCGCACGTACCGTACGCGCGCACGTTCACGCGACGTCCTTGAGTACGCATTCCGCAGGTATTTTGGTGCGCGCCTCGCGAACGCCGATGAATCACGTGAAGCACCCTCCGATGCGGATGAAACTCCGCATCACAACGCTTGACTTCCCGCACCCATTATGACCGACACCACTAGTCCAACTCTCACTTCTTCGGCGTCGCGCGCGCAGTTGCTCGGCGCGATGGGCCGGAGGATTCGTGACCCGCGAATGTCCACGGGTGCGCTCGCCTCGCTGCGTCGAGGTTCGCGACATGACGTTGTGCGACAGGCCGCATTTCATGCTGCACTCGTTGATGTGCCGGACCATCGATTGCCGGCCGAGGACCTCGTGCGATGGGCTGCTGTCGCCCAGTGCATGGCCATCACCGGCGTTCCGGGTTCGACGACTGCACACGACGGTGGCGCGCTGGCACGGGCAGGACTCTCCGAGTCCAGATTTGCCAGGCTGCTGGCGTCTCATGGAGACGGGTTTTTCGACCAGTTGCTCCTCATCGCGCGATTCCTGCACAGCAAGGAAGCATCGCTCGCCTGGCGTGACCTCGGCGAACTGGCGCTCACCGATGACCGCCTTGACGAGCGTGCCGATGCGCTTCGCTTGTCGCTGGCCCGTGACTACTACCGTGCGCTCGCGAGCGGCGCCGCGCCGTAACCCCCGATGCCTCTCTCCTCTACCTCATATCCCATGACCACTCCACGGTTTCTCCAGATTCACTTCCTCACCTCCTACGCCGGCGCCCTGCTCAATCGTGACGATGCGGGGCTCGCGAAGCGGCTCTCGTATGGGGGGGCGGTGCGCACCAGGGTGTCGTCTCAGTGCCTCAAGCGACACTGGCGAACCAGCGCGGATGGTTGGAGTCTCGCCGCCACCGGTGCCGACCTGTCGACCCGCACCCGGGATGTGTTCAAGTATGCCATTCGAGACGCGCTTTGTACGGCTGTTCCGACGGCGACTGCAGAGATCGTCGACGCGGCGGGTGCGGCTCTTTCCCGTGGGTTATATGGCGACAAGGCGGACGATCCGAAAAAGCGTCAAGCGCTCCTGCTTGGATGGCGAGAGATCGAGTTTCTCACCGCGCGGTTGACGGAAGTCATCCGCGGCGCGGCAGATGCGCAAGCGGCTGGCGATGCCGTGCAGGCGATGTTTAAGGGAAAGGAGACCAAGGCCAACCTCAGCGTGATTCGTGAGTCCGCCGGCGCGCTCGCGGCCGGACTCGAAGCTGCGCTGTTCGGTCGCATGATCACTTCCGATCCTGCGGCGAACACCGACGCAGCAATGCACGTTGCCCACGCGTTCACGGTCCATGAGCAGGAGTCCGAAACCGACTACTTCACGGTGGTGGATGATCTCAAGCTGCGTGACGATGATGCCGACTCCGGCTCAGCTGGCATCTTCGACACGGAACTCACGTCCGGTTTGTACTATGGGTATGTCGTGATCGACGTGCCGCTGCTCGTGGCGAACATCACCGGCGCGACTCCGGAACTGTGGGCGGCGTCCAATACGGACCGCGACCTTCCGGCGAAGGTGGTTCAGCACCTCATTCATCTCATTGCCACCGTTTCACCCGGGGCGAAGAAAGGCTCGACCGCGCCGTACGCGTTTGCCAATACGCTACTGGTGGAGGCCGGCGCGCGTCAACCGCGCTCGCTTGCGTCGGCATTTGAGAGTCCCGTGCGCGGTGGGCGTGGACGATCTGTGAGCGTGGAAGCGGAGACGGCACTCTTCGATCGCCTGCGTACGATCGATCGCGCTTACGGTCATGACGGTTCCCGCCAGTTCCTCTCGCTGAACCAGCAGCGTGTTGACGGCATTGGGGATGCGGTCTCCATCGACGACATCGCCACATGGGCAGCGGAGCGCGTCCGCACCGCATCGATCGCGTGATGCCGCATCGCTATCTCATGCTCCAGTTGGAGTCACCCATGGTGGCGTTCGGGGATACCATGATCGACAGTCGCGGGCCGATCCGGGAGACGCCATCTACGTCGGCGATCAGCGGCCTTCTGGGGAACGCGCTAGGGTTTCGTCGCGAGCAATCGGCACGGCTATCGCGGATGCAGGAACGCATCGTCTTCGGATGTCGGTTGGATCACGTGGACACCCGGCTCACCGATTTCCAGACCGCGCAGCTGAACGGGAAGGACCGAGGTTGGACTACCTCGGGCGCGATCCAGGAACGTGCGGGAGGAGCGAATACATTCGACAGCCCCCACATCCGCGAACGCGACTACGACAGCAACGTGCGCATCGTACTGGCGCTGCGTTTGCGTGACGCAGAGGAGCAGCCGACCATTGACGATCTTGCCCATGCGGTACAGTGGCCGGCGCGTCCGCTCTTTCTTGGACGGAAGTGCTGCCTGCCAAGCGCGCCTATTTTCGACGGTTTCGTGGAAGCCGAAGATGCGATGGACGCACTGCTGCGCACCCCCGTGCGCGCTCGGCGTCGACGAAGCACGCGTGAAGAGCAGGGCGACCGTTTTCTAGTCACGCTGCCTGCTGACGAAGCCTGTCCCGATGGTTTCGAGACGGTCTATTCGACAGAATGGCGTGATTGGCCCGCCGGCGTACACGCCGGAGAGCAGCGACGATTTCGAGGTACCGTTGAGCGCGCACGGTTCGCGACGGAGGCGACAGCATGACGCTATTCATGCACGCACTCCAGCCGGATCTCGGGAAACTGATGCGGTTCGCAACACGCGAACGGTTGCTGCCACCGGGTGGGGACTTGGGATACACGCTGCATGCAGCGCTTTCAAGCGCATTCGGGGAGCTGGCACCGAAGCCCTTTCTCTGGTGCGCACCCGGTACCAGAAGCGGCGGTGCAGCGGGCCGGTTGCTGTGCTACTCGCCGACGTCACTATCGTCCCTGATCGCGCATGCTGAGTCGTTCGCGGAACCAACCGGCCTGGCTTTGCTCGATGTGAAGTCTGCGGAGAGCAAGCCGATGCCCTCGGCGTTCGCCGAAGGGTCACGCCTTGGTTTTCAGGTCAGGATCCGACCCGTTCTCAGGACGGGAAGGGAGCGTGACGGCACGGGTGGGAAGGAACGCGACGCCTACATCGACGGCACCACTGGAACGGAGCACCGTGACGGGCGCGATCAGTGTTACCTGCACTGGCTGCGTGAGCGGCTCGCAGCGGGGGGCGTTCAAGTCGACCGGGCAACTGTTGAATCATTCACCTTGACCCGACTCATGACGCGGGATCGTAGCGCCGACAAGTCTCGTCGCGATGCACCACAGGGGCCGGACGCCGTGGCGCGCGGCACGCTTGTAGTCAATGATCCCGATGCTTTCGCGGCGCTGCTCGCACGTGGCGTCGGGCGCTTCCGGGCCTTTGGGTTCGGGATGCTACTGCTTGCGCCGCCCGCACGGGCCAACCAGTAGATGCTCGCCGGCCGCCTCGGGCTCGAGACCGCTCGTATTCCACACGCGGACCGCCACGGCCTGCTCCACCTGGATCGCGGGCAACTGACGGTGGTGGATGGGTGCCTTCGGTTCAAGTGTGCAGGCGGCGGGCAATTGGAGTGCGGCGAGTACACGATCCCGCACCAGGGCATCTCGCTGCTCCTGCTGGGCCCAGGCTCGATGATCAGCCATGATGCACTGCGTCTCCTCGCACGCCATGGCACCGCCATGGCTGCCGTGGGGGATGACGGCGTGCGGTGCTACACCGCGCCGCCGATCATGCCGGATTCTTCGGCATTGGCCCGGCGGCAGGTTACGCTCTGGTCAGACACGCGTCGCGGCCGAATGCTGGTGGCGAGGCGCATGTATGCACGACGACTCGGCATCATCATGCCCCATCGCGATATCGCCGTATTGCGTGGGATCGAGGGCTCGCGGGTGCGCAGCTTGTACGGACAGCTTGCCTCGAAATACGGCGTGGAGTGGAACGGGCGACATTACGATCGCGCAGACCCCAGCGGGACCGACGAAATCAATCAGGCCATCAACCACGCAGCGAGTGCGGTCGAGGGTGCGGCTGCCATCGCGGTGACTGCGACCGCGACGATTCCGCAGCTCGGATTCATTCACGAGGATTCCGGACAGGCATGGGTGCTCGACATCGCTGATCTGTTCCGGGACAGCGTAACGCTTCCGTGCGCGTTTCGAGCCATCGATATGGTGCACAAGCGCCGGACCGAACCGATCGAGCGGATAGTGCGCAAGCTGGTGGGTGCCTCCATGCGTCGCGAGAAGGTAATTCCGTCGATGATCGACGCGATCAAGGGGCTCCTGGCGGAGCCTGAATCAGGCGTGGATCGCGTCACGATAGATGACGCACTGCCGTCGCATTCACAGAAAGGTGATGAGGGGGCGAGCGCTGAGGAAAATGAATCATGAGTCTGACGCTGATCGTCACGCGTGACGTTGCGGCGCGCTATCGCGGCTTCCTCTCATCCGTGATGCCTGAAATCGCGCCCGGCGTTTATGTGTCCACGGACATGACAGCTGGGGTCCGTGACCGTGTCTGGCGAGTGGCGACCGAGTGGTGGGACGGGGCCCCCGGCGGTTCGATTGTCATGGCGTACCCGGACAAGAAAGCCGCCGGTCGGCTTGGTATTCTCGTGCTGGGGCTGCCGCCAGTAGAGTTGGCTGATGTGGATGGTATTCGGTTAGTGATACGTCGCACCTGAGCGGCAGCCGCCATCGCCGACGGCGCAGCATGACAATTCGCAAGTGC
>JBDUCM010000186.1:0-9728 GCA_040003455.1 bacterium
ACGACCAAAAGCCAACCCCCGCCGCCAATCCGGGTTCTATTCAATCGAATCCCCCAAAGCCACTGATCGCAGTGCCTGAATCGGAACTGATCAAACAAGTCCTGGCCGGCGATATGACGGCTGCACGAGAGCTCTACAACGCACACGTCGCTGCGGTCCACCGCCTCTCCCTGCGGATGACCGGGGACCCCGCGCTCGCGCAGGAAGTGACACAGGACTCGTTCGTACGCGCCTTCAAGACCCTCCAGACGTTTCGTGGCGACGCTGCATTCGCCACCTGGATGCACCGAATCGCCACCTCCACCGCTCTCAACGCCATCCGGTCACGCAAGCGGTGGAACGCACGCTACGCCGACATGGACGACGTCGAACTCAAGGGCGGTGCAGCGCAACAACGCAGGGAAGCAGAACCGGACCTCAAGGTCCGTCTCTACGCCGCAATCGACGCACTTCCGGACATCTATCGCGCGGTGTTCGTGCTCTACGACGTGGAAGGCCACACGCACGACGAAATCGGCGCGCTGCTCGGCATTCCAAATGGAACAAGCAAGGCGCGGCTCTCCGCCGCACGCACCAAGCTCCGCGCCGCGCTTCATGAATTCGAAGGAGAATGGGCCAATGCATGACGACACCAGGTCGGACGACAATTTCGAAGACTTCCTCAAGCGCGAAGCCAAGGGCTACGCCGCTCCGAGTGTGCCCCCCGCCGACGCCATGTGGGCTGCCATCGAGGCCGACGTCGCCAAGGCGATCACCCCCGTCCGCCGCATCCAGCCACGCCGCGTCTGGCTCGCTGTCGGCGCGGCCATGGCCGCCACACTCGTCATCGGCGTCAGCGTTGGCCGCTGGGCCGAACGTCACGCTGCGGGCACCGTCACAACCGCCAGCGCGGTAGGCTCCGCCAGCACAACGCCTGACCGCGCCACAGCCGAACGCCGCATCGCCCACACACAAGCGTCAGCCGCCGCGCACCTGGAAGAAACAGAACTCTTCCTCACCAGCGTTCGCGCCGACCTCAAGGCCGGCCGTACCGACGCCGATCGCGCCGCGCGCAGCCGCGAACTCCTCTCCCGCACCCGCCTCCTCCTCTCGGCACCGGCGGGCGCCTCCCCGGCAGTAACGCAATTGCTCGAAGACCTCGAACTGCTGCTCGCGGAAATCGCCGCGACGCCACGCAATGATGGGTCGATGGACAAGACGCTGCTCAACGACACGATGCGCGACGGCGACGTGCTGGTCCGCATCCGTACCATGCTGCCGGCACGCTCGGCGGGAACCTGACGGAGATGATCATGAATGCACTACTGCTTGCCGTGACCGTGAGCATGATGCTCACGACCGGTCCCTCGCAAACCCACTCGGCGCCGGCCATCGCGCCGCGCTCGGCACCGCCCGCCGCATGGGCCGCCGCCGACCCGGCCGACTCCCTCTATCGCGCCGCGCGGCGCGCGCTCACGGACAAGGACTACGACGAGGCCGTCCGCCTGTTCGACTCCATCTACGCGCGCTACCCCAGGTCGGAGTACGCCCCCGACGCGCTCTACTGGAAGGGCTTCGCACTCTATCGCAACGGCGATCTCGATCGCGCCGCCGATGTACTCGAACTTCAGGCCAAGCAGTACCCCAACGCGTCCACTCGGCGCGATGGAGCCACACTGCTCATTCTCGTAAAGGGCGAACAGGCCAAGCGCGGCGACTCCGAGGCACGTCGTGACGTGACCGCCGCCGCAACATCCGCACAGGGCGCCACCTGCGCTGGTCTCGACATGCAGGTTGCCGCGCTCGACGCACTCCAGCAGATGGATTCCGAACGCGTGATCCCGCTGCTCCGCAAGGTGCTCGCCCGTCGCGACGCCTGCTCCGTAAAGCTGCGCAAGAACGCCCTCTTCATCCTCGCGCAGAAGTCCGGTGCCGAGCGTGAGAAGATCCTGCTCGATGTGGCGAAGTCCGATCCCAGTTCGGAAGTGCAGCAGGAAGCCATCTTCCACCTGTCGCAGGTGAACAGCCCCGCCGCCGTGGATGCGCTCGAGGAACTGCTCAAGAGCGGCGAATCAGTGCCGCGGAAAAAGGCCGCGCTGTTCGCCCTCGCCAACAGCGGGTCCGATCGCGGACGCGCCGCCGTCAGGGCACTCGTTCTCTCCGACGACGCGCCGCAAACACTGCGCAACGAGGCCATCTTCGATGTTGCCTCCATGAAGGAGCCAGAAGGCGTCACTTGGCTGCGCGACAACTATTCCAAGGTGCGCGACGAGAAGCTGCGCGGCGAAATCATGTTTCACATCGCGTCGCATCCCAATGCCGAGAGTACCAAATGGCTCGGTGAGGTGGCGCTCGATCCCAAGGAACCAAAAGCCCAGCGCTCAAACGCGGTCTTTCACCTCGCGTCGGCCAAGGGCGGCGTCAGCATGCTCTCCTCACTGTATGATCGCGCGTCGGCGGACGTCAAGAAGGACATCATCTTCCAGATCGCTTCGCGCCACGACAACGCGGGTCTCGAGAAGCTCATTCAGATTGCCAAGAGCGACAGCAGCATGACCATGCGGAAGGAAGCATTATTCCAGATCGGCCAATCCAAGGATCCACGCGCTCTCAAGGCGCTCGAGGAGATCGTGTCACCATGACCATTCCCAATCGTGCCCGCGTTGTAGCATCGCTCGTCGCAGCCATCGCCGCATCACACACGGCCAACGCGCAGTCACTCGAGAGCAAGGTTGCATCGGCACGCGGTACCGTCGCTTTCCAATACGTCACGCGCCCCAATGTTTGTGGCAGTGGCGAGAGCTTGACCATCAGCACCGACACCTCCACCGGTTGGAACACGCATGGCATTCCGCGCGGTATGCGCATTGGCGCCTTCAGCGGCGACGATTCGCGCTGCGACGTCGGCCCCGCGCGCGTCATCATCACCAGGACCGGCGACAGCATCAGCCGCATCCGCGTCACCGTTGGCGGCGTTCCATCGCCCGCCGACACCGAACTTGGCGTTGTATCGTCGGCCGATGCAGCACACTACCTCCTCGCTATCGCACCAAGCCTCAAGGGCTCCGTTGGGGACAAGGCCATCCTCGGCGCTGCCCTCGCGGACAGTGTCGTCATCTGGAAGCGTCTGATCGAGATCGCTCGCGATAGCCGCGCCTCGGAAGGCTCGCGCAAGGCGGCACTGCTCTGGGTGAGCCAGGAGGTCGGCGCTGCTGCTACGGTTGGGATTGGCGAAGTGGCCACGGACGACGCCGCACAGCTCTCCGTCCGCCAGAGTGCGCTCTTCGAACTAGGGCAGCGTCAGGGCGGGGATGGAATCCCTGCGCTCCTCAAGGTGGCGCGCGAGTCAAAGAGTGCCACGCTTCGCAAGGCTGCCATCTGGGACCTGGCCCAGAGCAACGATCCGCGTGCGCTGGATTTCTTCGAGAAGATCCTCGCGGGCAAGGTGTCACCATGACCATTCCCAATCGTGCCCGCGCTGTAGCGTCGCTCGTCGCAGCAATCGCTGCATCACATACGGCCAACGCGCAGTCACTCGAGAGCAGGGTTGCGTCGGCGCGCGGCACCATCGGTTTCGAGTACGCCACGCGCCCCAACGTCTGCGGCAATGGCGAGAGCGTCATGATCAGCAGCGATTCGTCCGTCGGCTGGAACACGCGCTTGAATCGCCGCGGCATCCGCATCGGCACCACCAGGAGCGGCGAGGATTCGCGCTGTGATGTGGCACCCGCTCGTGCTGTCATCACCAAGTCCGGCGACAGCATCACCGCCATTCGCGTCACCGTCGGCGCCACCTCCTCGCGCGCCGACACCGAACTCGGCTTCCTGCCCTCGCCCGAGGTGGCGCGCTATTTCCTCGCCATTGCGCCCAGACTCAACGGTTCGGCGGCCGACAAGGCCGTGTGGGGCGCCGGCGTCGCCGGCGACGTCGTCATCTGGAAGCGTCTGCTCGAGATCGCTCGAGACAATCGCGCGTCCGAAGGTGCGCGGAAGGCCACTCTCTTCTGGCTGAGCGAGTCGGCCAGCGATGCCGCCACCGCTGGGCTTGGCGACGTGGCCGCGGACGACGACGCACAGCTCTCCGTCCGCAAGGACGCGCTCTTCCATCTGGCGCAGCGCAAGGGCGGGGAAGGCATCCCCGCGCTCATCCAGGTGGCGCGCGAGTCAAAGAGTGCCACTCTTCGGAAGGAAGCCATCTGGCATCTCGCGCAGAGCAAGGATCCGCGCGCGCTGGACCTGTTCGAGAAGATCCTCGCGGGCAAGTAGCTGTCGTACTTGACCCTTCCCGATGTTGCGTCTGTCGCGGGGCTGGCTACGGCACGCGCTCGAAATCCAGGTTACTCGGCGTCAGTGGCGCGCGGGCGTACATCGCGCGTTGCTGCGCCACCTGCGACGGATTCGACGTAGGTGGCGTGTCGCTCGTGAGCGCCACGTCGCGCCCCACGATCTCGAACACAGCATCATCCACCCACGCTTCGCCGGTGGAGGCGAGCAGGAATCCGAACGCAACGCCTTCCCCGACGTCCGGAACGTCGAGCACAATGGACACATGTGTCCAGTCGGTGGTTCCGCGGATCGCGCGAGCCTGCATGTTGTCGAATGCGAGCGTGCCACCGTCGCCATCCACGCGCATCCAGAGTCCGGCCCCGCTACTGGCGACGTCTCGCGTCTTCACGTACGCCGAAAATCGCACGCGCTTGCCGCGGAAATTGTCGGCGCGGACCAACTGGAGCAGGGAGCCGAACCCCACGCTGGACGGCGAGCGCGCTGTGATATGGCCGCTCGCCACACCACCGTGTTTCACCGAACGATCCACGCCGACGCGGTAGGCGTTCGCCGTGCCTCCTCCCTGCCAGGCCGCAGGTACCGGCTCTCGCGAAAGTTCGATCACCGGCGCCTCGTGCACCGTGTCGGGAGGGATAACGCCAGTGCCGCCGAGGTACTTCACGCCGGCTTCGAGGACTTCATCCCGGCCCGCTCGCACTCCAGCGAGTGTGGGCGCAACGGCAACGTGCGGCACGAGGCCCACCCGCTGCAACTGCCGTCCGTCCGCGTGCCGCACGTCGTGCCCCGTGAACGTCACGGTGATGGTGCCCGGCAGGAGTACGTTCGTGATGTCACCATTGGCGCCCATCGTCGGTGACCCGACGAAGGCGGTGCCGTTCGCCGCCTCGAAGAAGAGCCCGGAATGCTCGGCCTGACTGATCGTGCGTTCATCGATGAGCAGAACCGTCTTGCCCGCGTACCTCGTCGTGGTGCTCGTTGGAATTGGTTGATCGAACTCCAACCACGTGGTGCGCGCCGTGTCGGGTGATGAGACGACCAGGCGTCTGAACTTTGCGCCGGCCACGCCATCGGGGTGGATGCTGAGGCGTGGCGCAATGGACCACGCCGTTCCCTGCGGATACCCGCGGTCATCGAGGACGATTGCCTTCGTGCCGGCAAGCATGCGGAACGCGCTGTCCACCATGGCGAGCGGCAGGCGATCGAAGTCGATGTAGCCGATGTTGCCTGGCAGGATACGAATGATGTTGCCCTCACGCTCGTTGCGCAGCATCGGCGCGAACGTTTGTGACCGTGGCACGGTGAGCGTGCGATCGCCACCCGCAGCGCCGCGCACGATGAGTTGCGCCGAGTTCGTCGTGCCGCCGCTCAGGAGCGCCGATTGCAGCCGAAATCGCAGGGCCGCCGGCGTGCTGGCCGCGAAGTAGGGCGTCAACCGTGCAATGCGCGCATCAACGGACTCTCCGTCGATTGACATCACGACGTCGCCAACCCGGAGCCCGGCATGCGTTGCGCTCGAGTCGGCGATGTGCGTGATGACGAGTTGGTTCTCGATCAGTCGTGCTGAGGCGCCGATGGGGGTCTGCCCAATGAATTGCCATAGGGCCGCGTTGCTCACCGTCACGTGCGTGTCGTGAATGTGCGCGGCAAACGCTCCAACGGCCTTGCCATAGTCGGTGGCATCGCGCGCGCCTTCGATGGCTGGCAGGGCTGCGCGAAACTGCTCGTCCCAATTCTCGCCAATGAGAGACTTGTACGGATAGAACAGGCGAATGGTGCTCCAGAGCCGAGCGGCGGCGAGGATACGATAGCCGGCCGATGGAAACGGGGCGTGCCATTCTGCAAGCGCAGGTGCCTTGGGCATGATCACCGCGCCTGTCATGTCTGTCGATGGTGCCGACAACCGTACGTCGACCGATACCTTCTCGCCCATGTCCACATGATAGACCTCACCGGATCCGGCCGAGCGCCAGGTGATGCCGTAGCCGCCCGAGCCCTGAAATGTCGGAGAAGGAAATCCGTTGTACTTGAGCGCATGCTGCGGCGACGTCGAACTGGGTGCGTCGTCATGAAGGTCGGTCATGAGCGCGGTGACGAGGCGCGCATACTCTGCCGACGACGGCGCATCGGCGATGCGAATCGCGTGCGCGGCGAAGAGCGAGTCCCAGTTGGACGGACCCGTCGCGACGGTGGGGTTGAAGTAGTGCACGGCGGCGTCGAGGCGTGCCAATGCCACCAGTCGATCGGCACGCGTCGCCGCGCTCGGAGGCAACAGGCAAATGGCGGCGATCAGGCTGATGAGCATGGTCGAATGTCCGGCGAAGAAAGGACCGCATTTTCGGGCCGGCGAGGCCCGATGTCACTGCTATGGATGCGATGGGACTTGAAAGCGCGCCGGGTAAGGAAGATTGCTCAAGCTGTCAGGCACGCTTGGCAGCCGATACACAGTCTCCCCGCAGGTGCTGAATGAAAGCTCCATCGGTGGCCCCGGCGCCGACAGATAGGACTCATGCAGGCGCTTCATGTCGTAACCCGCTCTCCGAAGCGAGTCCTCCATGCGATCGGACGCGCGCACTGCGGGCATCGTGCCATGCTTCTTCATGAGGGAAAAAGTCTCGCACCCGATCGCCGTGCGAAGCCGCCAGAGTTCTGAGGCCGGCGTTCTTGGCACGGCAGCATACAGCCACGCTAGCGAATCCGTCGGGACGAGGCGCGCACGCCGGATATAATCGAGCATCCGACGCTTGTACGTGGTATCGCCTTCGCGTGCGAGCGCCTGCAACTCCGCCTGTTCGTGCCGCTGGTAGTCGGAGAGGCCGTTGGCATCGATGTGCCGAGACGACGACGGAAGGCATGCCACCCCACCCGCGACGAGCATCATCAACACCAGCCTTCGAGCACTCACGGCGACACGTGTGAAATCGGATCTGTTGTGCCAAGGCCCGAAGTAATCGGCTTTGGATGCGATGGGAGTTGAAAGCGCGCGGGGTAGGGAAGATTGCTCAAACTGTCCGGGACTCTTGGCAAGCGGTACACCGCCTCCCCGCATGTGGCGAGCGAAAGCTCCATCGGCGGCCCAGGTGCCGACATATAGGTCTCGGACAGATGCTTCATATCGTAGCCCGCCTTCTGGAGAGAGTCCTTCATGCGCGCCATGGCGCGCGCAGCGGGCATGGTACCATGCTTCGGCGTGAGGGAAAACCCCTCGCACCCGATCACCATGCGAAGCCGCCAGAGTTCTGCAACGGGCGTTGTCGGCACGGCTGCATACAACCGCGCCAGTGAATCTGTCGGGACGAGCCGCGCACGCCGGATATAATCGAGCATCCGACGCTTGTACGTCGTATCGCCTTCGCGTGCGAGCGCCTGCAACTCCGCCTGCTCGTGCCGCTGGTAGTCGGAGAGGCCGTTGGCATCGATGTGCCGAGACGACGACGGAAGGCATGCCACCCCACCCGCGACGAGCATCATCAACACCAGCCTTCGAGCACTCACGGCGACACGTGTGAAATCGGATCTGTTGTGCCAAGGCCCGAAGTAATCGGCTTTGGATGCGATGGGAGTTGAAAGCGCGCGGGGTAGGGAAGATTGCTCAAACTGTCCGGGACTCTTGGCAAGCGGTACACCGCCTCCCCGCATGTGGCGAGCGAAAGCTCCATCGGCGGCCCAGGTGCCGACATATAGGTCTCGGACAGATGCTTCATATCGTAGCCCGCCTTCTGGAGAGAGTCCTTCATGCGCGCCATGGCGCGCGCAGCGGGCATGGTACCATGCTTCGGCGTGAGGGAAAACCCCTCGCACCCGATCACCATGCGAAGCCGCCAGAGTTCTGCAACGGGCGTTGTCGGCACGGCTGCATACAACCGCGCCAGTGAATCTGTCGGGACGAGCCGCGCACGCCGGATATAATCGAGCATCCGTCGCTTGTACGTCGTATCGGCTTCGCGCGCCAGCGCCAACAGTTCCGCCTGCTCATGCCGCTGGTAGTCGGTGAATCCGTTGGCATCAATGCGCTGAGACGACGACGGAAAACACGCGACCCCGCCGGCGATCACAACGATGAAGGCAAGGGTTCGAGTATTCATTGCGGTGGAGTGATAGATCATTCCAGCAGAGGGACCGCCGACACACCCCGAAGAGTACGGCATCGCGCCTCTCTCGCGAGAAACTGTAGCGTTCGCATCCACCCCCGATGTGCTTCCAGGCAAGCCGTACCATTTGACCGATCTTGCGCTCGCTTCCAACACCCTAAGCCCTACTCCCACGAAGGATCACGAACCATCCCATAACTCACGGATTTATAGACAGTTAACTCGCAGAACCGAGCAAAGAATGCCGACAACAAACTACCGCTTCACCCGTTTACACCCCCCGCACCGCATGTTTTCCACTTCACCAACACCACCACGCCGCAAAGTGATGCATACACTAGAAGTTGTTATATTACAGTGACTTAGGTCGGGACTGGCGCGGATACACGAGGGGGAGTAACATGCGCCCCCGCGGTTCTACTCCGACCTCGCGGTATGCCCCCGCCGTTCGCGCTGAGCAATCAATGCTCCCCGTAGAGACGGTCCGGGCTTATAGTCCAAGTCCCACATACATATAGGGAGAAGTCGCACATGCCCCTGCCCGTCAATCCCCCTCAGGGTCCCGTCACCCTCTCGGCCAACGCCCGCACTGTCCTCGCCAAGCGCTATCTCGTCAAGGACAAGACCGGTCAGGCCGTAGAGAGTCCGGAAGACCTCTTCTGGCGCGTCGCCACCGTCGTGGCCGAACCAGATGCACGCTATGGGGCGAGTGAAGGGGCAGTCGAGGCCGTGGCCGAAGAATTCTACGCGCTCATGACCCAGCGCCGCTTCGAGCCCAACTCCCCCACGCTCATGAACGCCGGCCGCCCACTCGGCCAGCTCTCCGCTTGCTTCGTCCTGCCCGTCGAAGACGCCCTCGCCAACGGTCGCAACGGCATCTACGACACCCTCAAGAGCATGGCCATCATCCACCAGAGTGGTGGTGGCACCGGCTTCGGCTTCAGCAAGCTCCGCGGAAAGGGCTCCATGGTTCGCTCCACCACTGGTGTCGCCAGCGGACCCATCTCCTTCATGAAGCTCTACGACGCCAGCACCGACGCCGTGAAGCAGGGCGGCACCCGTCGCGGCGCCAACATGGGCATCCTGCGCTGCGATCATCCAGACATCATGGATTTCATCGCGTGCAAGGAAGACCTCACGCAGATCACCAACTTCAACATCAGCGTCGCCGTCACCACCAAATTCATGGAAGCCCTGAAGGCCAAGGCCTCCTATGACCTCATCGATCCCGGCACACACCAGGTCGTCGGCCAGCTCGACGCCAACATGGTGTGGGACAAGATGATCCAGGGCGCGTGGAAGACCGGTGAACCCGGCTGCTTCTTCATCGACGAAGCCAACCGCTACAACCCCGTCCCCCACCTCGGCGCCTAC
>JBDUCM010000187.1:0-9696 GCA_040003455.1 bacterium
AACGAGTTCAATCCTTGTAGGGATCGAACTCGTTGCTTCCCGCCATGACGACGATGATGGGTCGCAGCGTGTGCAGGACGTCGATGGTCCCCTGCTGCGCCTCGAGCACCGCGGGCAGGCGCCGGTACACGTGGGGGCTCTCGTCGGGCGCGCCTCCGCGGAGGATGACGCCCTTCTCCTTCACCCACGCGGTCATCATGTCGCGTGACACCTCGCCACGCGTGAGGCTCCGGCCACGGCGGTTGCGCTTCCCGGCCGCCTGCGTGCGCGACATCACACGTCCGGCGCCGTGCACCGTGGAATACAGCGCGTCGCGCTGCAATGCCTGCACGTCCTCATTCACGGGCTCGGCACCGCGGATGATCACCGCGTCGTCGCCCATGGATCCGCCCACGAATCCCAACTGCCCGGGGAACGCGGGGGTGGCGCCCTTCCGGATGACCACCACCTCTTCGCCATTGTGCTCTTCCTTCCAGGCAAAGTTGTGATGGTTGTGGACGAGCTCCAGTTCCGTGCCGCCGAGTAGCTCGACGACCTTTCGTGCGACCCATTCGCGGCCGGCGTAGGCGTACTCGCCGGCCAGGTTCATCAGTGCCCAGTAGTCGTGCCCAATGGGATCGGTGAGCGCGAGCAGCACCTCCCGTTCGGCCACGCGGTCACCCCAGGCCTTCCCTTCCCCGAGTGCAAGGAAGTTGGACGCGATGGTGTGTCCCAGGCCACGCGAACCGAAGTGCACGCCGACCCAGATGAATCCCTCTTCGTCGACGAACACGTCCACGTAGTGGTTGCCGCTTCCCACGGTGCCGAGCTGCTGGCGCGCCTTGTTGCGGAGCGCGTCGCGGTGGTCGACGGGTACGGCATCCCACACCGCACTCGCGAACAGCTCGTGATCAACGGGCGCATCCTCCGCACGATTCTTCCGTCCGATGCCGAAGCTCACCGTGTCGGCGATCTCGTTGGCAAGGGTGGTGAGTGTGGCGCGCACCGCGGTCTCGTCGTCGCCGAACGAGGCGAGTGTGAGGTTGGTGCGGATGGCCGCGTTGCCGCAGGCGATGTCGAACCCGACGCCGACCACGGATACCTGATCGCGGTATGTGGCGACGCCACCGATGGGCATGACGTAGCCAACGTGTCCGTCGGCCATGAGGGCGGCGTCCACGGCGCGGCTTCGGATGTCCTGGAACTGCACCATCGTCCGTTCTTCGTGCTGACCAAAGATCTTCATGTTGTCTTCCTTCGTTTCCTGTTGTTGTTGTTGGTGTTGTTGGTGTTGTTGTGTTGATGTCGTGATGGCTCGACCTGATCCTGCGCCCTTCGTTGGTGAGTTCATGGGCAGTTCCCCAGGGGCGAGGCGTGTGCGCGCCGCGGGCGCCTCTGGGGATGTCGTGTCGAGCCATCACTTGTCAAACAGCGGTTGAAATGCAAAACGCCCCGCCTGCATTGCGTGCAGGCGGGGCGGCGAATCGCTCCTGAAAGGCGGGCCGGGATCTCTACGGAGATCCTGTCATGCCAATCGTGCCTGCTTGGGATGTTGGTAGTGCCCACGGGGTGCCAATCACCGGTCCGTAATTCGTACCTCGGCCGCCAAACTGATTTGCACGCGCGCACAGGCTTGCGACGAACTGGCGGAGGCCAGTGCGAGCGGCTGTTGCTTTGCGGGTATCGCGTTGAGTGTGCGGCATGGCTTGGCTTGGTGTTAGCGAGACGACGAGTGCTTGGAACGACAAAGTCGCGTCGTCGATGTGTCCGAGTGGTGAGTTCGGCATGCATGCAGGCCCTATGAGAATCCGGACGACTGCGGCATGGACATCGGGACGCGACTCCCTGAGCGAACGAGGATAGTGTGACGCTGTTAGGCTGTCAAGGGGACGGGACAGGCTTCCGGGCTTCACGTCACTGTCACCTTGGCGACCCCTTCGCACTCGCGCGACGGCAAGCACTCCCTCGAGGGGGTCAAGGGAAACTCCCGACACGATCCAGAGGCATTTCCCCACATTTCCCGTCCTCGCGGCGCCCAATCCTTTAAGGGCAGCCTAACGCTCTCCTTCTACGCGCTGCGCGGCCCGCCCACAGCTCCACATTAACAGGTCGTTTCGTATGCGAGATGCGCAATGCGTCCAGCACGACCCTGCACGGCGTTCCCTTCCGACACGCGGCTCGCTTACGCTTACGGCCGCTCTTCCCACGGTCCGTCTTCTCCTCGTGGAGGATAACCTCGGCGACGTAAGGCTGTTCGAGGAGGCATTCTCCGACGTCACGAGCCGCCGGTTCGACATCGAAGCCGTGCCGCTGCTTGGCGAGGCAATGCGGCGCGCGCAGAAGGAGGCCTTTGATCTCGTCGTTCTCGATCTTTCGCTTCCCGATAGCTCGGGCATCGCGACATTCGAGACCATGCGCCGCGCTGTCCCATCCACGCCCATCGTGGTCCTCACGGGTCAGGACGATGGCCAACTTGGCCTCACGGTGGTAAACGGAGGCGCGCAGGACTACCTCGTGAAGGGCGTTAGCGGGGGGCCGGCCATGATACGGGCCCTCCTGTTCGCGATCGCTCGTAATCGATGTCGCGCAGCGCAACAGGGCCAACGTGCCGTGCTTGCAGACGCGCAACGACCCGGCCGCCATGGCGCGCAGCGTCACGCGCCCACGCACGGTAGCGGCAGCCGGACGTTCCGGCAGCTCGCCGACACGATCTCCGAGGTGTACTTCATCGTCGATGCGACATTTCAGCACACCTACTTCGTCAACCATGCGTACGAGGGCGTTTGGGGGCAGTCATGCACCAGCCTTTACGAGGATGCCTCGTCGTTCTTCAAGCCCGTCTCGGGCGAGGATCGGGCGCGCTTCATGGGCTACATCGCCAGCGTCACGGCCGGTGAAGCGCCGGATCCGCTGGAATTTGAGCTTCGTCCCCAGGGCGGGAACGCTCGCTGGGTGGCCGCCCACCTCACGCCCGTGCGCAACGAGTGGGGCGAGATCTACCGTTTCAGCGGCTTTGCTCTCGACATCACAGAGCGCCGGCAGGCTCGGGAAGCGCTGCGCGCAAGTGAGTTGCGGCTGTTCACCCTGTTCGAGACCGTCAACCTCGTCGTGCTGCTGCTCGACGCCAACGGGAACGTCGAGTACCTGAATCCGTTCGGCCTCCAGCTTACCGGATACTTCCAGGACGAAGCACTCGGAAAGAACTGGCTTTCGCAATTCCTGCCGGCGGCATTTGTGCATGACGCGCCACTTGGTCGCGAGCGTGAACGGGTGCGCGTGCCTCTGGTGACCAGAGCGGGTGAGCCGCGCGTGATTTCGTGGAGCACAACAGTGTTCCGGGACGGTGAGGGGAACCAAACGGGGTCGCTCAGCGTGGGCGAGGATGTCACGGAGTTCGAGTTGCTCGAGGAGCACGGCCGCCAGTCGCGCCGACTGGAAGCGGTGGGACGGCTCGCCGCTGGGGTCGCCCACGACTTCAACAATCTGCTCACGATCATCATGGGTTCCGCTGACCTGCTGCGTGGCGCCATCGCACCGGGCAGCGGTTTGCTGGACGACCTGGAGCCGATCACGAACGCTGCCAGTGCTGCGGCCGCCCTCACGCGCCAGTTGCTCGTCTTTGGACGCCAGGATGCAGCGCCGAGCGACGTGACTCACCTTGAAGACGTGGTGGAACGCACCGTGACGCTGCTGCGTCGCGTGGTCAACGAGGACGTGGCGATCCAGGTAACACTGCACCATCACCCCTGTACGGTGATGGTGACAGCGAGCCAGTTGGAACAGGTCATCATGAACCTGGCCGTGAACGCGCGGGACGCGATGCCGGACGGCGGCAGGCTCACGATCAAGACGGACGTTGTGACGCTCGATGCGAACTATGCGAGCGCGCATTGGCCGGCAACTCCCGGCAGCTACGCCGTGCTGTCGATGAGCGATACGGGCATCGGTATGGACGACGTGACCCGCGCCCGGATCTTCGAGCCATTCTTCACCACGAAGGCCGCCGGGATGGGCACTGGCCTGGGCCTGGCCACGGCCTATGGCATCGTCAAGCAACGCGGTGGCTTCATTCGCGTGAACAGCCTGCTGGGAAAGGGCACGATGTTCAAGGTGTACCTGCCACTCAGCAGCGGATCGCCGGCTCCCCTCGCGGAGCACCAGGTGCTGAGCGTGACGCCACGTGGCACCGAGACCGTTTTGCTCGTGGAGGATGCGGCGGCCGTGCGCTCGGTCGTCCGGCAGTCACTCGTGCGATGTGGGTACTCGGTGTTGGAGGCATCGAACGGGCGCGAAGCACTGGAGCTGGCCGCAACGCGCAACGGGCCCATCGACCTGTTGCTCACCGACGTGGTGATGCCGGAGATGAACGGCAAGGAGCTGGTGGACCAGTTCACGCTCATCCAGCCGAACGCACGATTGCTCTACATGTCCGGCCATACGGACGACGCGGTGCTCCGGCACGGCGTGCTGTCCTCCGGCATTGCCTACATCCAGAAACCATTCACGCCCGACGCACTGGCCCGCAGAGTACGCGAGACGATCGATGCCCAACCCCTGCCCCGCGAAAACTCATGATGAATACCAAGTATCTTCTGGAAGCGGCGCCGGATGCGATGGTGGTGGTAAACCAACACGGCGCGATCGTCCTGTTCAACCTCCAGGCTGAGAAGCAGTTCGGTTACCCTCGCGACGAACTGGTTGGCCAGCCAGTGACAACGATCATCCCCGAGGGCTTTGCGGAGCGGCTGGTTGCCGACGGCGCGCGCACGGCGGCCGAGGCGCTGGCGCAGCAGATTGGCACGGGGATCGAACTGTCCGGACGTCGCAAGGACGGCACCGAGTTCCCAATCGAGATGATGCTCAGCCCGCTGGACTCCCCAGACGGCATTCTGGTGACGGCGGCCATCCGCAACATCAGCGTGCGGAAAGAGACCGAGCGGCATCTCGCCCAGATGGAAAGCCGCTACCGCGGACTGCTCGAAGCGGCGCCCGACGCGATGGTCGTGGTCAATCAGGCCGGCGCGATCGTGCTGCTCAATGTTCAGGCGGAAAAGCAGTTCGGCTATCACCGTGACGAGCTGCTCGGCCAGCAGGTGCGAAACATCATCCCGGAAGGTTTCGCCGAGCGACTCGTGGCGGACGCGCTCCGTTCGGTGGAAGATGCGCTGGCGCAACAAATGGGAATGGGCCTGGAGCTGACCGGGCGCCGGAAAAATGGCAGTGACTTCCCCATCGAGATCATGCTCAGTCCTCTCAAGAGCGAGGACGGCATCCTCGTGACCGCGGCCATCCGCGACATCACGATGCGCAAGAAAGCGGAAGCGCACCTCCAGGCGGAGGCGAGGCTCCTGCTGAAGATGGATGAGCTCAACCGGTCCAATCAGGAATTGCAGCAGTTTGCCTACATCGCCTCGCACGACTTGCAGGAGCCACTGCGGATGGTGGCGAGTTACACGCAGCTTCTCTCACGGCGGTACAAGGGGAAGCTCGACGCGGATGCGGACGAATTCATTGCCTTCGCCGTGGACGGCGCAAATCGCATGCAGCAGTTGATCCAGGACTTGCTGGCCTACTCGCGTGTGGAGACGAAGCTGGAGCACCTGCACGAGACGTCCAGCGGCGACGCCCTCGCGCAGGCGTTGCGGAACCTGCGAGGTGCCATTGAGGAAAGCGGCGCGCTGGTAACGCACGACGAGATGCCAATGGTGGAAGCGGACGAGTTGCAACTGGTCCAGCTCTTCCAGAACCTCATCGGCAACGGCATCAAGTATCACGGCTCCGGCATTCCCCTCGTGCACATCTCGGCAGAGCGGAATGAAGCGCAACAGTGGATGTTCGCGGTGAAGGACAACGGGCTCGGCATCGATCCGAAATACTTCGAGCGGATTTTCGGGATGTTCCAGCGGCTGCACAAACGGGACGAGTTTGCGGGCACCGGCATCGGGTTGGCCATCTGCAAGAAGATCGTCCAGCGGCACGGGGGCAGCATCTCGGTGGCGTCGCAACCCGGACAGGGCTCCACGTTCCGGTTTGCACTCACGAGCGCGGTGCCCCAGCTGGCCAATACCATGGGAGGATAGGGCAATGACGCGAACCGTCCTGCTGGTGGAAGACAGCGCCGGCGACGTGCGGCTGACGCAGGAAGCTTTCCGCGACTACGGCATGCGCAACCCGCTGCACGTTGTTTCCGACGGGGTGGAGGCCATGGCGTTCCTGCGGCGTGAGGGCACCCACGCCGATGCTCCGCGCCCCGACCTCATCCTGCTCGACCTGAACCTTCCGAGGATGGATGGCCGAGAGGTGCTCGCGCGCATCAAGGAGGACGACGACCTGAAGTCGATCCCGACCGCGATCCTGACGACGTCGGAGGCGGAGGCGGACATCACGACGTGTTATGCACTCCATGCGAACTGCTACCTCAGCAAGCCAGTGCAGCTCGATGCCTTCGAGCGCCTGATCGGCAGCATCTGCTCCTTCTGGTTGACGAATGCAAAGCTGCCCGTTCATCGGGCAGTCTAATGAGCCCGAATCCGGCGAAGCGACTGCTCCTCGTTGAAGACAACCGAGGCGACGCGCGGCTACTCTGCGAAATGCTCGACGAGCAGGGCGCGCATGATACGCGGCTCACGCACGTGGAATCCATGGAGGACGCCGAGGCGTATCTCGCGGCACATGCCGTGGACGTCGTTCTCCTGGACCTCAACCTCACTGACGCCTGTGGGTTGGAGGCGGTTCAACGCGCGCGCGCGGCGGCTCCTCACACGCCGCTCGTGGTGCTCACCGGCCAGGAAGATGCCGCGCTTGCCGTGCAGTCGCTCCAGATGGGGGCACAGGACTACCTCATCAAGGGGCAACTGGAGACGCGCGGCTTGCTTCGAGCGCTGCGGTACGCGGTGGAGCGCAAGCATCTCGAGGAGGCGTTGTTCATCGAGAAGGAACGCGCACAGGTGACGCTGGACTGTATCGGCGACGCGGTGGCCTGCACGGATGTCGCCGGCAACGTGACCTTTCTCAATCGGGTGGCTGAGCGCCTCACAGGGTGGTCATGCGCGGAAGCGACCGGCCAGCCCGGCGCCGACGTACTCCGTATTCTCGACGGCACCACGCGGCACGTTGTGCCGAACATCGCCGACGATGCCCTTGATCCCGCGACAGCGGTGCACCAGTCCTCCAACTGCGTGCTGGTGCGGCGTGATGGCTTTGAGGTGCAGATCGAGGAGTCGGCAGCGCCGATTCACGATCGCAGCGGTGGCTTGACCGGTACGGTGCTCGTGTTCCGCGATGTTGGTGCGTCGCGAGCACTCGCGACGCAACTGGACCATTGCGCGAAGCACGACTTCCTGACCGGGCTGCCGAACCGCATGCTGTTGATGGACCGGATTCACCAGGCCGTTGCGCTTGCGTCGCGGCACCGGAAGTCGGTTGCCGTCTTGTTCCTGGACCTCGACGGTTTCAAGCATGTGAACGACTCACTTGGTCACGCTGTAGGTGACAAGCTGCTCCAGTCCGTTGCGTCTCGACTGAACGAGTGCGTCCGCGGCTCGGACACGGTGAGCCGTCAAGGTGGCGATGAGTTCGTGGTGCTGCTATCGGAAGTGGAGCAGGCCGAGGACGCGACCAGCACGGCGAAGCGCATGCTGAAAGCCGTCGCGGAGCCACACGTCATTGATGGACACGTGCTGCACGTGGCCACGAGCATTGGTGTGAGCGTCTACCCCGACGACGGCACGGACGCGGATGCGCTGATCCGGAACGCGGACACCGCCATGTATCAGGCGAAGGAGAGCGGCCGGCATCGATACCAGTTCTTCCGCCCGTCCATGGACGTGCGAGCTTCGGCGCGCCAGTCCGTTGAGCAGAGCCTGCACCACGCCATGGAGCGACGGGAGTTCGCGCTGCACTACCAGCCGAAGATCGATATCCTGACGGGCAGGATTTCGGGTGTGGAGGCGTTGCTGCGCTGGACGCATCCCTCGCGCGGCGTGGTGGCGCCGGCGCAGTTCATCCAGGTGGCGGAGGCGTGCGGCCTCATCGTCCCCATCGGGAACTGGGTGCTTCGGGCGGCATGTGATCAGGCGCGGCAATGGGCGGACGCCGGCCTGTCGTTCGGGACCATGGCCGTGAACGTCTCGGCGGTGGAGTTTCGCGACAAGGGATTCCTGCAAGGCGTCCTCAGCATCCTCGTGCAGTCGGGCCTTGCTCCGATGCGTCTGGAGCTGGAGTTGACCGAAGGCGTGTTGATGCAGCGCGCCGACTGTACCGGCCGCATCCTCCAGACGCTGCGTGCAAGTGGAGTGCGCGTGGCCGTGGACAACTTCGGTACCGGGTATTCCAGCCTGGACTATCTCCGCAAGTTTCCTGTGGACACGTTGAAGATTGACCAGTCATTCGTGCATCAAACACAGTTGGCCGGTGATGATGCCACGATCGTGAGCACCGCGATCAACATGGCGCGCGGCCTGCACCTGCGCGTGGTCGGGGAGGGGGTGGAGACGTTGCAGGAGCTGGAACTCCTGCGGCTGCATGGATGCGACGAGGCGCAGGGCTACTACTTCGCGCATCCTGTTTCCGGGTCCGACCTCACGCCAACGCTGGAGCGCGAGGTTCCTGTGCCGGTCGTGAAGGCCTGGTCCCCTTCATCCGCACCGGCGCCCCTGGATCACTCGGTGAGGTTGTGATGGACATGGCGGCCGGTTCTCCCCACGCCGACGCGCAGACGTATCTGGTGGTGGACGATGACGAGCACGTGCGGCACGTGCTCGCGCAACTGCTGAGGCGAACGGGGGTGACGTGTCTGGAGGCCGATGGCGGCGTTCACGCGCTGACGCTGCTGTCGCAGCACCACGAGATCGGCCTCGTCATCACGGATGTCCGGATGCCGCAGATGGACGGCGTCGAATTGTTGACGCGCATTCGCAAGCGGTGGCCGGAAACGAGCGTGTTGATGGTCACGGCTGTGGACAACGTGAAGCTGGCGGTCCATTGCCTGGAGCTGGGCGCCATGGACTATCTGACGAAGCCGTTCGACAGTGCGGAGGTTCGCGCACGCGTGTTGCACGCGACGGAGAAGCAGCAACTCCTTGTGGCGAACCGTGTGTTCCAGGAGCAGTTGAGCGAGAAGGTGACGCTGCAAGCGAAGCGACTGGAGCACGTGTTCCTGGCGAGTGTGGAGTCGCTGGCCGACGCGTTGGAAGCGAAGGACTCCTATACGCGCGGGCATTCCGACCGTGTCAGCTATTACGCGAGTGCGATTGCACGACGCATGGGGGTGGATGCCGACCAGGTGCGCCAGATCACTCTTGGCGGGCATGTCCATGATGTTGGCAAGATTGGTGTGCGGGAGGCAGTGCTGAACAAGGCAGGCAAGCTGACGGCGGCGGAGTATGCGCACGTCATGACGCATCCTGTGCTTGGCTGGCGCATTCTGCATTCGCTGCTGGACGAGGAGCCCATTGCATTGAGCGTGGTGCGGTCACATCACGAGCGCTTTGATGGTGCGGGCTTGCCGGATGGGTTGTGCGGAACGGCCATCCCGCTGGCGGCGCGGATCATGAGTGTGGCCGATACGCTGGATGCGATGACGAGCAGTCGGCCGTATCGCGCGCATGGGGCGACGTTTGACGAGGCTGTTCGGGAGGTGGTGCGGTGCAGCGGGACCCAGTTTGATCCCGGGGTGGTGGTTGGGTTGCTGGCCGCGATCCAGCATGGGGGGCTGAC
>JBDUCM010000188.1:0-9682 GCA_040003455.1 bacterium
TCCGGCCACTCCACCGATGCGGAACGCCACCGCCACTGATACCTTCACTCGCCAACAGTTTCACCCGCGCCGCCGTACCGATAGTGAATCCGCTCCATGCGCCGGCGCCCGGTTCCACGGGGCAACGCTGTCCCGCCCTGCCGGCCAGCTCTCTGAGGAGACACCCACTCATGCTTGTCCTGTTACGCCGCTCCGCAGCGGTGTTGGGGGCTGTGGCGCTCGTCGCGCCGCCGCTCTCCGCCCAGCGGAATGCTCCCTCCACCTACGCGATCACCAACGCGAAGCTGGTGCCGGTGAGCGCCGCGATCATCCCGAAAGGAACAATCGTCATCCGTGATGGCCTCATCGCCGCCATCGGCGCGAACGTGGCCATTCCCGCCGACGCCCGCATCATCGACGGCACGGGCCTCACGGTTTATCCGGGCCTCTTCGACGCCTACGGCTCCATCGGCATGGCTGCCCCAGCGGCGGCCGGAGGTGGACGTGGCGGCGCCGCAGCGGCGCTCGCTGCCTTCGCCGCGCCAGCCCCGGCAGCCAGCGGACGAGCGGCCAGCGGCCTGACCTTCGACCAGCCTCGCGGCGTGGACCCTGAGCTGCGCGCGGCAGAATTGGTGCGGCTCGACGAGGAGGCCCTGGACGGACCGCGTAGCGCAGGCATCACCACCGCGCTCACCGCGCCCAGCGCCGGCGTCTTCCAGGGGCAGTCCGCGCTCATCAACCTGGGCGGCGCCACCTCCGCCGCCATGATCGTGAAGCCAAACGTCGCCCAGCACCTCTCGTTTGGAAGCGGTGGCCGAGGGGGCGGTGGTGGCGGGGGATACCCTGGTTCGCTCATGGGTGTATTCGCCGTGCTGCGCCAGGAACTGATCGACGCGCAGCGCTATCGCGAATTCAAGACCGCCTACGACAAGAACCCGCGCAGCATGCAGCGCGTGGAATTCGACCCGGGTCTCGAGTCCCTGCTGCCAGTGCTCGCCCGCACCGAACCGGTGGTCATCGTCGCCAACACGCAGCGCGAGATCGAACGCGCGCTTGACCTGGCGAAGGAATTCAACTTCAAGCTCATCATCGCGGGCGGCAGTGAAGCCCATCTGCTGGCCGGTCGCCTCAAGGCGGACAATGTGCCGGTGCTGTTCTCCATCAACTTCCCGCGCCGCACCGCGGCCCCGGCCGCCGACGCAGATCCGGAGCCGATTCGCCTGCTTCGCGAGCGCGTCGAGATGCCCAAGGGTCCCGGTCGGCTCGCTGCGGCCGGCGTCAAGTTCGCCCTCGAATCAGGCGGCATGACCAACTGGGCCGAGTTCACCACCAACGTGCAACGCGCCGTAGAAGCCGGACTTCCGGCCGACGCCGCCATCAAGGCGCTCACCACAACGCCTGCCGAATTCTTCGGCGTGTCCGATCGCATGGGGTCGCTGGACGTGGGCAAGATCGCCAACCTCACCATCACCAAGGGTGACCTGACCGAGAAGTCCACGAAGGTATCGCAGGTGTTTGTGGACGGTCGTCCCATCACGCCACGCGCGCCAGTCGCCGGTGCGGGCGGTGCAGGTGCCGGCCCGCAGCGCCCGGCGGCCAATGCCGACGCATCGCCGCCGGAACTCACGGGCACGTGGACCGTTGCCGTGAGTGAGGACGGCAAGGATCGCACGGTGTCGTTCACCCTGCGCCAGGACGGCACGCGCCTGATTGGTGCGCTCCAGGGTGACTGGGGCACGTCCGACGTGAATGGTGAGGTGGACGCGGATGGCCAGTTCCGCTTCCGCACCATCGTCACCACGCGTGACGGCACCGAAGAGGCGTTGTTCAGCGGCCGCATGGTAAAGGACGCCATCGCTGGCGGCTTCACCATCCTCGGCCACGACCTCACCGAGTTCACGGGCACGCGCATGGCGGCCCAGTCCTCCCGCCGGGAGAACAAGTGATGCGCTCCCGTCATGAATCGACTCAATCCCTCGAGACCTCCTCGATGCGACATGCAACGCGCTACGCGAAGCTGACGCTCGCGGCGGCCGGCGCTCTTGCAGCGACGGCAATTGCCGCAAGCGCACTCCACGCGCAGGCGGCCAAGGCCGGTGCGGCTGCGCCCATCCTGATCAAGAACGCCACCGTGATGACGGTGACGCGCGGCACGCTCACCAACACCGACGTGCTCTTGTCGGGCGGCAAGATTTCGCAGGTCGGCAAGAACATCGCAGCGCCCGCTGGTGCCACAACCATAGATGGTACCGGCAAGTTCGTGATGCCGGGCATCATCGATCCGCATTCGCACATGGCGAGCGATGCCACCAACGAAGGCTCGCTGTCCGTTACGAGCATGGCGCGCATCCGCGACGTCATCAATCCCACGGCCATCGACATCTACCGCGCCCTGGCTGGCGGCGTGACGACGATCAACGTGCTGCATGGCTCTGCGAACACCATTGGCGGACAGAACGCGGTGCTCAAGCTCAAGTGGGGCCGAAGCGGCGCGGAGATGGTGATGCCCGACGCACCCCCGGGCATCAAGTTCGCCCTCGGCGAAAATGTCACGCGCAAGAACAGCAACAACATCAATATTCCCGGCATCCAGGCCCCGCCGCGCCGCTATCCTGGCACGCGCATGGGTCAGGAGGAAGTCATCCGCGACGCGTTCATGCGGGCCAAGGACTACAAGGCTGCATGGGACGACTACACGGCGAAGTCGGCCAAGGACAAGACCCTCATGCCGCCCCGCCGCGACCTGGAGCTCGAGCCGCTCAAGGAAGTGCTCGAAGGCAAGCGGCTGGTGCACGCGCACTCGTACCGCTCCGACGAAATGCTGATGCTGCTGAACGTGGCCGATGAATTCGGCTTCCACGTGCAGACACTCCAGCATGGCCTCGAGGGCTACAAGATCGCCAACGAGATCGCGAAGCATAACACCGGCCTGTCCAGCTTCGCGGATGAGTGGTCGTACAAGATTGAAGCGTACGACGCCATTCCGTACAATGTCGCCATCCTGATGCGCGCCGGCGTGCTCACGACGATCAATTCGGATGACGATGGCCGCGCGCGCCGGTTGAACATCGACGCCGCGAAGCTCATGCGGTACGGTGGACTTACCGAGACGGAAGCGATGAGCACCATCACCATCAATGGCGCCAAGCAGCTCGGTATCGAGAAGCACGTTGGCAGCATCGAGGTGGGCAAGGACGCCGACGTGGCGATCTTCAACGCCAACCCGCTCAGCGTCTACGCAAGCGTGGAATACACGATCATCGACGGCGAAGTCTTCTTCAGCAAGGAGAAGGACGTCGCGATGCGCGCGGCGGAAGCAAAGGAGCGCGCCGAGCTGGAAAAGATGGAAGCGAACATGGCGCCCGCGGGACGCGGCGGCCGCCAGGGTGGAGCGCCCGGCGCTCAGTCATCGAATGCACCGGAGAACCACTGATGCCACGCACGCAACTGAGCGCCGCCCTTCTGGGCGCGGCGCTGCTCTCACTGGGTACGAGTACGCGCGCGAGCGCGCAGCTTGGCTCATATAATCCGGCGCCCGGGCCGCAGGGCACGTACGCCATCAAGAACGCGCACATCTTCCCCGTGAGCGGGCCGGAAATTCCAAGCGGCACCATCGTCATCTCCAAGGGCAAGATCCAGGCGGTCGGCGCGAACGTCACCATTCCCGCCGGCGCGCAAGTCATCGACGCCGCGGGCATGAATGTCTATCCCGGCATGATGGACGCCGGCACGTCCATCGGGCTCTCCGAAATTCCGCAGGGCGCCGCAGCCACCATCGACATTGCGGAAGTCGGGAACTTCAACCCGAATGCGCAGGCGATCTACGGCATCAATCCGCACAGCGCGCACGTCGGCGTGGCGCGCGTGGTGGGCATCACGCACGTGATCTCGCGGCCCACCGGCGGCATTCTCTCGGGGCAGGCCGCGCTGATCAACCTGGCCGGCTTCACGGTGCCGGAGATGTCGGTGGTGCCGCATGCGGCCATGGTCATCGACCTGCCGAAGGCGGGTGGCGGTGGCGGTCGTGGTGGCGGTGCAGCGGCATTCCTCGCAGCGGCAGGTGGCGCCAACGCTCAGGCGCAGAACCAGCAGCGCCAGCGGCAGATGGATTCGCTGCGCACGCTCCTTCGCGACGCGGATGCGTACGGCAAGTCGCAGGACGCGTACGCCAAGGACAAGACGCTGCCGCGACCGAAGCGGGATGCCGTGCTCGAGTCGCTCGTGTCTACCGTGCGTGGCGTGGAGCCGGTGATGTTCCCCGCGGATCGCGCCTCGGACATCAAGGCAGCGGTTGCGTTTGCGGAAGAGATGAAGCTCAAGCCGATCATCGTTGGTGGACGTGAAGCACCGGAGATTGCCGGATACCTCAAGCAGCACAACGTGCCGGTGGTGTACACGCACGTGCTCGCGCTGCCCTCGCGCGAGGACGATCCGTACGACCAGAACTACAATGCGCCTGCCAAGCTCGCGGCAGCCGGCGTACAGTTCTCCATCACCAGCGGTGACTGCTGTTCAGAGGTACGCAACCTGCCGTCGGTCGCCGGCATGGCGTCGGCGTTCGGACTCTCCAAGGCCGACGCGCTCAAGTCCGTGACACTTGGACCGGCGCAGATCTTCGGGGTCGCCGACAAGCTTGGATCACTCGACGTGGGCAAGATCGCGAACATCGTCGTGACCGATGGCGACATGCTCGAGGCCAAGACGAACACGAAGTACCTGTTCATCGACGGCCGCCTCGTGCCGCTGGATACGAAGCACTCGCAGCTCTACGACATCTTCAAGGGCAAGCCACTCCAGCCGTGATAGGCGAGGACTAACCTGAGGAACTGAACCACAGAGGGCACGGAGGGCACAGAGGAAGATCTTCCTCTGTGCCCTCCGTGCCCTCTGTGGTTCAGTTCCTCAGGTTAGTCCTCGCCTATCACGGCTGGAGTGGCTTGCCCTTGAAGATGTCGTAGAGCTGCGAGTGCTTCGTATCCAGCGGCACGAGGCGGCCGTCGATGAACAGGTACTTCGTGTTCGTCTTGGCCTCGAGCATGTCGCCATCGGTCACGACGATGTTCGCGATCTTGCCCACGTCGAGTGATCCAAGCTTGTCGGCGACCCCGAAGATCTGCGCCGGTCCAAGTGTCACGGACTTGAGCGCGTCGGCCTTGGAGAGTCCGAACGCCGACGCCATGCCGGCGACCGACGGCAGGTTGCGTACCTCTGAACAGCAGTCACCGCTGGTGATGGAGAACTGTACGCCGGCTGCCGCGAGCTTGGCAGGCGCATTGTAGTTCTGGTCGTACGGATCGTCCTCGCGCGAGGGCAGCGCGAGCACGTGCGTGTACACCACCGGCACGTTGTGCTGCTTGAGGTATCCGGCAATCTCCGGTGCTTCACGTCCACCAACGATGATCGGCTTGAGCTTCATCTCTTCCGCAAACGCAACCGCTGCCTTGATGTCCGAGGCGCGATCCGCGGGGAACATCACCGGCTCCACGCCACGCACGGTAGACACGAGCGACTCGAGCACGGCATCCCGCTTCGGTCGCGGCAGCGTCTTGTCCTTGGCGTACGCGTCCTGCGACTTGCCGTACGCATCCGCGTCGCGAAGGAGCGTGCGCAGCGAATCCATCTGCCGCTGGCGCTGCTGGTTCTGCGCCTGAGCGTTGGCGCCACCTGCCGCTGCGAGGAATGCCGCTGCACCGCCACCACGACCGCCACCGCCACCCGCCTTCGGCAGGTCGATGACCATGGCCGCATGCGGCACCACCGACATCTCCGGCACCGTGAAGCCGGCCAGGTTGATCAGCGCGGCCTGCCCCGAGAGAATGCCGCCGGTGGGCCGCGAGATCACGTGCGTGATGCCCACCACGCGCGCCACGCCGACGTGCGCGCTGTGCGGATTGATGCCGTAGATCGCCTGCGCATTCGGGTTGAAGTTCCCGACTTCCGCAATGTCGATGGTGGCTGCGGCGCCCTGCGGAATTTCGGAGAGCCCGATGGACGTGCCGGCGTCCATCATGCCGGGATAGACATTCATGCCCGCGGCGTCGATGACTTGCGCGCCGGCGGGAATGGTGACGTTCGCGCCGACCGCCTGGATCTTGCCCTTGGAGATGACGATGGTGCCGCTTGGAATTTCCGGCCCGCTCACGGGGAAGATGTGCGCGTTCTTGATGGCGTACGTGCCCTGCGGCCCGGGCGCCGGATTATATGAGCCAAGCTGCGCGCTCGCGCGCGTACTCGTACCCAGTGAGAGCAGCGCCGCGCCCAGAAGGGCGGCGCTCAGTTGCGTGCGTGGCATCAGTGGTTCTCCGGTGCATTCGATGACTGAGCGCCGGGCGCTCCACCCTGGCGGCCGCCGCGTCCCGCGGGCGCCATGTTCGCTTCCATCTTTTCCAGCTCGGCGCGCTCCTTTGCTTCCGCCGCGCGCATCGCGACGTCCTTCTCCTTGCTGAAGAAGACTTCGCCGTCGATGATCGTGTATTCCACGCTTGCGTAGACGCTGAGCGGGTTGGCGTTGAAGATCGCCACGTCGGCGTCCTTGCCCACCTCGATGCTGCCAACGTGCTTCTCGATACCGAGCTGCTTGGCGCCATTGATGGTGATGGTGCTCATCGCTTCCGTCTCGGTAAGTCCACCGTACCGCATGAGCTTCGCGGCGTCGATGTTCAACCGGCGCGCGCGGCCATCGTCATCCGAATTGATCGTCGTGAGCACGCCGGCGCGCATCAGGATGGCGACATTGTACGGAATGGCGTCGTACGCTTCAATCTTGTACGACCACTCATCCGCGAAGCTGGACAGGCCGGTGTTATGCTTCGCGATCTCGTTGGCGATCTTGTAGCCCTCGAGGCCATGCTGGAGTGTCTGCACGTGGAAGCCGAATTCATCGGCCACGTTCAGCAGCATCAGCATTTCGTCGGAGCGGTACGAGTGCGCGTGCACCAGCCGCTTGCCTTCGAGCACTTCCTTGAGCGGCTCGAGCTCCAGGTCGCGGCGGGGCGGCATGAGGGTCTTGTCCTTGGCCGACTTCGCCGTGTAGTCGTCCCATGCAGCCTTGTAGTCCTTGGCCCGCATGAACGCGTCGCGGATGACTTCCTCCTGACCCATGCGCGTGCCAGGATAGCGGCGCGGCGGGGCCTGGATGCCGGGAATATTGATGTTGTTGCTGTTCTTGCGCGTGACATTTTCGCCGAGGGCGAACTTGATGCCCGGGGGTGCGTCGGGCATCACCATCTCCGCGCCGCTTCGGCCCCACTTGAGCTTGAGCACCGCGTTCTGTCCGCCAATGGTGTTCGCAGAGCCATGCAGCACGTTGATCGTCGTCACGCCGCCAGCCAGGGCGCGGTAGATGTCGATGGCCGTGGGATTGATGACGTCGCGGATGCGCGCCATGCTCGTAACGGACAGCGAGCCTTCGTTGGTGGCATCGCTCGCCATGTGCGAATGCGGATCGATGATGCCCGGCATCACGAACTTGCCGGTACCATCTATGGTTGTGGCACCAGCGGGCGCTGCGATGTTCTTGCCGACCTGCGAAATCTTGCCGCCCGACAAGAGCACGTCGGTGTTGGTGAGCGTGCCGCGCGTCACCGTCATCACGGTGGCGTTCTTGATCAGGATGGGCGCAGCCGCACCGGCCTTGGCCGCCTGCGCGTGGAGTGCGCTTGCGGCAATTGCCGTCGCTGCAAGAGCGCCGGCCGCCGCGAGCGTCAGCTTCGCGTAGCGCGTTGCATGTCGCATCGAGGAGGTCTCGAGGGATTGAGTCGATTCATGACGGGAGCGCATCACTTGTTCTCCCGGCGGGAGGACTGGGCCGCCATGCGCGTGCCCGTGAACTCGGTGAGGTCGTGGCCGAGGATGGTGAAGCCGCCAGCGATGGCGTCCTTTACCATGCGGCCGCTGAACAACGCCTCTTCGGTGCCGTCACGCGTGGTGACGATGGTGCGGAAGCGGAACTGGCCATCCGCGTCCACCTCACCATTCACGTCGGACGTGCCCCAGTCACCCTGGAGCGCACCAATCAGGCGCGTGCCGTCCTGGCGCAGGGTGAACGACACCGTGCGATCCTTGCCGTCCTCACTCACGGCAACGGTCCACGTGCCCGTGAGTTCCGGCGGCGATGCGTCGGCATTGGCCGCCGGGCGCTGCGGGCCGGCACCTGCACCGCCCGCACCGGCGACTGGCGCGCGTGGCGTGATGGGACGACCGTCCACAAACACCTGCGATACCTTCGTGGACTTCTCGGTCAGGTCACCCTTGGTGATGGTGAGGTTGGCGATCTTGCCCACGTCCAGCGACCCCATGCGATCGGACACGCCGAAGAATTCGGCAGGCGTTGTGGTGAGCGCCTTGATGGCGGCGTCGGCCGGAAGTCCGGCTTCTACGGCGCGTTGCACGTTGGTGGTGAACTCGGCCCAGTTGGTCATGCCGCCTGATTCGAGGGCGAACTTGACGCCGGCCGCAGCGAGCCGACCGGGACCCTTGGGCATCTCGACGCGCTCGCGAAGCAGGCGAATCGGCTCCGGATCTGCGTCGGCGGCCGGGGCCGCGGTGCGGCGCGGGAAGTTGATGGAGAACAGCACCGGCACATTGTCCGCCTTGAGGCGACCGGCCAGCAGATGGGCTTCACTGCCGCCCGCGATGATGAGCTTGAAGTTGAATTCCTTCGCCAGGTCAAGCGCGCGTTCGATCTCGCGCTGCGTGTTGGCGACGATGACCACCGGTTCGGTGCGGGCGAGCACTGGCAGCAGGGACTCGAGACCCGGGTCGAATTCCACGCGCTGCATGCTGCGCGGGTTCTTGTCGTAGGCGGTCTTGAATTCGCGATAGCGCTGCGCGTCGATCAGTTCCTGGCGCAGCACGGCGAATACACCCATGAGCGAACCAGGGTATCCCCCGCCACCACCGCCCCCTCGGCCACCGCTTCCAAACGAGAGGTGCTGGGCGACGTTTGGCTTCACGATCATGGCGGCGGAGGTGGCGCCGCCCAGGTTGATGAGCGCGGACTGCCCCTGGAAGACGCCGGCGCTGGGCGCGGTGAGCGCGGTGGTGATGCCTGCGCTACGCGGTCCGTCCAGGGCCTCCTCGTCGAGCCGCACCAATTCTGCCGCGCGCAGCTCAGGGTCCACGCCGCGAGGCTGGTCGAAGGTCAGGCCGCTGGCCGCTCGTCCGCTGGCTGCCGGGGCTGGCGCGGCGAAGGCAGCGAGCGCCGCTGCGGCGCCGCCACGTCCACCTCCGGCCGCCGCTGGGGCAGCCATGCCGATGGAGCCGTAGGCGTCGAAGAGGCCCGGATAAACCGTGAGGCCCGTGCCGTCGATGATGCGGGCGTCGGCGGGAATGGCCACGTTCGCGCCGATGGCGGCGATGAGGCCATCACGGATGACGATTGTTCCTTTCGGGATGATCGCGGCGCTCACCGGCACCAGCTTCGCGTTGGTGATCGCGTAGGTGGAGGGAGCATTCCGCTGGGCGGAGAGCGGCGGCGCGACGAGCGCCACAGCCCCCAACACCGCTGCGGAGCGGCGTAACAGGACAAGCATGAGTGGGTGTCTCCTCAGAGAGCTGGCCGGCAGGGCGGGACAGCGTTGCCCCGTGGAACCGGGCGCCGGCGCATGGAGCGGATTCACTATCGGTACGGCGGCGCGGGTGAAACTGTTGGCGAGTGAAGGTATCAGTGGCGGTGGCGTTCCGCATCGGTGGAGTGGCCGGA
>JBDUCM010000058.1:0-30648 GCA_040003455.1 bacterium
GGACACGCCGTACGCCTCACGCCTCACCCCCGCCGCTCCCCTCACGCTCACGCCGTACGCCCGCCGCTGCACGGACCACAACGGACAACCTACACCCCACCCGCAAACTCCCTCAACACTTCCCCTAACTCCTTCGTTGCCCCCGCTATCTGTACCGTGTCCCACCCCCCAAACCCCAATAGCAACCCACTCCGCTTAACAGCTCCGATATAGCAAGTAGAAAGCGCCGTCGCTGTCATCCCCCGCTCGGCCATTCGTCGCACAACAGCTACGTCGTCAATCCCCTCCCGCAGCACCGTCGCCACGTGAAGCCCCGCATCGCCGTTGTGAATCGTCAGCAGATCGCCGCAGTGCTCCCGAACACCAGCAACGAGCGCCTCCCTCCGCGCCGCATACACTTGCCGCATCCGCCGAAGATGCCGAGTGTAATGTCCCTCCCGAAGGAACGTCTCGAGCGCTAACTGATACAACGTCGACGGAAACACATCGAACGCCTCGCGCGCTTCCATGAATGCAGTCCACAGCGACGGCGGCACCACGAGATAGCCCACGCGCAACGCCGGAAACAACGCCTTGCTGAACGTGCCGACATACACCACGCGCCCCTGCGCATTCATCCCCTGAAGCGCGCCGAGCGGATGGCTCACATAGCGAAACTCGCTATCGTAGTCATCCTCGATCACCCACGCATCATGTCGCTCGGCCCAATCCAGCAGCGCTAACCGTCGCGCCACGGTCATCGACACGCCCAGCGGAAATTGATGCGACGGGGTTACATAGACCGCCCGCACACGCGCGCTCAGTCGCTTGAGCGCATCCACGTTGATCCCTTCGTCATCAACCGGGACCGGCACCAGCGCCGTTCCGTTGGACTGCATCGCGATACGCGCGCCCGGATACCCGGGTTCTTCGATGGCCACGCGATCGCCATGCGTGAGAAGCACGGACGCGCACAACCGCACCGCCGCCTGCGACCCCGACACTATCAACACCTGCTCGGCCTCGCATTGCACTGCGCGCGCCGTGCGCAGATGTTCGGCGATAGCCACGCGCAGTGTGCCGAGCCCCGCGGGATCGCCGTACGACATGTGCGCGCCCGACATCGTGCGCGCATGCCGCGCGACAATGCGCGACCACAACGCATGCGGAAAGTGGTCGAGCGCCGGAACACTCGCGCGAAAGGGACGATGGCCACCATCATCTCGCGCCGGCGGCGCCTTCTTGCGCGCCTTCGACGTACGAGTCGCACGCGGGGCACCACGAACCGAGCGGAGAAGATCGTCGGGAAGCGCTGCGCTTACGAACGTCCCTGATCCTCTGCGCCCGTTGAGGTATCCCTCGTGCAGCAACTGATCGTACGCCGCGAGCACCGGCAACCGAGACACGCCAAGTTCGATCGCCAGGATGCGTGTCGAAGGCACGCGCTGTTCCGGGCGAAGCGCACCACTCAGGATGGCGCGACGAAGGCCCTCGTAAATCTGCTGGTGCAGGGGAGTGCTCGTACCGCGCTCGAGCACGAGGTGCGCGAGAATGTCAGGACTCGTCGTGAGCCTGGATCCGCGGCGGGCTCCGGAAGTGGTCATGTCAAATGATACCAAGTGGCGATTGTCGGCGTACCGGCCACCGGTCATTCTCCGTCATGAAGTATTTCGGCGTACCCAGCAATACCGGACGGACAGCCATTCGCCTGTCCTGCGCGTTTGTACTGATCGCGGCCACCAAACCTGTCGGCGCACAAGCCACCCCCGACGCCCGCCAGTCGCGGGACGACGCCTGGTGGACAGGCCCCATGATGGCCAATTCCGCCGGCACCTTGCCGCGCGGCCACGTCCTCGTTGAGCCCTACTTCTATAGAGTGTCCTCGCCGCACTCCACCACCATCGGCTCGAGCGCCTATGTGCTCTACGGGCTGACCGACCGGTTCACCGCCGGGTTCATCCCCGTCGTCGGGTCCAGCAGAGTTGATGGCTCCGCCCAACGCTCTGCCATGGGTGTGGGCGACTTTACCGGCCTCGTGCAATACGGGCTCACCCAGTATCACGAAGGCAGCTGGATGCCGGCCATCGGCATCGGCGCGCAGCAATCATTTCCAACCGGGAAGTACGATCAGTTGGGTGACAAGCCGAGCGACGGGCGTGGCAGCGGCGCCTATACCACCACATTGACGCTGAATACGCAGACCTACTTCTGGATGCCGAATGGACGGATCCTGCGCATGCGAGCGAATGCGTGGCAGACCTTCTCCAGCGGCGCCAACGTGCAGGACGCCAGCGTCTACGGCACCGCTCCCGGATTTCGTGGCCGCGCATTGCCTGGCAGCTCCATCAACGGCGATGTCGCATGGGAATACAGTCTCACACGGAACTGGGTGCTCGCGCTCGACTTGCTGGGCGCGAGCACGCGCAGCACGCGCGTGACCGGTTCCAACATCCAGGATCCCACAGGTACGCAGCACCAAACCGAATCGGGTTCCAGCAGGATGTTCGGCTTCGCGCCCGCCATCGAGTACAACTGGACCCCTAACGTCGGCGTCCTCTTCGGCACGCGCGTGATCACGGCCAACGCAACCACAAGCGCGTCCATCACGCCCGCCATCGCCATCAACTTCGTTCACTGATCCCACCCACATCATGCGTACACGCCTCACCACCGCGCTCCTGCTCGGAACGGGAATGCTCGCCGGAAGCACGCGCACATCCGCGCAGTCGGCAATTCTCAACCTGCCGCGCGTCAGTCAACATTCGCGCCTTACCCAACGCGTCGGCCTCACCGACATCACCATCGACTATCACCGGCCCTCCGTTGCCGGCCGCAAGATCTTCGGCGGCCTTCAGGCCTGGGGCGACGTCTGGCGCGCGGGCGCGAACGAGAACACCACCTTTGAGGTCACTGATCCCGTCACCATCGACGGTCAGCTCCTGCCCAAGGGCGTGTACGGATTGCACATGATTCCCGGTGAAGCGTCGTGGGTGGTGATCTTTTCCCGGAACTCCACGTCGTGGGGCAGCTTCACGTACGACAAGAGCGAGGACGCGCTTCGGGTTACCGTGAAGCCGCAGACCAGCGAGAACCACGAACAGCTCAGCTACGACTTCGATGACCTGACCCCCAGCACCGCCAGGATCACCATGCGCTGGGAGAAGGTCGCAGTGCCGTTCACCCTGAAGGTGAACACCGCCGACATCGCACAACTCAGCTTGCGCAACCAGCTTCGCAGTCGCGCCCAGTTCGAGTGGTCTCCGTGGATGGAGGCCGCCAACTATATGTTGGCCAACAAACTCAGCGCCGATGAAGCACTGAAGGACGCGGACAGGTCCGTCGAGATCGAGGACCGTTTCGAGAACGAAATCACGCGATCGCGCGCCCTGACAGTGCTCGGCCGCACCGACCAGGCCCTCGCCGCCCGCAACCGCGCCATCACACTCGGCACACAGAGCCAGGTCCACGACTTTTGCCGCGGGCTTCAGGCGCAGGGACGGCAGGAGGAAGCGCTCGCGCTCTTCCGCGTCAATATCCAGAAGGATCCAACCAGTTGGATTGGCCACAACGATGCAGCACGCGTGGCCGTCGCCGCTGGCGACTTCGACAAGGCAGTGAAGGAGATGGAGCTCGCCGTCCCCAAGGCGACCGAGACACTCAAGCCGCAAATCGTCGATCTCATCCGTCGCCTGAAGAACAAGGAAGACATCAACAAGTAGCGCTCGTCAGTGCGCACCCGCCCGCCGCCGATTGGCAACACACCCCGCGCCGCGCGCCCTCAGGTTCGGCGGCTCCGATGGACCATCCTCCGCCTGGCGAAGCTATTCTTCGCGCTCCGTGTGGAACGACGCGACGACCTCACCGAGAAATCGTCACCCCGCAGTTTGGTCGGTAGCGAGCGACGCGTGTCAAAGGCAATGACCGCGTCCCTGGGCCGTTGATCCACCTGCGCCAATGGACGGCCTTTCGAGTCACGGAACCGAGATGCCGGACCTGTGGAGGTAGACAGGCTACGACGTCACCTCACGGAGAGTTCAACCGCCTCAAGGCGAGCGCGTCACGCGAGAGTTGGGCGCGGGAACTGCGATCGCACGCGAGACCTCAATCCGCGTTCCTGCCGCGCGCGCGGAAGACGCCTATCACGTAGCAGCCTCGGCGAATATCTACGAAGCCTATCAAGCGAAAATTCGCTATTCCCGGGGAGATGCACGACCTGCCCCAGAGTCGACTGTCGTCGAAGGCAGGGTCTATCGAGCGCAATAGCACTGCAAGCACACTTGCGGCCACCTGGGACGGCAACTACCGTGCTCTCGGCAAGTAAATGTAAGAGCGACGTAGCTCAGATCGTCGATAGAAGTTACTTCGGCCAGCAGGTCCTTCTGAGAAACACGCGTGCTCGGCTTGTTGTTGCCTTCCTAACAACACTGCTGTCGGTCTCCCCACTGAAGTCGCAAAGCACCGCCCAGGCACAGAGGGCCATAGAGTGCATCCGCGCAACTGCGGGGAGCATCGTGCGCTTGAGAGACGGGCGTCCCCTGTACATCGAGGCGCCCGCGGGGTACAGCGATTCGGACGGGATGACCGTGATTGGGTCGCCTGCTTGGATTTGGGCGTCAAAGGAGAGTATCGTGCCGCCAGAACCGCACGATTCAACTCAGGTTGCAGCGTACGTGAGAGACGTCGCGAAGAATCGACTGAACCTGGGGTTTCACATTGATCGAAGCGGGGCGGGCACTTCCTTAATGCGACCCTATACGGATCGTCGAATGTACCGGCCGATACTCGTGCGGCTACACGCGAGCGCAACGTACTTGATCTGGGTTCAGCGAGAGGAGCGACAAGGCACCGACGCGGTAACCATTTGGTATAGTGTCGTTGACTCCACGAAGCAGACTGTACCTCACAAGTTGTGGACTGGCGCGTCTCTCTATTGGGATGGTGTATCACCAACTCTTGCCCCTTCGCGGCAGCGGGCGCTTGTTGTCGTGCCATTTTTCCGGGACAGCGTCGGCAGCGGGCTATTGTTCATCAGAATTGGACCGAATGGGCCCAGCGTATCCGAACAGTTAGTCCTAGGCCTTCCTGGATACGCGTCCGCGGCCGCTCTGGACTCGGAGGGCTCCCATTGGCTGATTGCCTATTCGGCGAGCGACGTGACTAGCGGTGTATCGAATGGCTCGCATGTCTTTGTAGCGCATCTGAATGAGAACTCTGCAACGTGGCTACCAACGCGAGTGGAATGGTCAGGCTTGGATCATGCCTCACACGCGCTTGTCGTTCGCCCTGTCTCCCGCAACAAAAGAGAGCTGCTTCTCGCTTGGACGCTCAGTCGCGCGGCCAGTTCGACCAGCGATATTCTCAGCGTAGCAACAACCCGGGACGGAGGTCAAACGTGGGGAAGTCCGACCACGGTGGAGCTTCCGGGGAACGTTCAATCGTTAACGAGCGCCGCAATCGGCGATGCCGTAGCGTTCGCTAGTCAACTTTCCTCGCGAACGGGCGGCTCGTTAGAAGTACAGGTATTTAGGAACCGCCAGTTACATCGAATTGCGATAGTTCCGTCCACCATCGCAACTGTGGCACAGTGGATTCAAGTGACGGCAACGCGCGCCGCGCTGTTGTGGGGAACCGTTCAGCGGGACACTCAGGGAGGCGACTCTCCCGTCACCGTCACATCGTCAGTCACGAATAGTTGCGTGCGATGATGGGCGCAATTCGCACATGTGCTCGCGCGCCACCCGCCGAATGGCTACGCGACGCGCCCGCCATTGCCTACGAAGAGCGAGGAAGCACTTGGTGCAATGATATCGACGGTGTTGGGCGATACATCTTGAGCCGTGATTTCTATGCGAGTTGGTCAGTTGAGTTTTGTGATTGGGTCAGTATTCGGGATAAGTGCGCTTGTTGCCTGTAGCGAGGTAGTTACCAGCAGCCCTCTAAAGGTGCTGCCGGTAGCCAGCCATCTTGTTGTCGACGGTGACGGCACCCACTTCTTTCAAGGATCTGACGGGGCGTACTACTGGGATGGTCAGCCGCCCGATGGCGACCTTTCGCCTGCAGTTCTATCCCAAGGCCTCACAACGGCTACGTTGCCGAGCGGAGCATCTGGAGGAAAGGCCGCGGGGTCGTTCCGCGTGGACCAAGCAGACCAGTGGAGTGGCGAATTGACTGTCTCAGCCACGTACAACGGCGCGCCGCTGCTTCAGAACTCGCGATTCCCTCACGACTGGCAGAACTGTGATTGGGTTCGAGCGTTCGGCCATGGATGCGAGGCGAAGTCCGCTATGATGGAGGACTCCCTCTATCTCTTCTTCAAGACGTGCAGTCTTTCGATGACCGTTGGCGGCACTGGGTATGCCAGAAAAACGCTGCCTTTCGGCTTACGGGTCGGCATCGATGTGAGCCTTTGGGGCGCCGGAGCAGCGGCGGGGTCGACTGGAGACTGGGGCAACAATGCCCTTCCCTTACCGGCAAATACGGCGGCGAATCAAGCGTGTCCTCCTCCGCCACCGCCACCTCAGTTGCCTCCGCCCGATCAGGGTGGTGGAGGAGGTGGTGGTGGACCGAGCTTACCCCCCGCCGACACCTACACGTACACAGCCCCTCAAGCTGCCGGTGGCACCTGCACGTACACATGGGAATCCGAATACTGGTTCGACGTCAATAACGTCCTGCAAGGAACGCTGATCGCCGACGGGTGGGTGTGCTCATGACAGCCTTGCTATTGGCAGCGGCACGCAGAGTAGCCACGACAGCCTTGCTGGCTGGAATTGCAACGATCGCCAGCTCGCATTCGGCGAGTGCACAAGGGAAGCCACAGGACGCCGTTGTGGTGGCCCTGCTTGACGAGCAGCACGTTGCGGCGCGCAATCAATGGGCGCTCGCGGACTCGGCACCCGTTCGGATTATCCGGCACAAGAATGGGCAACAGCGCAATATCATACTGTTGCGGAAGTCCAGGGCGACGTCGGGCCTGCTCGAAGAAGCCATCCGTGCGCTGGCAGATGCACGGACGAAGAAAGGCAGCGTACCTGAACGTGAACACCACCTCGCGGTTCACAGCAACGCGGGAGCAGCCGTCGGTCAGCAAACAAGAGACCTTTTTGCCCGTCTTCAGCACGCAGCACCGGCCGACGTACGCGATTTCGGACTACTCCCGGCGCTGACGATTCGATTGCCGGAGTAAAGGAGGTCAGGTATACACTTTGGGACTGAGCGTCGCGACTGCGACGCTCGGTTCTGTCGGCCAAAGTCGGTTCATACTGGCTACTGTTGAGCAACGTCGTTCCAGGCGGAGGGATCTGTACCAACCGCAGCCGAACACGACGGCATGGCGCACAGAATACAGCGCGAAGAGACCTTCGCTGTGCTATGATTGCCCCATGCCCAACACCATCCGCCTCCGCGCGCTGATCTGTGCCGCCGTCGCCGTGCAACTCGCCGCCTGCACCAAGACCGACCAGGCCGCCTCGAGCAACGCCACCGCTGTCAGCTCAGCCGACTCCAGTTTCACCGCACTCGCGCGCTCCATCATCGACGACCGCCTCAAGCGCTACCCGAGCGGCGCCACCGACCTCGGCGTCCACACCTACGACGACAAGATCGAAGACGCATCGGCCGCTGCCGTGCAAGCCGAGTCGCAGGCACTGAAAGACTTTCACACCAAGCTCGCTGCCGTCGACACCACTGGCCTCAGCACCGCCAATCGCGCCGACCGCGAACTGCTCATGCGCACGATGGACGCCGGTCTACTCGGCAACGACGTCATCAAGCGATGGACCAAGGACCCCGATGCCTACAGCGGCAGCATCACCAACGCCGCGTACGTCATCATGAAGCGCGCCTTCGCTCCCGCGCCCGATCGCCTCAAGTCGCTCATCGCGCGCGAACACCTCATGCCCGCCGCACTCGTCGAGGCGCGCAAGAACCTCAGCAACCCGCCAAAGATCTACACCCAGATCGCCATCGAGCAGATCGATGGCAATATCAGCTTCTTCAAGAACGACGTCCCCGCTGCATTTGCCGACGTCAAGGACTCCACACTCCTCGGGCAGTTCAAGCAAGCCAACGATTCCGTCATGGCCTCGCTGGCGGCATACAAGGTGTGGCTCCAGAAGGAACTCCTGCCCAAGTCCAACGGCGACTACGCCTACGGCGCCGACAGCTACCGCAAGGCACTCTCGGCCAACGAGATGATCGAGCTGCCGCTCGAAGACCTGCTCAAGATTGCCGAGTCGGACCGGCAGAAGAATGAAACTGCGTTTCAGGCCGTGGCCAAGCAGATTGATCCCAAGAAGTCACCCGAACAGGTGCTCGCGTCGTTGCAGGCCGATCACCCCGCGCCCGATAAACTGCTCGCCACCACGCAGGCCACGCTCGATTCGCTGCGCCAGTTCCTCGTGGACAAGCACATCATCACCGTGCCCGCCGGCGATCCTGCGCGCGTGATGGAGACGCCACCGTTCATGCGCTCCACGACCACCGCGTCCATGGATACTCCCGGACCTTTCGAACCCGCGAAGCTTCAGGGGCGCTACAACATGACCCTCCCCGATCCGCGCTGGCCCGATACGAAGAGGGAAGAGTTCATGGGCCAGTGGTATTACGCCGCTATTGCCAACGTGTCCGTGCACGAAGTTTATCCCGGACACTACACGCAATTCCTTTACGCGAAGCAGTATCCGAGCGACGTGCGCAAGGTGTACGGCGCGGCCACCAATTCCGAAGGATGGGCGCACTACGACGAGCAGATGATGCTCGACGAGGGCTTCCATGCCAACGATCCAAAGTACCGCCTCGCGCAATTACAGGACGCGCTTCTCCGAGACGTCCGCTTCATCGTCGGGATCAAGATGCACACGCAGGGCATGACCGTTGATCAGGCCACGCAGCTCTTTGTGACGCAGGGCCACCAGCCCAAGCCCGTTGCAGAGTCTGAAGCAAAGCGCGGTACCGGCGACGCGCTGTATGGCTACTACACGATGGGCAAGCTGATGATTCTCAAGCTCCGCGAGGACTACAAGGCGAAGCAAGGCGCCGCGTACACCCTCCAGGGTTTCCATGATGCCTTCATCAAGCTTGGCCCAATCCCGCTGCCGCTTGTGCGCAAGGCGTTGCTGGGCGAAGTGGGATCTCTGTTCTAGCGTAGGACGCCACGCGAGTTGACGTTTGCAAGATGGCCCAAATGGCACGACGCAGGCGCCGACTAATACACGCAGTCATGGCGTTTTCAGCGGCCGTGCCATTTGGCGCATCCGCCGCGCAGGCGTGTCGAACGCCACCGGGAACACCACCTCAACTCGTCGACCTCGCCGGGATGCTTTCGGCCGAGCGAACTGACACCGTGTCGCGAACGGAACTCGGCCTGTCATCCATGCCGATCGCGGCTGTTACGCTCATTACGACAGATTCGATATGCGCCAGGATCGACGCCGCGGTCATGCCCGGGCATGCCCCGCCGACACTCGCAAATTTCTACCTGTATCGCATCAATGCCTCGCGCATAGCGATAGTCCCAATCGATTCCATGGCTCATGGTGTGTTCGTCGCTGACACGTCGGGCCGATTCTTGGCAGTCGCGGGCACGGATATCACGTCCGCACCACCGGGCTCCACACTCCATCCCAGTGATCCCGTTGGTCACGCGACGTGGACCTACGCGGCATCGAGCACGTGGTCGTCGGTCACGGCGAGTAACGTGGCGGATGGTCTGAAGACGTCGCGGTGGGCCTCCGGGCAGGCCGTTCAGATCGGCGCCACCTATTTCCAGGTTGACCTCCATGCTGTCAAGGAGCTGGGATCGCTACGGATTGACGACTCGCAATTCGCTGGTGACATGCCGTTGGCAGGAGACGTGTTACTGTCTACCAACGGAGTCACGTACTCCCGCGTTGCGCAGTGGACGCACGCGGACATTGCGAATGCCGTACTTACGGTCTCGTGGGAACCGCAGAACGGGCGCTATGTCAAGATCGTTCCCACGCAGTTGCCGAGCGTTTCCGGAAACTGGTTCAGCATCGGTGAGCTTGCGCTGTATCCGTCGGGGCCGATGCCGGCGTGGACCTTTGACGGAAGTAGCAGTAGCGATCTATCCAGCGCCGCTGATGGCGACGTGCACTCGCGATGGACGACGGGAGCACCAGTGTCGCCGGGCAGTAGCTACTTCCTCGTCAACACGCACGCGTTACAGGCCATCGGTGCGCTTCGTCTCGACGACTCGCAGTTTCAAGGCGATATTCCGCAGGCGGGTGACATCCTTCTCTCATATGATTGCGTGACGTACACGCTTGCATCCCAGTGGACGTCATCGGACATCAGCCTGGGTATCCTTGCCAAGGATTGGAATGCGAGCCTCGCACGTTGTGTCAAACTCGTCGCCACCCAAACTCCAGCGGTAGCATCGAACTGGTTCAGCATCGGAGAGTTGATCCTGCTGCCAACAAGGCCGCGGTAGCGTCCGGCCTGGTGCACTGTGTACGGTCACCTGAATGGTCTGCACAGAAAGCCCCGGTCAGGAGACCGCCATGATTGAACCAAAGCGAGTGTCCGTGAATCGCCTTCTCACCAGCCTGTCCTTCGCTTGCCTCATAGGCGCGTGCACCGGCACGTCCGCCGGCACGTTCGAGGCGGATGTTTCGGGTGCGCTGAAGGCACACGTCAGTGGGCGAGCAACCGCGTCGCAAACGTCTGCCACCAGTACGAGCGGCAATGGCTACATAGTCGATCTCACGCTTCCTGCCAAAATCCAGGGCATGGAAGCCTATCAAGCCGGACGCATCATGCTGGAGGGCCAACATCAGCCAGCAGCGGGAGACTACACTGTTGTGAGCGGTTCCGCAGTGCCAATCCCTGCTACGGCACTCACTGTGGACTTTGACGGCCCGGACGGCAACACGCTATGGGACGCGATTGGTGGAAAAGTGCACATCGCGGTAAGCAATCGGCTTTCGGGAAAACTGACTGGCACGTTCACGGCACGCTTCGCGAGTTTCGGCGATAGACCGGATACGATCCTGATTGTGGGCAAGTTCGATCTGCGTTGAACGTTCAAGTAGAAGCCAGATCTGAACGGAAACGACCAGATCAACAGCATGCCGTATCCGGCCGTTTCCGTTCCAATCCGACTGTTTCTCAGACGCACATGAGCACGCAGTTTCACGAAGCCTGCCTAGCAAACCCCGGTAGCGCGGCGATACGTTTTGCGCACTCAAGGGATCACGCCGCCACGCCCTACCGCCCGCACCGTGAAGCTCGCGCATCATCACACCAAGGCCGCCGCTGTCTGTATGGCCGCGCTGTTACTCGCCTGTTCCGGCGACCAATCCACCGGCGTAGGCCCGCCAGCACCCACCGCTCCCGACCTCACGCCGGGCACACCGATAGGATGGTACGGAAGCCCATCCCCATCTTACGCCGTCGGACTCGACAAGACCCATCGGCACGGCGGTACCGCCTCGGCGTACATCACTGGCGGCGGCACCGGCTCCACGTCCTTCGTCATGGTCCAGGACTTCCTCGCGGACACGTATCGCGGCAAACGCGTTCGCTGGTCGGCGTGGGTGCAGCACGACAACATCGTCGGCTCGGACGTCGGCCTGGTCATGAGCGTCGAAGGAGCAGGCCAGATCACCGGCTACGACGACATGAAGCATCGAAGCCTCGCCGGTACCGCCGATTGGCATCAAGTCTCCATTGTGCTCGACGTACCCATGAACACCGTGGGTATCGAACCGGGCGTCATCATGACTGGTACCGGCACCTTTCGCATCGACGACGCGCATCTCGACATCGTCGGGCTCGATGTACCGAGCACCAACACACTCACAGCGCCCAGGCTGACGCAGGAGGATTCCAGTGCCTTGGCGCACGTGTATGGCCTGGGCGGCAGTGCGCCTACCAACCTTGACTTCGAAGGGGTAGCCGCGGCGCCACAAACGGCGGTGGATTGGTTGAACCTCACGGCCCAGCCGCTTGTAACCACCGACCCCTTGGCGGCGCTCGCAGACCTCCAGCCGCTGTCCCCAATGATCGGCTCCGCGCGCCTCGTTGGTCTTGGTGAGGACACGCACGGCACACGCGAGTTCTTTCAGATGAAGCACCGCATCCTCCAGATGCTCGTGCGTGACAAGGGCTTCACCATCTTCGCGATCGAAGCAACAACTCCTGAGGCCAATGACCTGAATCGCTACGTGCTCGGTGGCGACGGTGATCCGAAAGCACTGTTGTCACGGCTCTACTTCTGGACGTGGAACACGCAGGAAGTGCTCGACATGATCACCTGGATACGCCAATGGAACGGCTCTGTGCAGCCCTCGCGGCGCGTCCAATTCCTCGGCTTCGACATGCAGTTTGCTGGCGCAGCCATGGACAGCGTGCAGGCATTCGCCGCGTCCGTCAACCGCGCGGACAGTGCATTCGTCGCCGCACGGTTTGCATGCATGAACCCCTTTCGCAACCGTGGCTCCCAGCAATCGGATCTCTACGTGACGTTCTATGCGGCCCAGGCGCCTAGCGCGCAGGCCGCATGCCGAACCGGCTTGCAGGACGTCTACGACCTGATTGCGCGAGACATCACGCTCTTTCCCAATGCGGCATCGAACGTCACGTACCAACTACGGCTGCACGACGCGCGGCTTGTTCAGCAGTTCGAGCAGCAGGCCGCGGTTGGGGGCGTCACATCCGGCCAGCGGCGCGACCAGTTCATGGCGGAGAACGTGGGGTGGATTCGCGATCAGGCGGCACCCGGTACAGGGATCGTTCTCTGGGCGCACAACGGTCACATCCAGTCGCGCACGGGGTACATGGGCGGCTACCTCCGCGCCGCGTACGGCACCGACTACGTGAATCTCGGATTCCTGTTTGCCGATGGCGAGTTGAACGCCGTCGGCTTGAATGGGGAAGGCCTCAAGTCGTGGCACGCCAGCTTTGTACCGCCCAACTCTGTTGAAGCGATCTTCAGCCGCACCGGCAAGCCCGCCCTCCTGCTCGACGCGCGCCTCATCCCCTCGGGCGGTTCGGCCGCATCGGCGCTGGCGGGCCCATTGCCCATGCGCTCCATTGGCGCGGCGTTCAACCCAAATTCCGAAGCATCGTTCTTCGGCCCTGTCAACTTGCCGGCGATCTTCGACTTGCTGGTGTACATCCAGAACACCAAGGCAAGCACGCTGCTGCCGTTCATTCACTGAACGTGACGGAGCTCAAGCTGTCTCCGGCCGTTTCCGTTCCCATCCGGCTGTTTCTCAGACGCACATAGGAACGCGTCCGTCAACAGCCTGCTAGCAAATGCCGGCAATGCGGCAATCGATTTGTACATTGAGTGGTGGCGGCGCTGCTAAGCGGGCCGCATACAACTCATGTGACGCCCGCGGCCCTTCACGGGTGATAGCGAAAGAGGACGATCCGGGTCACATGCCAACAAGAGCGTTAGCGGACGCATGCGGCGCAACGCGCGCGAACCGCCGGACGGCCCGGCGAGTTGTAAGCCCGGAATAGAAGACGGCGTCATTGGGACTGCATTGACACGACGGCGTGTCTCGAATGGTTTACCATCCGGAGATACGCGTGACGTCCAGCATCGGCGTTTGCACCGCATCATACTCCGTCATCGACGCACCGCCCGGCGGTGACATCATCCTGCTCCGGTTCGCCAACCCGGAGGCCATGGCAGCGGCCACACGCCGAGGCCACCTGCAAGGGGCCATCATCGATGTAGCCGCATGGGACGATACCACCGCCCTCCAGGCGCACAAGCTGGCAGCGTTAGTCCCCATTGCCCTGCGTATCGATCCCACTCCGGCCGCAAGGCGCTTGCTCATCGCCCCGGCGATGAGGGTAGGGCAAGGCTTCTATGCCGATAAGCGTGTGGATTCAATCATCACGCTTGCAACTACCCTCGCCCTGCACTCCGGCGCGCGGGGCGCACAGATCCGGATTCTCAACGCCATCCCCGGCCGCGTCCCCGTTTCCATCGCTCGCATCCTGATTCAGGCGGCGCTCATTGCGCATCGGCGCACCTCCGTCACCGCCCTCGCGCGACTGTGCGATCTTTCTCCCCGCACCATAGAATGGCGACTCGCGCAGCAAAGCCTCCCAGCCGCGCAGGACCTGATTGGCCTGATGACGTCCATTCACGCGGTCTGGCAATTGGATCTTCTCGGTTGGACATTGAAACACACTGCGAACATGGCCGGCTTCCGATCGCCTGCGGCATTGAGCGCGTATGTCTTTCGTCATACGGGCCGGCGCCCACTTGCCCTGCGCGACGGTGGCGGCGTCGACGCGTTGATGGGTTCGTTCGAATCCGCCGTCGGAGGGTCGGCAGAATGGCGAGACCTTCCCTCACTGTCACACGCTCCCTGACCGCGCCGATGTTACGGTTGCTTCAGTGCCCGCGACTCGCCGTCGTCATGCTTCTTGTCCTTACAGCGTTCAGCGCCGTCGCGCAGCGACCGGCCGATCGCGGCGAAGTCGTCCAAGGCACTATCCGGCGTGCCGACGGTACCGCGCTCGCCGGCGCCACGGTGGTCGTTACCGCAATCCCAACCACGGAAAGCCGGACGGATGAGTCAACGCACGACGGCAGCGTTACCGTTCGCTTCGCCACCGGCACCGGCAACTACATCATTCGCGTGTCCGCGCCCGGTTTCGAAACTGCCCGGCAGCGGCTCCTCCACGATGAGGGCAGACGCAACGATTCCACATTGACGTTCGTCGTCACACTCTCGGCCGCAAAGGCCACGCAGCTCGCCGCAGTCAGTGTCGTTGCGCCGAGACGCCAACGCCTCGGCGTGCGTGGCGATGCCCCTGACGTTGGAGCGCGCATCGATGACAACATCGCAGCACTGAATCCGCTCGAACGAGGCGACTTCAATAGTATGGCGGCTTCCGTACCCGGCATCGTCGCCATCGACCAGAACGGCACGCGCGGATTCTCCACACTTGGCCTCGGCGTTGACGACAATCGCATCCGTCTGAACGGACTCACCTTCGGCTCCGCCGACATTCCCACGGCCACGCGCGCAAGCGTTCGGCTTCAAACAACGGCGTTCGATGCAGCGATTGGCGGGTTCAGCGGCGCGTTGCTCGATGCAACCGTCTCGCCTGGGTCGAACGCGCCAAATGGCAGCATCGAAGCAACACTCGATCAACCGTCGCTCCAGGCTACCGACCGCATTGGACGCAACGTCGGCGCATCGTTCTCGCAACTTCGCCTTGGTGGCTATCGTTCTGGCGCCCTGAGTCGTGACAAGGTGTTCGCCAACGCCTCTGTGCAATTCAACCGCCGCGTGAGCGACGCGGCGAGTCTGGCTTCCGTCCCGCCAGATGTGCTCGCGCTGTCCGGTGCGGCGCCGGGTGCCGCTGAACGCTTCCTTGCCATTCTCGACTCCCTCCAGATCCCACGCGGCGCCGGCGGCGTGCCGGCATCCATCACGGATCAGCACGGATCCGCATTGGTGCGGCTCGACCTGTTTCCAACCTCCACCCGAGCACTCAACGCCCTCGTTTCCGCCGACCTCCGACGGGTGTCGCCGAGCCAACTGAACCCGCACGCGCTCCCAACGACCTCGGGTCGGGCGTCTGCGAACACAATGAGCGCGCAACTGGAATTCGCGCGCTACATCCATGAGTTCGTCCTCGTCCGTGCGCGTTCCGGGCTTGGCTTTCACTCCACGTCCGCTACGCCCGAAAGTCAGGGGCCGGCGGGCATCGTCCTGAGTGATGCACCGTCGTCCTCCTTGCCATCAACAGTCACGGCGCTCAGCTTCGGTGGCAATGTCGTGCTCCCGCATCGTGAGGACGGTTGGTCCTGGCAAGGTACCATGGAAGGCGCATGGTTTTCTCCGTCCAACCGGCACCAGCCAAAGATCACCGCGGGCACGATCGTCGAAGGACTTTCGGAAACTGACGGCGCCAATACGAACGGTACCTTTCTCTACAATTCATTGACGGACCTGGCTGCCGCGCATCCCGCCAGCTTCACGAGGGCGCTCAGTGCATCCGTGTGGCGCTCGCGTCAGGTGAGCGGCTGGTTGTCGCTTGGCGACATCTGGCGGGCAACGCCTTCGTTCACGCTGCAATACGGCCTTCGCGGCGAGGCGGGCAGATATCTGGATCGCCCTGCGCGCAACGTCATCGCGGATAGCGCATTTGGACTGCGAACCAGCATCGTGCCGGACGGTTGGTCGCTCCTTCCGCGCGTCGGCTTTCGATGGAACTATGGCTCGACGTCGCGCGTGAGCCTGTTCGGGCCCAGCGCCAGGGGAACAATCCACGGTGGGTTTGGGGCGTTTCGAAGTGCGCTGCCAGTCGGTCTCCCGGGAAGCGCCATCGCGGCCACGGGCCTTTCCGGGAGCCCGCTCACACTCCGATGCGCCGGACCGGCGGTCCCGTCCGCGCAGTGGTCACTGTACTCGCTGTACGCGGCAGGCAGCCAGCCCATTCCGGACAGTTGTGCCGGAGGACAGAGCCTCTTCGGCGAACGGGCGCAGCGCATCGTGGCATTTGCTCCCGGCTATGCGCCGAGTCTGGCCTGGCGATCCAATATCGGGTGGTCGGGATCAGTCTTGAGCATGCATACCACCGCTGATCTTGCGTACTCGGCCAATTCCCACTTGCCGGGCACAGTCGATCGGAACCTCGTCGAGCGCGCCCCGTTTGCGCTACCCAATGAAGGCGGTCGCGCTATCTACGTCGCTTCCGACCAGATCGATCCATTCACGGGCACCAGCAGTCCGCCGGCTTCGCGGATACGCGGGCTCGCGTCACAGGTGATTGAGCTCGCGACGCAAGGTCAGTCGCGCGCAAGTCAACTTGCACTGTCGCTTAGCCCCGTGAGCGGTTTGTTCGTCACGCGATTCTGGACACTCTCCTATGTGCTCAGTCGCGTGCAGGACAGGGTGCTCGGACGTGATGGCGGAACGTCTGGTGATCCGCGCGTCCTCGGCGCGTGGAGCCCAGCCACCACCGATGCCCGCCACATGGTGGCCGGTTCGTTCGCATGGCTCTTTGGCGACGGCGTATGGCTGCGCGTCGGCATGCAGCTCCGCTCCGGCATCCCCTTTACACCGCGTGTGCTCGGCGACGTCAACGGAGATGGTGCGCCCGATGACTTGCCGTTCGTGTTCGATCCAGCGCGCGCGCCAGATGCCGCCATGTCGGCCGGCCTCTCGCGGCTCCTGCAACAGTCCCCGTCGGCAGACTGTCTGCTCCGGCAGATCGGGTCCGTGACCGCCCGGAACAGTTGCCGCGGACCGTGGACCAGCAGCACCAATGCGCAGATGACTTTCGATGGCCCGTCGGTACGTCTTTCGCATCGGGCCACATTGAGCGTGACGACATCGAATCTTCTTGCGGGCGTGGATGTGCTCGTGCATGGAAGTGGAAACCTTCGTGGATGGGGACAGACGTCCGCCCCGGACCCTGTGCTGTACGCTGTCCGCAGCTACGACCCGACCACGCGCTCATTTCACTACGCGGTCAACTCGCAGTTCGGCCAGTCAGGTCCGTCTTTCTCATTTTACAGGAGCCCATTTACCCTGACCGTCGGCGCCACCATAACGCTCGGTGCATCCGGTCCGGAGCAACTGGCAAACGATCTCATGGCAACTGGACGGTCGAGGAATGGAGAGCGACTTACCGCCGCGCAGTTCGCGTCCAGCTTCTCGCAGTCCGGCATCATTGATCCCATTCCGGCTATCCTCGCGGCGCGGGACTCCCTCCTGCTGTCAGCGGGCCAGCTCGCGGCGATTGCGCAATTGCGCGCCAGTTACATCGCGCAGAGCGATTCGGTCTGGGGCAAGCTCGGGCACGAACTCGCGGATCTCGGCACCACGTACGACAGGGGATACGTATTGCAGCGCGTGCATGCCGCGCGTCTTCAGGCGTATGACTTGCTCGCACAGGCTGCACGGGAGCTACGCGCCCGATTGACGTCCGATCAGTACGCGCTGCTCGGGCCAGACCTCATTCAACTGCTCGATGACTCCGCAATCGAACGACTGAAGCGCGTGGACGCCCGCTCGTACTGATGCGAGGCATCAGTGCCCCGTGCGCCGCCATGTGGCCCAACGAGCGGTGACCGAATCGCGGTGCAGACGCCACCACGCTTCATCCACGCGAATCGATGCTTCGCCCGTGGACGCCTCGCCGGCCAGAAGCAGTGGAGAGAGAACACCATATCCGCGCTGCCAGACAGGATCACGGTCGCTCCCCACGAAGGTGAGGAAGCTCGTAATGTCCGAAGTCAGTTGACGACCCTTCGGCACCACCCACCACCGGCCCTCGATCAATGATACACCTGGCGTGAGTGTCAACCCGGCACGCTGCCAATCCGGTGAAAAGGACATTGCCACGGGTACCATCGCGACGGCCAGCCCTCCACCCACAGCGGCCTTTGCGACCTCGCGCTCGTCCTTCCACCAGAGTATTGACGTTGCTCCAAGCCGGTTCAGCGCACGCAATGCGCGCTCGACATCCAGCGGATAGAGGGTGGCCGGTGCGACGCCATCACTCAACAGCACCGCCTCGAGCGTCCCTTCGGCCTCGTCCATGATCGCGCGACGCCCCGGGAAACGTTTCGCATCCGTGAGCGGTGCCCATCCCGGCACCTTGTTGCCGAGCGAGGTCGTCACGGCGAGACCCGTCTGCACGTAGCCCGCGCGTTTGCCAAAGCCGCCCCCTCCCTCTGCCCGCGTTGACACGGGTGAGTCGAGTCGCTCGAAAAGTCCCTCGCGTGTGCCACGGTCGAACATTGCCGCCGGTAGTTCCAGCACGTCCCACTTGCTGTGGGGCAGAGCCAGGGCGACAAGGCTGTAGGTTGGCCGCTGTGGCCATAGATCAACGCCATCCTTCAACTGACGTCCGAATCGCCGTACTACCAAACCGACGAAGGCATCCTGCACACTTCGATGATCGGCCAGTGCAACATTCAGGTGGGTGCCGAGGGCTCGGTGAACGAGCGCAGCAGGAGCGGCCACGCTCGGCGTTGCCGGGAGCGACGCCACTGTTGCCAGAACAACCGTGCACGAGAGGAAACGAACAGACATTGATTTCCCACGATCGAGTCGAAGTCGCAGAGCCGCACGCCTTCCGTGCGCCCCTCAGCAGGTCAACGAGCGCCGTACTCCGTCCTTACCGATCCAAGCGCGCGGGTCAATACGCTGTCAAAGGCAGCCTGCCCGCGAAAGCCCACCACGCGCATGTCATTGATCAGGAACGTCGGAGTGCCCGAGACTCGTAGCGCGTGAGCGGCGAGTGTGTCGCGCACCACGAGCGCGTACACTGATTCACCACGCAAACACGTGGCAAAGCGTGCGGAGTCCTTCACCCCGGCCTGGCGCGCAAAGGTATCCCACGTCTTCTGGCCGATCGAGTCGGCTTCCGCGTAGAGCAGGGCGTGCATGTCCTCGAACGCCCCTTGCAGACGGGCACACTCGGTGGCCATCGCCGCCACGAACGCGTGTTCGTGCACGGGATAGTGTCGGTACACCACGGCAATGTCGTTCGGGTGCATCGTCCGTGCACGGGCGATGGACGCCTCCGCCCGCCGGCAGAATGGGCACTGGAAGTCGGCGAACTCCACGATGGTAACGGCCGCCTTCTCGCGACCCACTCTCGTCCCCTCCTTTGCGTAGTGCTGCCAGTCGGAGATCGTCTTGACCCGGTCCGGATCATTGTTCCAGGCATCGTAGTATTGGTAGGCCCGCATACCACCCACGGCGAGCGCCCCGATGAATACCATCACGATTGCCACGTTCAACACCTTGTCACGTGTAGTTGCCATGACTGCCTCGAATGGTGTGAATGAGCGCCCGCCGCGTGCGGCCTACCCTACTTGCACTTGTTCGCTTCGGCGACGAGTTCGTCCTCGGCATGGAAGCAGATGATGCAGCCGGACGTGGTACAGTTGGTCGAGTTGCTGCACGAGTCACCGCAGTCGAAGCGCGACTTGGCGGCCGCGGGCTTTGCGACCAGCATGCTGAGCCCGAACAAGCCAATCGAGAGGAGCAGTAGTTTCTTCCGCACAGTTGCCTCCTGAAGAGTAGGGAACGTAGACGCGGTCGGCCGAGACGACGCTGTCGCGTCGTACCAACACCATCGCGACGGAAGGATCGGTCATGGCCGAGGCGGCGGCGAGAAGCGCGGTACGCAAGTGCGTTACGCTTTCCGCAATAGCGTGATGCCGTACGCGGCGTACCGGGTTGGCGGTGCGCGGCGCCGACTTGCGATACTGTACTATCGAGCCGTGAATCTCAAACCGTCCGTTCACCCATGAATACGATCTCCTGCCTCATTCTGGTCGCGACGATATCGCTGACCAACGCGCCGCACCTCTCCGCGCAAACGTCGGCGTTCGTCACCACGCTTGGAAAGGACACGCTGTCCGTGGAGCGGTACACGCGCGATGGCAATCGCATTGCCGGAGACTGGGTCACCTTCTACGGCGGCATCACGGTCCATCACTACGACATGACCCTGCGGCCCGATGGCAACGTCGAGCACATGCACCTCACCTTGCGTCGCCGGAGTGGGAAGGTCGAGGAGGACGTTGACCTCGCGTTCCGCGCTGATTCCATCACCGCCGTCGTTGCTGGCGAACCAACCGTCTCCTTCGCCGCGAAGTCCGGAACGTTCCCCACGCTCGGCGGCTGCGTCGCGATGCTGGAGGCCATCACCACGCGACTACGCCAACAGAACAGTGATTCGGCCACCGTCACCGTTTTCCCCGCCACCGGGCCGTTCAGGGCAGGCGCAACGCGAATCCAGTTCATTGGAACTGACTCCGCCCGCATGGGCCCTCCCGTTGCAGCAACCATGCTGGCGGTGGGCCGCAACGGACGAGTCGAAGGAATCAGCCGCCTCGCGACCACGACGCGATCGCTCACGCGTCGCGTGGAGCCATTCGATCTCGCGCAGGTGATCCAGCGGTTCCCTGACATTCCCGCGGAGGCACCCATCCTCGGATTCCTCGGCATGTCACCCCGCGACACCGCGCGCGCGACCTTTGGATCCACCCGCATTCTGGTCGACTACGGTCGTCCATCGCTGCGCGGCCGAGAGGTGTTCTCGCATGGCGTACTCGGCGACACCCTCTGGCGCACCGGTGCCAACGCCGCAACGCAGTTCACCACCACCACGGATCTGCTGGTTGGTGGCAAGCGGATTGCCGCGGGCACGTACACACTCTGGACCCGCGTGTCGCCGGACAATGCGTCCTACCAGCTCGTCTTCAATTCACAAGTTGGCCAGTGGGGAACGGAACATCACGTCGATCGTGATGTCATGAGTATTCCGCTCGCCGTCCGGCGCGTCGGATCGCCAACCGAGCAGTTCTCCATCACGATGGAGCCCGCGGCAACTGGCGCCGTGTTGCGCTTCGCATGGGGACGCCTCGAACTCTCCACGCTGATAGCCACCGAGTAGGGACTGCGGTCTCGGTCGTCATGACTTGACTTGCCGACAGGGAATGTTGAATATTCAGCAGTACTGCTGAATATTCAACAGGCGGACGCGCCCGGAGCATCGGGCTTACAACGCCGCCCCCCGCTTCCGTGTCTACCCGTCATGACCATTCAGCGCATCGCCCTTTACGTCGCCGCCGTCGTTGTACTCGCCACGCCAACACACGGACAATCCGCTCTCCGCGCTCGCCTCGACTCCGCCATCCCGCCAATCATGCGCACCGGCGACGTCCCGGGCCTTGAAGCAGCCGTCATCCTGAACGGAAAGCTGGTCTGGACCGGAGCGTTCGGTGTTCGGAGTGCGGCGTCCACCGAACGCGTCGATCCCCACACCGTCTTTCGCGCCGCATCACTCACCAAGCCACTCTTCGCCTACCTCGTCCTTCGCCTCGCGGATCGCGGCATCATCGATCTTGACGCGCCCATCGTCGAGCGCTTGCAATACGTCGCCCCCACAACCGACCCGCGCACACGACTCATCACGCCGCGCATGATCCTGTCGCATACGAGCGGCATGCCCAACTGCTGCGGGCCGTGGGCACTCTTCGCCGATCCCGGCACCACCTGGGAATACTCGCCCATAGGCTTCGATTGGCTCGGCCCCATGGTTGAACGCGTGACCGGCATGTCCTTGAACGACGTCGCCAAACGCGAGGTCTTTGAACCACTCGGCATGACGCGCAGTTCGCTCGTCTGGAACGACACCCTCGAATCCAACGCCGCCGCATCACACACCATGTGGGGCCGCGCCCAACAGCCAACACGTCCACCCGACGCGGAACTCCACACGGCCTATGCGTCGGGCAGCTTACAAACCACCGCCGACGACTACGCCAACTTCCTCATCGCCGCCATGGAAGGACGAGGGCTCAGCGCGCGCTCCGCGCCACTCCTGTTCACGCCCCAGGTGGAACTGGCCACCGCGCGAAGCCAACGCGCGAAACCAACCGCCCTCACCAGTCGCCTCGCATGGGCGCTCGGCTTCGGTGTCGCACGCACCGACAGCAGCACCGAATTCTGGCAATGGGGCGACGCCGGCAACGCCAAGGCCTTCGTCATCGGCGACGCACGTCGACACTCCGCCATCGTCTACTTCGCCAACGCGCAGACCGGCCTCACCATCGCCGGCAATATCGTGTCGCTCGTCTTCCCCGGTGAACAATATCCCGTCGAAATGCTCGGCTATCCGAGCATCGATGATCTCCCGCGCCTCGCCCGACGCGCCATCGTCCTCGCCGCGCTCGACAGCGGCGCCGCCGCCGGTGCTCGCCGTCTCGAGCGCGAACGCGCGCAACACCCCGAGCGCGTAACCGTCTTTCAACTCGTCGCGGCCGCAGAAGCGCTGCGGGACGAACGAAAGTTCGACGCGGCAGACACCGTGCTTTCGCTCGCCGCGCACTACTGGCCCGACTCGGCCGACGTCCCAATTGCCCAGGGCGATCTCCGTTTGGCGCTCTCGACGAATTCAGCGGCCGCCGCTGCGTTCTATAGAAGGGCGCTGCGTATCGCACCAACCAATACCGTCGCCCCCGCTCGCCTCCGTTGGGCGCTCGGCGACTCCACCGGCCGCGCGAACCCCATCGCCCTCCCGCCCTCCGATCTACAGCGCCGCGTCGGCACGTATGGGCGGATACATATTACTGTGGCCAATGGCCACTTGATGCAAGCACGCGGAGAGGACGCTCCTGACGCAATGGTTGCCATCGCGCCCGACACTTTTGTTCTCGAGAAGGATGCAAGTATGATTGTGCGCTTTACGACGCGCGATTCGCTAACGGTTGAGGGCTACGCCGGCGACAGGTTAACCGGAGAGCGCACGCCCATCACCGCTGCACCATGACCGGGGAACGCAGCAACACTCGCGTGGCCCGAGCGTGACACATTCGTCGCCTGCGCCGCTCGTCCGACGATAGCTTCACCACCTGTACGACGGGGAAGGAGCACCTTTGGCCCGCCGCCGTGCGGCTCGATATCCGGGGGGACTCGAGTCGCCGGCGGCGCACCCGTGTATTCCATCATATCGTCCGCATCGCACGTACGTGCCGTGTACATGTCTCGGCACTGGTAATGCGGAAGGAGAGACCGCCGGGGAGTCGAACCCCGCTCTGAGTGCCGATGCCCACTGGTATCACGGGAGTCGAACCCGCATGCATCGGCGTCCCAAGGTCATCCACGACGCGGCTCTGCAATCTAACCCAATGTTCGCCCAGGAGCCGGCCTTTGGCGGCCGCAACCACGCGGCGGTGTACTCGCGCAGCGCGTCTTCCTCGCGGTGCTGGCTCTCCAGCGCTACCCCGAGGTGGTAGTGCGCGCCTGCGGGCGACACCTGCGGAGCGTAGAGAGGACGTTCGAGAAATCGACGCCGGAATCCCATGGCGCGAAGTCACCGTGCGCGCGCAGGTGCCCAACCTTGCGCGGCACGACGCCTGCCTCGATAATGATGAGCCAAACGCGCCCGTAAACCGCGACCAGTGTGTCGGTAATGACAGCACACCAACAGTAGTAGTGGCAGGTCGTCTGTACTCGGGGATGCCGTCGATGGCGACGCTTGACTCGCTCATTGCCGGAAACCAGAAATAGCGCCATCCCTCACCCGGAGGAGCCATGATCCGAATATCCCGTCTCCAGTACGGCGCGACGCGCACCCTCCTGGCGCTTTTGGTGAGCCTGGGGATCCCGGGCGCCCACGCTGCGGCACAAAGCGGGGACGCCGCCAAGGCAGAGGCGCGCGCCCGCGCAAACCGACTCATCGGCGAGCTTACGCAAATGATTCGCAGGGACACGGCGCATGACGTCATCCCGGACCTCCAGCGAGAAGAACTCGGGACGCTGCTCGCGACCATCATGGCGACGGACCACTCGCCCCTCGCGGGCAACAAGACGGTCGCACTACAGGCGATGATCGCGAAGGAATATCCGTTGCTCGCGCAGGGGGATACGAACACGTTCGTGGCGGTGCTGTTCGAGCGCGATGGACACATCGCGCGCCACACGACTGGTTCCATTGCATCGCAGCGTAGGGTGGATCTCGCGCTGGCGTCGGCGTTTCCAGACCTCGCGGAGGAAGACTTCGAGATGAGCGGATACGACATTGTGCCAGTGGCTCCTGCATCACCGCGCAGGGTGACGGTCTACTGGGTCATAAAACAGTAGTTCGCTACGAACGTGTATTTCTTCCAGAACCACGCCTTGATCTGCGTGAGGGCCATATCGCGGGACACCGCGCAAAAAACTGCGAGCTCCATGGCGTCACCGTAGGCCGTTTGAACGATCGCCTAGTACCCGGAGGCGCCGGGAACGTAGAGTGCTGTGGCGTCGATGGCTGGGTAGGGAATGAGGCGAACACACCCATTTCCGGATCCCCGTAACCGAGGCGAAGCCGTATAGACGAATGACGACCCGGTACATATTAGGTATGTGCAGCTTGGCCGCCGCCAACGTGAACTGAGAGCGCGGGGGAGACACCCGGTGTTCTGTCGTTCGGGACCCCGACTGACGTCCCTACGGCGTCGCCCCGCAGTGCACGGCGAGAGCCGTGAGATAGCTCGATGCAGGGGGCTCGGTGGGGATGCTACCGAGACCGCCAGTCACGATCAGCACGCGCCCGTCAGGGAGGCTCGCGCCGATTGTCAGCGACTGTGCTGCGGGCACATGGACCATACGGAGCACATCAATCGCGCCGTCATGGATGACACTCACGCGTAGCTCGCTTCGGGAGCTGTCAGACGGGATGAAAAGAAGCGTGTGATGAGCCGCAGTCTCGACGACACCAACTCGGCGAGAGGGATCAAACGCCGCAACATCGCCGCGAACCCGCAACGAGCCGTCCATGGCGAGCTCGCCCCACCCCACCGTCTCCAGCCGTTTGTCAAACGAAGCCCGTCGCCAGCCAACGACGCGAGGAGGGGAGTCCCCCGACGCAATCAGCGGAGCGCCGATGTAACCGAGCGAATCTTCGAGCAACAGCTCAGGAATAGCCCATCCATCCTTGAACTGTACCGTAAACAGCGACCGCGGGTGGGAACGACCGCTGGCAAAGTATGACTGCGTAAAGACAGCCCGCAACGCGGAGCCGCGCTCGTGAACAAGCTGGATGAACGAGGGAGCCTCCCACGTGAGCAAGGTGTCGCTTAGCCAACGGCCGTTGTGATGCCGGAGCATGACGACCCCTTGAACGCGCGGATCGGCGCCTTTGGCGGTGCTCACGGGATCGAAGGCATAGACAAAGGCGACCTCATCGTCCGTCGCTACAAGGTCTGAGCTGACGCCTGGCAGCAGGCTCGCCGCCGACGCGGTGGCGACGCTACGGACGTCGTGCCAGCCCCTGCCGTCGTAGCGCCCGTACCAAATCGACGCGCTATCGAAGGCGAGGGCGTTCGTCCGCGTGCCGAGCTTGCCGACGACGAAGGTGAAGTGCCAGCCAGCCTTTCCCGCGGAAGCGATGCGCGGGTATGCAGCCTGCGGCAGTTCCTTTGGCGTGGGGATGAGCGCTAGCGCGCCGCTTGGCGACCGGATCACGCCGACGGCGCTCTCGGTCCAAGGCGTGGCTCGAGTTGCATGCGGAGGCCACACGACGACGGAACCAGCGACCGCAGTGTATGAATCGCGAACGGCAATACTGGACGCATCAATGGCGAGGCTGGAACCATCCGGAAGGAGCATCCGCGAACTGGGGTCAACTGCGACCTCGCAGCTCCTGACGTCTGTGCTGCCCACGCTCTGAGCACGGCAGACCGATGCGCTCGCGAAGAGCGCAAGTGGAATCAGTCCCGTGAGCAAACGGTTGTAGTTCACGCATTCGGAGAACGAGTCAATATCTGCGGACGGTGCTGCATCGCACTCGTTACCGATCAACTAATACTAGCGCCGCCGTTTCGTGTCTTTGCGTGTGTGAAGTGGCGGGTGAGAGTCTGGCTCAAGGAGGTGCTCAACCCGGCGCTGGTAGTTACGCCCAATTGTCCCCGGTTCAACTCATTGAGAAATGTCCGAACCGATGGGAGCATCCGACTGGTTCGGAAATGCATATCGGCCCGCTGGGTCTCCGGCCGCCGGTGTTACTTGCCACAACGGCCCAGCCAGCCGCGAGCAGATCGACGGAAAGCGACGACCGTCTGATCGCACAAAGCACTGACCGTCATGATCGACTGTCGGAGTGGGGTAATGGTGCCAGGCAAGAGTGTGGCGAACACGAGCCAACGGTCGAGGCGCAAACATGTAGCAGCGATACCACCACAAGATTCGGAGTTCGCCCCTCCTCCGCCAATCCTACGTTCGTCCTCGGCAACCGGCTATCGCGGTTCCGCCAACCACAGGACAACGAGAGGATCCAATGAGCAGGGAAGAAGACAACAAGGCCATCGTCGGCCGCTGGTTCACCCACTTCTGGGGCGAAACCTGCAACCTCGACATTGTCGACGAGCTCGCCGCCCCCGACATGCTGCTCCAGTACTCGCTGCATGAACCCCGTCGCGGACACGCCGACATCAAGGCGTTCATGACCGACTTCCGCGCCGCATTCCCAAACCTCGCCTTCGGCGGCGCCGCCGACCTCATCGCTGAGGGAGACTACGTCGTCGGACGCTGGATCGGCGGCGGCACACACACCGGACCCGCGTTCAGCGACTTCCTCGTCGGATCGCTCCCCGCCGCTACCGGCCGCACCATGCGCTTCACCGGCACCACGGTGCTTCGCATCGCCAACGGCAAGATCGCCGAGGAGATCGGCCTCGACGACGGCGTCACCGCCCTCCAGCAACTCGGCCTCATTCGCGTGGCCTGATCAACCGGACGGACCGCTGCCGCGAACATGCGGCAGCGGTCCCGTTCCCGCGCCACGCAAATGATTTCACATCGCGAGCATGATTCGGGAAGCGGCAACCGCCGCAACCCAATCACCTTGTACCCGTAAGCAAACATCAGCAACCGTCGGCAAACACAAACGCAACACGGCATCACCGGAGGCGCCCCATGTCCAGCACGATCCAGCGCGAAACCAGCACCACGCACTCCGCCATCACCGGCGACCCACGCTGGACGCGCATCATCGCACGCGACCGCACCGCCGACGGCGAGTTCTGGTATTCCGTCGCCACCACGGGCATCTACTGTCGTCCATCATGCCCATCCCGCGCAGCCAATCCAAAGAACGTCGAATTGCACGACTCACTTGCCGAGGCACAAGCAACTGGGCGTCGCGCCTGCAAGCGCTGCAAGCCCGACAGCCATTCGGCGACCACCGCATCAACCATCGTCGCCAATGCGTGCCGAACCATCACACAGAGCGAGACCGAACCGTCTCTCGCCGAGCTGGCACACGCGGCGGGCCTGAGCGCCACCTACTTCCACAAACTGTTCAAGGCCACTACCGGCCTCACCCCCAAGGATTACGCCGCCGCACATCAAGCCGCGCGCGTTCGCGAGGAACTCATGAGCTCCAACACCGTAACGTCCGCCATGTACGACGCAGGCTTCAACTCCAGCGGGCGCTTCTATGAAAAATCCACTGGCATGCTCGGCATGACACCCACGCGCTACCGCGCCGGTGGCACCAACGAAGAGATCCGCTTCGCCGTCGGCGCATCATCACTCGGCGCCATCCTCGTCGCCTCGAGCGCCAAAGGGGTCGCATCCATCCTCCTCGGCGACGATCCCGACCAGCTCGTTCGCGATCTCCAGGATCGCTTTCCCAAGGCACACCTCGTTGGCGCCGACAAGGACTACGAACAGCTCGTTGCCCGCGTCGTTGCCGTCGTCGAGGAACCCGCACTCGGCCTCGATCTTCCGCTCGACGTACGCGGCACCGCCTTCCAGCAGCGCGTGTGGCAGGCGCTCCGCGAGATCCCCGCAGGAGAGACCGTCTCGTACGCCGACGTCGCACAACGCATCGGTGCGCCAAAGGCAGTGCGGGCCGTTGCGAGCGCATGCGCGGCCAACAGCATCGCCGTGTGCATCCCCTGCCACCGCGTCGTACGCAACGACGGCGCACTGTCTGGCTATGCCTGGGGCGTCGATCGCAAGCGCGCGCTCATCGATCGCGAAGCCACCCTCGCCGGTGCCGGCGTATGACCGTCGGCACTCTCATCGCTCCCGAAGCGCGCGCGACTGACACCGCGAGCGCGCGCGTCGCGGCGCGCGACTGGAGCGCGCTCTCCACGGAGTTGAGCACACACGGTTGCGCTGTCATCGAGAAGTTGCTCTCGCCAACAGAGTGTCAGCAGTTTGCCGGCCTCTATCCCGAAGAGGAACACTTTCGCAGCCACGTCCACATGGCTCGGCACGGCTTCGGCAAGGGCGAGTACCGCTACTTCAAGTATCCCCTCCCGCCGTTGCTCCACGACCTGCGCTCGGCACTCTATCCCCGTCTCGCGGCAGTTGCCAACGATTGGAACGAGCGCATGCGCATCGAACAGCGCTATCCCGATCAGCATGCCGAGTTCCTGAAGCAGTGTCATGAGGCGGGGCAGACCAGGCCCACGCCATTGCTGCTCCAGTATGTCCCAGGCGACTTCAACTGTCTTCACCAGGATCTCTACGGCGACCTCGCCTTCCCACTCCAGGTCGCGATCCTGTTGTCACAACCCGGCGAGGATTTCACCGGTGGCGAGTTCGTCCTCACCGAACAGCGTCCTCGCATGCAGAGCCGAGCGGAGGTGGTGCCCCTTCGGCAGGGAGATGCCGTTGCGTTCGCCGTCCACAATCGGCCGGTGCAGGGGAGCAAGGGCACGTATCGCGTCAACCTGCGTCATGGTGTCAGTCGTCTGCGCTCCGGCCGAAGACATACGCTCGGTATCATCTTCCATGACGCGAAGTAGGAGGGGGTCGTCCCAAGTGAACACCCAGAGCATGAGCATGAGCGTGAGCCTGAAGCCCCCGGCAATGAGCCTATCAGACCTTCAGCTCGAGCCTGGGCCGGAGCTCGCGCTCTGACACGCTCATTGCTGGATGCTCACGCCCACGCTCCCGTTCCCGTTCAGGGCTCACCTTCGAGCCCGAGCTGATTGCTCATGATTGCGGCAGTTGCTTTGGGCCCCGGCAGGGAGGGGAAGTCGGAATTGCGCCGGAGGTGGGCGGGGGAGACCAGGACGTCCTCGACGACGCCGAGAACGATGTGAGTCCATCCCCCCCGTGGGCGGGGGAGACGCTTGCTTGCCGAGCCGGGAGATCCATTCGTCGGGTGCGTCCCCGCGTGAGCGGGGAGACCATTGCCCAGGCATCGGTACCCGCACGCGGTAGGGTCCATCCCCGCGTGGGGCGGGGAGACGACTGGGCGGCCAACCAACAAGTCCACCTGAAGGGTCCATCCCCGCGTGGGCGGGGGAGACACGGCGCCGTGCAGATCCGGGTAGCTGGGATAGGGTCCATCCCCGCCTGGGCAGGGGAGACGTTGCCGCGGGCGACAGCAAGTGGCCGGGCAAGGGTCCATCCCCGCGTGGGCGGGGGAGACGCAATTGGTATAGACAGAGGCCCGGGGTCGCGCGGGTCCATCCCCGCGTGGGCGGGGGAGACGGTATTTCTCTTGTCCAAGGCATGGGGTACACGGGTCCATCCCCGCGTGGGCGGGGGAGACGAACGTCAGCCGGGCGGAACGGGCGTCGGCGTGGGTCCATCCCCGCGTGGGCGGGGGGAGACGTCGTTCTCTTCCGGCTGTGACGTGTCTTCCCGGGTCCATCCCCGCGTGGGCGGGGGAGACTCAATCAAGCGATCGAACGAGACGGGCAGCACGGGTCCATCCCCGCGTGGGCGGGGGAGACGCGCGACACGGGCCTGCTGCCGCGCTCCCGACGGGTCCATCCCCGCGTGGGCGGGGGAGACGGCGTCGAAGTCCCGCCTCGCGACGGCGCGTCGGGTCCATCCCCGCGTGGGCGGGGGAGACTCCACGCGAGGATTGAGCACCGCGCTCGACGTGGGTCCATCCCCGCGTGGGCGGGGGAGACACGGCGTGGCGGTGGATTCGGAGGGAAGGCCCGGGTCCATCCCCGCGTGGGCGGGGGAGACATATCGTACGTGAAACTGAAATCCGGTGAGGACGGGTCCATCCCCGCGTGGGCGGGGGAGACCTGGCCGCGGCGACGATCCCGAAAGTTGGTCGGGGTCCATCCCCGCGTGGGCGGGGGAGACGCCGTCTGCACAGCGGCTGCGGTCAGTGTCGCGGGTCCATCCCCGCGTGGGCGGGGGAGACAGCCTTGAGGATGCGGACCACGGTAGTGTGGCG
>JBDUCM010000059.1:0-30507 GCA_040003455.1 bacterium
CAGAGTGATCTGCTCCGAGCGCAGCGGTCCTAATCGCCCGTGCGGCTTGACTACTCCCATTGGAGTAACACACCGCAGAGTACGCTTTGCATCGTATCTCCTCCGCACACCGTGCGAAGGCGATCCGTTTTCCACGTGAACACCATCCTCTGATCTTCACTCTCATTGAAAGTGTCTGCTTTTCATGAGTCGGTGAACCGGTTCGTCCGTGCCCGCACACCCGTGCGATCACGTACCCCCGCTTCGCTGTCCCGACTCATCGATCAACTGACCACTGCTACACCGCAATACCAGGTTTTTCGCTGGCGATTAGAGCGTAGGGGCCACACCCGTTCCCATCCCGAACACGGTCGTTAAGCCCTACAGCGCCGATGGTACTCCGTCCGAGAGGACGCGGGAGAGTAGGCCATCGCCGGCACCCCCTGAAACGCCCCTGTGAGCTCACCGCTCACAGGGGCGTTTCGTTGTTCGCCCGCCACACGACCGCTCAAATAGCGTCCGCCAATCCGCGAACCCCACCAAGACGCCCCGCCCGCCCCAAACTACTCGCATCGAGGACCAGCTCTTGCCTCATGCTGACGCATGCGCACCCCTACAATAGCCATCGTTACCGCCGCAACCGCAGCCGCCTACTACGCCATCCGTAAACAGTCACGGCTCCGCGCCGCTGAGCGGTTCGCCGCCGCCGCACTCGAGACGCTGCTCAACGCCATCGACGCCAACGACTCCGAAACAGGAGCCCACGTACGCCGCGTCGCGAACTACTCGCTCATCCTCGCCGACGCTGCCAACCTCGACGCCCGACAACAGCGCATCGTTGAACGCGTCGCGCTGTTCCACGACATCGGCAAGATTCACGAAGCACTCTTCGACATCATCCACGACGACGACGAGCTCACTCCGCTCCAACGGAAAGCAATCGCCACGCACCCAAGACGCGGCGCCGATGTCCTCGCTCCCCTCAACGGCTTCTATCCTGAACTTCCCGACGGGGTCCTCTCACACCACGAGCGATGGGACGGCAACGGCTATCCTCGGTGCCTCAAGGGACGGCATATCCCCCTCTCAGCACGAATCGTCGCGATTGCGGACACCTTCGACGCGATCACCTATCACCGGAGATATCGTGGAGCCCGGAGCACAATCATCGCACGAGATCTGATTCTCGCCGGACGCGGCACGCAGTTCGATCCGTCCCTCGTTGACCTCTTCTCGTTTCCACCAGTCTTCGCGCGGATAGAGTCCGCGCAACGTGCGACCGTGAAATGGACTGCGCCACTCCAGCAACGTCGCACCGGGGAACGCGAGCCGAGCGTGCCGGACATCACATTCCGATGGCGTCCTGGGCGGAGCGGAGCGCGCGGGCGGCCTGCATCGGATCGGCCGAGGCAAACAACGCGCTGATGACCGCAATTCCGGCGGCCCCCGCCGCCATCAGCGCGGGCGTATTCTGCGCGGTCACGCCACCGATCGCCACCGCGGGCACACCGCAAAGACGGGCCAGCTCGGCAAAGCGATCAACGCCAATGGCCACCCCCGCATCCGTCTTGCTGCCCGTGGCGAACACCGGTCCAATGCCGACATAATCGGCGCCGATCGCGCGAGCGACCTCCGCCTCGCCACCCACCGAGGCGCCGATGATGAACGAGGCCGGCGCAATCCGCCGCAACGCGTCCGGAGAGATGTCGTCCACCCCGACGTGGACACCCTGCGCGCCAGCCGCGAGGGCGACATCCACGCGATCGTTCACCAGCAGGGGAATGCGAGGTGCTATCGCACGGAGCGCTCGCGCAACGTCAACGAGCGTACGCGGAGTTTCGTCCTTGAGCCGCAGCTGCAGCATCGTCGCTCCACCCAGAACCGCCGCCATCGCCCGGGCACACAGCCCGTCGATCCCGTCGTGCACAGAATCCGTAATCGCAATCAGGCGAAGTGAGGCCGGATCGAACAGAGACTGGCGGTCTTCCATCTAGCGAGGCCGACCAACAGGTGATGTCGCACGCCGAACTGCCTCAGACGACGGCATTGATGGCAGCACATTGGCCGGTGGAGTGCGCAAGGTATCTCTCCGCTCCGCCGCGACCGAATCCCACTCACGACGCGCCCGCCTGACCGCTTGCGAATGCGCAGCGAAATCAGTGGTGAATTCGTGATGGCCATCGGGATGTGCTACGAAATAGCGGTACGGCACATTCGCGGGGTTCAACGCCGCAACGATCGACGGCTTCCCCGGAGACGCGATCGGTCCGGGAGGCAGGCCCTTGTTCTTGTAGGTGTTGTAGGGGGAATCGATCTCGAGGTCCTTGTAGTAAACCCGAGCGACGTGATGCCCGAGGGCATACTGCACCGTTGGATCCGCCTGGAGCCTGATGCCGGCCTTGATGCGATTGAGGTAGACGGCGGCGATCACTGGGCGCTCCTCCGGCAGTCTCGCTTCCTTTTCGACGATGGCGGCGAGCGACATGATGTCGTTCCGGGTCATCGCCCGCTGCTGGAGCGTGGAATCCCACGCGGGCTGCCACACCTGTTGGAACCGATTGACCATCAGTCGGACGGCATCTCGGGCTGTTGTGCCTTCCGGAAATACGTACGTATCGGGAAAGAGGTAGCCCTCCAGTGTCGGCGTCGGAATATCAAGTGCATGTAGCAGCGCCGTATCGCGTACCGCGGATTGAACGGAATCCTCCGGGACATGCAGCACGCGCGCAAGTTGAGGCACGATCTGCGATAGCGACCACCCCTCCGGGATCGTCATCCCCTGCTCGACACTCTTGCCTCCGTGCAAGACGTCCAGCAGTTCACTCCAAGACATGTGTGGCTTCAATACGTACGTTCCGGCGCGAATTGAGCGGTCTCTGCGCCTCACCAGCGCGTAGAAACGAAAAGCGGTGGCGTTCCGGACTACGCTGGCTTTCTGCAAGGACTCGGCGGCGATGCGCAGGTTCGCACCGCGTGGCACCACGATCCGAACGTCGGACGCGTTGTCCGTCCCGCACGCCGCAAGCGTGGCGGCGAACACCGCGATGGTCACGGCATGCGTTGCGCTCCGCAGCACCCTGTCGATTACGTGGCTATGAGGATGAAGCGTCCGCATCAGGAAGCGTGGCTGGTTCAACGGTGGGAAGTTCATGCATCCGCATGGCTTGTTGCAGGAGCACCGTCGCGGCAAGAGCATCGACGTCTCCCTTTCGATCGCGCATACTGCCGCCCATCTCGTGCACCGCTCGCCGAGCGGCAGCGGTGGTAAAACGTTCATCGACGAGTGCCGTGGGGAGCAGGGTGCGCCGCGCGAGTTCAGCCGCGACGCGGCGGCATTCGATGGAGCGCGGCGTTTCGTCGCCTTCCCCGTCCAGCGGCAGGCCCATGATGATGCCGTTCGCCTCGAGCGCGATACTGCGACGGACCAACTCGGCGATGGGCGCGCGCTTGCCTTTCTTCCGTTCGATGACGCCGGCCGGTGAGGCAATGATGCCGGCAGGATCGCTGATCGCCAGCCCGATGCGTCGTTCTCCCCAGTCGATCGCCATCCAGCGGCCCTGCATCGATGGCATCATGGCAGCGGTACTCAGCCTTCGCGCATCTGCACAAAGAACTCCTTGTTGTTCTTCGACCGGGACATCTGCTTCAAGAGGAACTCGATCGCCTCGGGTTCTGGCATGTCGGCGAGGAACGTGCGCAACAGCGTCACACGATTCAGCTCCTCGGGTGTGAAGAGCAGCTCCTCCTTTCTGGTGCCAGAGCGATTGATGTCGATCGCGGGATAGATGCGACGCTCGGCGATTTCACGCGCGAGGACGAGTTCCATGTTCCCCGTGCCCTTGAATTCCTCGAAAATCATTTCGTCGGCACGTGAGCCCGTTTCGATCAATGCGGTGGCGATGATCGTGAGGGAGCCGCCATCAGTGACGTTTCTGGCGGCGCCGAAGAACTTCTTCGGCTTCTCCATCGCTTTCGCGTCGAGACCACCCGACATGATCTTGCCGCCGCTTGGAATGACGGCATTGTGCGCACGAGCAAGGCGCGTAATCGAATCGAGCAGGATGACGACGTCCTTGCCGGACTCGACGAGCCGCTTCGCCTTTTCGATCACCATATCCGCCACCTGGACGTGCCGAGTGGCCTCCTCGTCAAACGTGGAGGAGATGACCTCGCCCTTCACCTCGCGCTGCATGTCCGTCACTTCTTCCGGCCGCTCATCGATGAGCAAGACGATGAGCGTGACCTCGGGATAATTCTCGGCGATGGCGTTCGCGATTTTCTGGAGCAGGATCGTCTTGCCGGCACGCGGCGGCGCGACGATGAGACCGCGCTGTCCCTTGCCGATAGGCGCGATGAGGTCCATCACGCGCATGCTCAGATCGTTGTCCACGGTCTCGAGACGAATTCTGCCGTCGGGATATCGCGGGCGGAGGTTGTCGAAGGTGATGCGCGTCTTCGCGGCGTCGGGTTCGCCGCCATTGACTCGCTCGACCTTCAGCAAGGCAAGATACCGTTCCCATTCCTTTGGCGGACGGACGTGCCCGCTGACAGTATCACCAGTCTTCAGCTCGAATCGCTTGATTTGCGACGGCGAAACATAGATGTCATCGGGACTATACAGGTAGTTCCAATCCTGACTTCGAAGAAATCCGTAGCCTTCGGGCAACACCTCCAACACGCCCTCGCCCACGAGCAATTCGGATTGATCGAGCAGCTTCTGCTCGATACGAAACATCAGGTTTTGTCGATCGAGCGCGTCGTGCAGGACCAGGTCGAGTGAATCGGCCAAGTGGTGCAACTCGGGCATCGACTTCCGCTTGAGCTCAGCGATGTTCACAATGCGATCGTGCACGGAGGGAGGACGTGGCGATCGGCTGACACGCGGTGCGTGGGCGGGGCGATCGGCGTGCGGCCACGAGTACCGCGCCACGCCGGGCGGCGGGCAGATTGGAAGATGGTCTCGTGCGGCACCGGGAAAGTACGAGCGGCAAGGAGGAGGGTCAAGTGCGTGTATTGCGGTCAGAAAGAGATGTAACGCAACGGATGCTTCTTCATATCGGCAAGGAGAATCGTCAGTTGGTGATGAGCGTTCATGATAGAGCTCGAAAGCGTGCTATCGTGACGTGCCATGCCAACGGTGCCGATCGGAGCGTCCAGTTCTGAACGCACAGTGGAGAGTTGGTGTTGAATATCCTGGACATTCGTTCGAAGCGTCGTGTCCTTGCGCAGGCGGCCATACGACGTTCCGGAGGACGATAGTAGCGTTTGCAGCGAATCCACGCGCGCCAGCGCCAGCTGGGCTCGATCGATGAGCCCGCCATCAGCGACGTAGCCGAGCGCTTCACGGCCGGAGATACGGGCCCGCAGCCGATTTGCCTGCCCAAGGGCTCGCCGCATATCGGCGCCACCAGGTCCGCCGGGGGCATTCACCATGGCTCCAACGGTTCCCTGCGACGTTCGGAGTTGGGTGACTATTTCCTTGACGTTCCCAACGATCGCGGGAAGCTCCCGAGTCGCCAGCTCGAACTTGCCGCCCGAGCCTTCCACATCTCCTTGCGACCTGGTGGCAATCGTATCGCGATCGGCGATCGCCGTGGATGCGACCGTCCCGGGGCTGATATACACCACCTGTTGCCCGATGATTGTCCCGCCCGCACGAATCTGCGCCTGGGCGTCGCGATGCATGGCTTCTCGGTATCTCGCGAGCACCTCCATGACGATCTCTATGCGCGACGACGTGTCCGCCACAGAGGGCGGCCGGAATCGGATATCCGAAATGCGACCAATCTTCTGGCCGCTCAACCATACCTCGGATCCGACGAGCACGCCGCGGGCTTCGCCGACATGGGCGTAGAGCGTGATGGTGTCGCCATGCAGCTGGCCCACGCGTGAGTATTTCAGCGTTGCCACGATGGCTACTACGATTGCGCAGGTGGCAAACAGGCCGCCGCGAACGTCGGACCAGGAAAGTCGACGCGCCATGAGGCGAAGGAAGGGAGAACTGTGGGTTGATCGGTATGCCCCTTCCTGCTGAGCAAAGGCTGGACCAAGCCTGCTGACACTGTCACCTTTGGCAATTCGCCCCCTGCCGAGGATACCGACACTAAGTGCCTTCGTATTCGGTTGATATCAGTGCTCGCCCTTGTTGGCATCTTCGGTGGGCGAAACGCGGCCGGGCAAGCGATTCCGGCACAGGGCAGCATTGAACGGCTTGACCCCGCAATCGACGCGCTTATTCCGCTGGACGCACGCATAGAGAAAATCGCGGAAGGGTTTACCTGGGCCGAGGGCCCTGTGTGGCGACAGAGTGGCGGGTACCTGCTCTTTAGCGACGTTCCACGCAATACGATCTACAAATGGCAGCCAGGCAAGGGGCTCTCGATTTTCATGAGACCCTCGGGATACAGCGGCCCCACCCCGAGCGGCTGGGAACTCGGCTCCAATGGGCTCGCCATCGACGGCAACGATGCCATCGTGATGGCCGATCACGGCAACCGGCAAATCGCCCGAATCGTGGACTCCAACGCCACGAAGATCACTCTTGCGGATCGCTACGAGGGCAAGCGATTCAATAGCCCGAACGATCTCGTCTATAGCTCAACAGGCGACCTGTATTTTACAGATCCGCCGTACGGACTCCTTGGACTCAATGCAAGCGCGGTGAAGGAGCAAGCATTCAATGGGGTGTTTCGGTTGGGGGCCGACGGGAAGGTCACGCTGATTACCAGGGATCTGACGTTCCCCAACGGCATCGCTCTGTCTCCGGATGAACGAACGCTCTACGTTGCCGTCTCGGACGGCAATCACCCTGTCTGGATGGCGTACGATATCCTGGATGGCGGCAAGGTGAGTGCGGGGCGGATCTTCTTCGACCCGGTCCACCTGAAGAAGGCGGGGAAGGCCGGAAGTCCGGATGGCATGAAGGTCGACGCCAACGGCAACCTGTTTGCGACCGGACCGGGTGGAATCCTCGTACTCACCCCGCAAGGCAAACACCTCGGCACCATCGTCACGGGCGAGCGCACGGCGAACGTCGCCTTCGGCGAAGACGGCCGAACACTGTATATCACAGCGGATCACAAGCTCCTCCGCCTTCGTCTCGGTACCAGGGGCAAAGGCTTCTGACTCCCTCCCCACCCTGGAAACGAAAGCCCCACGACGGCGCAAGCCGATGCGGGGCTTTCATTTAGTAGTGATGCGCGCGGCGGGATTCGAACCCACGACCTCTTGCTCCGGAGGCAAGCGCTCTATCCAGCTGAGCTACGCACGCAGATTGGGCTATCCATCCGCCCGTCGCGTCAGGAACCCGCGAATCCTGTAGTTTAACCGTCGTCCAAGGCGCGTACAAGCAACCGGCATGTGACGTTTCGCCGCGCCCTCCAAGTTGTTGAAATCAGATATGACAGATCGCGCAATCATCCAACTGGTTCTGGCAGGCGACGTCGAGGCGTTTTCGCGCCTCGTCGATCGGCACTATGACCGGTGCGCGCGAATCGCCCTGCGGATTCTCGGCAATCGGGAGGACGCAGAGGAAGCCATTCAGGATGCGTTCCTGCGGGCCTATCGAGCACTTGGCAGCTACGAGGATCGCGAACGGTTTTCCGCCTGGCTCACCCGCATCCTCATCAACCAGTGTCGCACCGTGCTCGCGCGCGTGGTGCGGCGGGAGGCGGTGTTCAGTGACCTGGATTTGCGCGATGCCGAGTTCTACGCGGGGTCGGATGTGAAGGAGAGTGCATGGCCCGATCTCGAGCGCGCGCTCGCGCAGCTGCCCGAGGACCAACGCGAAGCCGTTGTGCTTCGGTACGCCGACGACTTGACGTACGAAGAAATGGCGCGGATAACGGGCGCCGGGGAATCGGCCTTGAAGATGAGAGTGCAGCGCGCCTTCGCGCGACTGCGTGGACTATTGCGGGAGGTCTCCAGTGTCTGACGTGGAATTCGAACGTCGCGTCGCGCGTGCGCTGCGCGCCGCGGTGCCTTCCAATGCCCGTGCCAAGGTCGCGATCATGGACAAGGTCCGCCGGGCATCGAGCGAAGGATCTCCGCGTCGAATGCTGGCGCTCCCCCTCGGCAGGGCAAGTCGGCAGTCGCTGATCGGTTTGGCCATGGCCGCCGGAATCGGGTCAATAACAACGATGTCCGCCTTGAGCGGCATTGGCTCGGGCCGCAGAGTGGCGGCTACAGTGTCGAGTGCGGTGATCGGCGATTCCGTTGTGGAGGGTTTCCGCGATACGCTTCGTCTCGTGCGCCTGATGTTCAATGACGCGGGAGCCCGTCAGGTGGCGGTGGCGGGCGACTTCAACGGGTGGAAGCCCGAAATGACACCGATGCAACGCGACAAACGAAGCGGCGATTGGTCCGTGACACTGGCTCTTCCCGACGGCAGCCATCGGTATGCGATCGTGGTGGATGCCACGCGATGGGCCGGCGACTCGGCATTGAACAAGGGTGCCGACGCACCAGGGCACGTCTATTCCCTCCTGCACGTGGCACGCACGACGAACTGACGCGACGCCGAACGGCGTGCGACACTCTCCACATCCTCAGGTGACTGCTGGTGCGCCTTCAACTCTTCGCGCCGGCGCGGCGCGCGACCCTGCTGCGCGCGACCGCTGCCGCCGTCTTGTTCTTCGGCTACGCTGATTTGGTGCGCGGGGGCACGACCGCCGCGCCTCTGCTGATCGTTCTCGGGTACATGATCCTCGGCCCTGCGGTGATCCTCACATGGCGATGAAGTCGAAGTCGGGTGCGTCTCATGACATGCCCGTTCCGTCGTATGGCATTGCGGCAGGGGTGGGCGCTGGCGTACTCGCACTCTATCTGCTCACCCTCGCGCCGACCACGGCCATGTGGGACGCAAGCGAATACATCACCGCTGCCTTCACGCTGGGCATTCCCCATCCGCCGGGCAATCCGCTGTTCGTCCTGCTGGGACGTGTCGCGTCGTTGTTCCCCGTGGGTTCCGTGGCCGTTCGCGTGAATGCGCTCGCTGCCGTGTGTAGCGCGATCTCGGCCGGAATCTGGTTTCTGGTCGCGGAGCGCGTGCTGGTCACGTGGTCGCCGTTGCGATGGACGCGGACTGTCGCGGCGATCACGGCGGCCGTTCTGGCCGCCACGACGTTCACCGTCTGGAACCAGAGCGTTGTGAACGAGAAGGTCTACACGGTTTCACTGGCGTTCTTTGCAGTCGTGTCGTGGCTCACGGTGCTCTGGTGCGACGATCCCGACGGCCGGTACGCGGATCGACTGCTCGTGCTCATCGCATACCTGATCGGGCTCGGCTACTGCAACCATCCCGCCGGGTTTCTCGTGGGGCCGGCGGTTGGCGTTGCCGTCATCGCCCGTCGGCCCAGGACCTTGCTGCGCTGGCGTCTGTTGCTGGCGGGGGTGCTGGCGCTCGGGCTGGGGCTGACGCCGTTTGCGGTTGAGCCAATCAGGGCGGCGTGGCATCCCGTGCTCAATGAAGGGGAACCAACCGGCTGCGAACAGAAGATTGGATTTGCCTGTACGTTCTCGGAGACCACGCGCACGCGCCTCATGGCGAACATCAACCGCGACCAGTACGGCAAGCCAGACCTCACCGTGCGCCAGGCGCCGCTTACGGCGCAGATGGGTATGTGGTGGCTGTACTTCAAGTGGCAGTGGCTTCGCGATTCGCACGGAACGCAACAGGGTCTTCAGGTAATCCTGGCACTGGTCTTCTTCGGCCTGGGCATTGCTGGCGGCGTAACACACTGGAAATACGAGCGTGCGTCCTTCTGGTTTTTTGGTCCGCTCGTGCTGACGGTCACGATTGCGTTGGTGTATTACATGAACTTCAAATACGGCGCGTCCCAGGATCCGGGACTGGCTGGTGTTGCCCGTGAGGTCCGCGACCGCGACTACTTCTATCTCTGGAGCTATTCAACGTGGAGTGTGTGGGCCGCCCTTGGCCTCGCCGCGTTGTGGCGCACGCTGGCGAAAGGGGCGGCTGATGCCGAGCCACGCCGCTGGCTCACGTCGTCGCCGATCCTGCTCCTGGGACTCTTTCCACTCGTGGGCAACTGGCGTGACGCGTCGCGCGCGAAGGAAACTGCCACGCGCGAATGGGCACATGATCTCCTGAACTCCGTGGAGCCATATGGTGTTCTGGTGACCCTTGGCGACAACGACACCTTTCCCCTGTGGTACGCGCAGGAGGTGGAGGGGGTTCGGAAGGACGTGACGGTCGCGGTGACATCGTTGCTGAATACGGACTGGTACCCACGCGGGTTGCTGCACAGGCCGATCAATGCCTACGACGCTGCACATGGTCCGGCAGTATATCGCGGATATACCAATCCTGCCCCCACGTCGCCCATCTTTTCGATCAGCGCGGCGCAGCTCGATGCGATCCCCGAGTATGTGGACGTGCGCACCCCGCAAGTATTCCAGCAGGGGACGTTGCGTGCGATTGTCGATCCGCGTCGGCTCGAGTACGGCGTGCCAACGCGTGGTGACCTGATGGTGCTGCAGCTGCTCAAGGACAACCTCGGCATTCGTCCCGTGTACATTGCGCGAACGTCCGGGGCATACGTGCAGGCGTTGGGGCTCGAGCCGTATTCACTCGTGCAGGGACTTGCAACCAAGATTTCACCAACGCCCGTTGGCACTTCTGCCGACACGATGCAAGTGGATGGCTTCGGTCATCTCGATCTTGTTCGAACGCGCGCGCTCTGGGACTCATACGGCGCGCCATCCGCGATCATTCGGCGTGGCGACTGGGTGGATCGTCCGTCCGTCGGCATTCCGGCCCTGTATGCGATGACGGCGTTCATGCTGGGCGAGGCTGTCGCTCGTCGCGGCGATGCTGCCGGCGGTGACAAGCTGCGACGCCGCTCGCTGGACATCGCGGAAGCGTCACGCATCATGGATATGTTCGCGCCTGGCGACGTGAGTGCGCCGTTGCCCAGCGCCGCGGGCGCCGAAAGCGGAGACGTACGACGCCAGCAGAGAGTGCCCGTGCGACCCTGAGGGCACTGGTACAGTTTGTACCAGTGCCACCCTGAGCGACCGCTTGCTGAACGCCTGTCCTCCGGTAGTTTTTTGTGAATGCACATACGAACAATCGCGGTCATCGGGGCATGCGCCGTTCTGTCGAGCCACCGCGCGTTTGCTCAGGGGGCAAAGCCGCAGGTTCACGTTGTCGGTACGGGCGGCACGATTGGGTCTGCGGGCGACTATTGGGGCGGAAATACCACGCGCGTTTCCATAGAGGAGCTGCTCAGGATTCCAGGCATGGACTCCGTGGCCACGGTGAGCACTGAGCAGTTCCTGAACGTTGCCTCAAGTGCCATTGGACCGGTGCGTTGGCTCGAGTTGTCACGCCGCATCGCGGAGTTGTTTCGTAGCCGGCCCGATCTCCGTGGTGTTGTGGTCACTCATGGTACGGACACCATGGAGGAAACCGCCTACTTTCTGGATCTGACCCTGGGCGGCGATCGTCCCGTGATTGTCACCGGATCAATGCGACCGTCGAACATGGCCGGCGCGGACGGTCCGGCCAACCTGATGAACGCGGCCCGTGCCGCGGTGGATTCAGCGGCACGCGGTCGTGGCACGATGGTGCTCATGGATGATCGCTTGTTCTCCGCTCGCGACGTGACCAAGACGAACAGCACGCGCGTCGAGACATTTCAGGCACCGGAACGGGGACCCCTGGCGATCGTTGATCCCGAAGGGGTGTTCTATCGCCAGAAGTCCCCGGGGCGGACGACGGCACAGTTTGACATCACTTCCGTGAACGACCTGCCGCGCGTTGACATCATCTATTCCTATCCGGGTGCCGACAGCGTGGTGGTGGATGCTGTCGTGGCCGCGGGGGCGAAGGGACTTGTATTTGCCGGCGTCGGTCGCGGCGGCCTTACGGGATCGCAGTCAGCAGCCGTTCGACGCGCGCTTGAAAAGGGCGTCGTCGTCGTGACGTCCACACGAACGGGGGCCGGGCGTGTGCCAATCGGCACTCGTGGCAGTATTGGGTCGGGCGACCTCAATCCGCAAAAGGCTCGCGTGCTTCTTGGCCTCGCGTTGACCCGCACGAGCGATCCGGCTCAGATACGGACAATTTTCGCGGACAATCAGTGACTCAGCTCGTGACGCTCCAACAGAACGAAACGCTTCGACGCCTGCCGCCCTACGTGTTCGCCGAACTCGATCGCCGGAAGGCGGTCGCGCGCGCACGCGGCGCAACGTTGATCGATCTCGGTATCGGCAATCCCGACATCCCCATTGCCCCGGCCATCATCGACGCAATGACGGATGCATTGCGGGAACGAGAGACGCACGGATATCCCCCATTTCGCGGAACTCCGCGACTCTTCGCGTCCATCGAGCGGTACATGCACGACCGGTTCGGCGTCGAGATCGACGCTCCCTCGGAAGCGCTCGCGCTGAGTGGCGCAAAGGAAGGGCTGGCCCACCTCATCATGGCACTGTGTGGTCCGGGCGATCTCGCGTTGATACCCGATATCTACTATCCCGTGTATGCTCGGGCCGTATGGTTGAGCGGGGCAGAGGTGCGCTGGGTTCCCATGCGTGCCAGCAATGGCTTCGTGCTCGACTTCGACGCGATTGCGCCGGAAGACGCGCGGCGTGCGAAGCTGATCATCATGAACTATCCGAACAACCCCACGGGCGCGCGCGTGGAGCTCGAATTCTACGAGCGCGCGGTGGCGTTCGCGCGGGAGTACGGCGTGCTCCTCGTCAGCGACCTCGCGTACAGTGAGATCACCTTTGGCGGAACACCGGCGCCGAGTGTGCTGCAGTGCGACGGGGCGCTCGATGTTGCCGTGGAATTCCATTCGTTTTCGAAGACCTTCAGCATGGCCGGATTGCGCATCGGCTTCGCGGTGGGAAACAGCGATGCGATCGAGGCGCTCGCGGCCTATCGCACCAACGTCGGCTATGGAACGCCCATGTCCGTGCAGCACGCCGCGGCGTTTGCGCTGGACCATCATGCCGACCTCGTTCCGCCCAAGACGCGCGCCTACCAGGCCCGGCGTGACGCGATGACCTCCGCATTCGCATCAGCGGGCTGGAACGTGCCGACCCCTACGGCGTCGATGTATTTATGGTTGAATGTGCCGGCGGGCGTCGACGACTGGGACTGGGTGCAGGCCTTGATCGACGAGGACGACATCGTCGTCACGCCGGGCGGAGCGTTTGGGGAAGGGGGACAGGGCTTCTTCCGGATTTCGCTGGTGCGCGAGCCGGACGTCCTGGCTTCCGCCGCGGCCCGGATTGCGGCTCGGCACATCGCGATGTCGTACTGAACACTCCGCCGGGCCGGTCCGTATACGTTGTGGCAGGCGTTCCTGCTCTTGCGACTGCGCCTCACGCGCGATGTATTGCATCGGGTTGCAGTGCATTCAATTTCAACCAGCTCAGAGGATCCAATGGCGTTTCGCCTCACGTCGCGACGTATGCTGTTCACGGGCGCTCTCGTGTCGATTGGTGCCTGCGCCGGGAATAGCGGCTCGGCCCCAGCGTCGGCGCCCGCTCCAGCAGCCGCACAGCCTTCCGCGTCAATGGCCGTTGGGGCCCTCCCCGCAGGTGTCACGGCAGCGATGGTGGCCGAGGGGGATTCCATCTTCCACAAGGCAAGCTGCCAGCGATGCCACGGCATGGATGCCAAGGGCACGCCGCGTGCGCCCGACCTCACCGACACGCAGTGGGCACAGATCGGCGGCACATACCCGGAGATCGTCACGGTCATCACGACTGGCGTTCCCAAGGCCCAGATCAAGATGGCGGGCGCTCCGTTCGGCATGCAGGCGCGCGGTGGCACGCCGGCGCTGACCGATGACCAGATCAAGTCGGTAGCGGCCTATGTGTACTCGCTGAGCCATCACTGAGCGCACCGACGTCGCAAGGATGAGGGCCGCGTCGAAAACGACGCGGCCCTCGTTGCATCAGGGGGAAAAGGCCTGCCCCAATTGCTCCTGCCACGACGGCATTCGTACTCCGAAGGCCCGCTCCACGCGGTCACTGTTCAGCAGCGAGTTCCTCGGCCGGCGAGCGGCCGCGCGAAACTCGTTTGACGTGATGGGCTCGATGGACGGCCGGTTGCCATCAGGGTAGAAGATGACGCCGAGGGCGGAGGCGAAGCCATACCACGTGGTCTCGCCCGACGCCGTCAGATGGTAGATGCCGCCGCGGTCGTGCCAGAGATCCGCATCGGATCCAAGCAGCGCTGCGCACCGGGCACTTTCGGTGGCGATCAGCCGGCTCCACGTGGGTGCGCCGTGCTGATCGTCCACCACGCGCAGACGCTCACCCTCGCTCAACTTGCGTCGCACGGTCAGGGCAAAATTGGATCCCTGCGCCCCGTACACCCAACTCGTCCGAAAGGTGAGTGACATGGCCTTGGTCGCGGACAGGGCCCGTTCGCCGGCGAGCTTCGTTGCTCCGTAGACATTCAGGGGCACCGCTTCGTCCGACTCCAGATAGGGAGTATCCGACATACCGTTGAAGACGTAGTCCGAAGAGTAGTGGACCACTCCGGCACCAATCCGAGCCGCGCTCTCTCCGATCACGCCAGGAAGTTCCGCGTTGAGGCGATAGGCAGCCACCGGTTCTCGCTCGGCAAGGTCCACCGCGGTCATCGCCGCCGCGTTGAAGATCACGGAAGGCTGATTCGCCCGAATGTACGCGGCGACGGCACCAAGATCGGCGAGGTCGAGTACGTGGCGGGGCGGCGCGAGCACCGGTGCCGAAGGCGCCAGGTGGCGGCAGAGTTCGCGACCAATCTGCCCGGTACCACCCAAAACGAGGAACGACGTTGAAATGCTCACAGTCCTGCATTCACTAAGGGATTCTGCAAAAAAAACAGGTGGACGACGAATAAAAAGGTGACGTATCAACCAACCTGACGGGTCAATGCTGGGAGTCCGGTGCTCCGGAGGCGGGCGCCACTGTCACCACGGTCACCAATGTCATCGTTCTCGCTGCGGGGGCCAGCCAGGTTCATGGGCATGAGAGCGTGTCAGCCAGTCCGCGACGCCGGCGCCACCCGCGCACCCCTCGATCCCAATCAGCAGACCGGTAAGGATCGCACGATGGGAGGACTGGAGGCAACCTGGACACCGAATGTCCACTGGACCAATCGGCTGAGGCTCGGCGACTATCACCTGGTGAGCACCTTCGACAACCTCGAGGATTCGCTTGCAGAATATCCCTTCTTCATTCGCAACTTCAATTTCCACCAGACAGCGGTCTTCGATCGCGCGACGGCACGCTACGTAGGCGCGCTGGCGGCCAATCCCTCGGAGGCCGTGAGTGGCTCGTTGTCGCACGGTGCCGATTGGCAAAAGGAGTACTATCACGGGGGTTCGTCAGGCGGCTTCGGCCCATCCACTGCCGTCGCGTCCCGGCCAGTCCGTTTTCTCCGAAGGGCAGTTGCACGTCGGCGATCAGTGGTCATTCCTTGCCGGTGGACGCGCGCAAGGTATCGAGGGAGTCCAGTCCGCGGTCGTATCCAGGGCTAACGTGGTGTCGTACGACAACCTGATTCGCGTGCTGAACGAGAGCGTCCTCTATTCGTTCGACAAGCCCGGCGCTTCGCGCAGCATTGCGATCGGCCTGAGGGCGCGCCTGTCCGAGGCCATGCGATAGTGCCATCAGTATGTTGTTCCGGGCGCGCGAATACCGTCGTACGTTTTGCCGTTGCTCCAAACTCCTAGCCACTTCCGCATCTCATGCTGTCTGCCAAGACGGTGACGTCAATACGACGCCTCGCTTTCATCGCCGTTCTCTCGGCTGCGGCGCCCCGGCTCGGGGCGCAGCAGTCCTTGCCAACGGTGGATCAGGCAAAACGCCTGCTTGAAACGCGTCCGGACCTGGTGGCACAGTTGCGGCGAGAGATCGTCGCGAGTGGACTGACGACGGAGCAGATTCGCGTACGGCTCCGTGCGGCTGGATACCCGGAGGATCTGCTTGACTCAGTTGTCGGGTCAAGGACAAACGCACGCGACAGCGCGAGCACGCTTCTTCCAACCGGGCAAATGCTTGATGCCGTATCGGCACTGGGTATCGCTGATGCGGAAGACGCGTCCGATCTCGGACTGGCGTTGCGGGCGCGGCGCGCAAGTACAGGGTCCCGCGATGCGGAACGTGATGGCCGGCGGAGCAGCTTGCGTGTCGACACGCTCGCATTCCCGTTGCGACGCCGCCCAGCAAACGTGACGGACCCCAGCCTCAGAATCTTCGGTCTCAGCGTCTTCGACAACGCGACCACGCAATTCGATCCCAACCTCGCCGGGCCGGTTGACGCCACCTACCGGATTGGACCTGGCGATCGTCTGGTGCTCATTCTCACGGGCGACGCCGAGCGGTCGTTTTCCCTTGACGTCACGCGTGAGGGATTCGTCGTCATTCCGGGTGTTGGCGAAGTTGCCGCGGCCAACCTCACACTGGGCCAGTTCGAAGACCAACTCTATCAACGGCTTGGCCGCGTCTACTCCGGACTTCGTCGCGGCGCTGGAGCGACGACGCATTTTTCCGTCAACGTTGCCCGCCTGCACAGCAACCAGATCTTCGTCCTCGGGGACGTGGACCAGCCGGGCAGCTACCGCGTCTCGAGTGCGGGTACCGCGCTCACGGCGCTATACGCTGCGGGTGGTCCGACCCCGAATGGCAGCATGCGCCGAGTGGAGATTCGCCGAGGGGGGAGGCTCGTTGATTCACTCGACCTGTATGACTATTTCCTCCGAGCCGACGGTTCGCACGATCCCCGGCTCCAATCAGGCGACGTCGTCTTCGTGCCTGTCCACGCCTCGCGCGTCCGCATCTACGGCGAGATCATCAGGCCAGGTACCTACGAGCTGCGAAAGGGAGAGACTCTCGCCGACGCACTCCGTTCAGCGGGCGGTTTTACGGCGGAAGCGGCCAGACGACGAGTGCAGGTGTCGCGGATCCTTCCGCCCACGCTGCGCGATACCACCGACCGCGCCCGTGTGGTCATCGACATCGCGTCGGAGCAGTATGCCAGCGGCACCGGGCCGGCCTTTCCCCTCGAACCCGGCGACGTGATCCAGGTGTTCGCCGTGAGTGAGCGCGTAGGGCATCGCGTGACCGTCATTGGCGACGTATGGACTCCGGGCACCCTCGGGTTCAGCACCGGAATGCACCTCTCGGACGCCGTGCGGATGGCAGGCGGCATCAAGCCGGATGCATTTCTCGGCCAGGTTCTCGTGTCCAGACTTCGTGCATCCGATTCGTCGCGCGTGCAATTGCGCACGGCGTTCGCCGACAGCAGCGGACGCCTGACTGACGACCTTGCGCTGCGTGAGGATGATGAGGTGCGCATCTTCGCCGTGACTGAGTTCAGAACGCCCGAATACATTGCCATCACCGGTGCCGTTCGCCAGCCGGGCCGCGTGCCCTACACCGAAGGCATGACACTCCGCGACCTTGTCATGCTCGCCGGTGGCCTCGATGAGCGCGCCTATCTCCGCGATGCGGAGATTGCCCGACTTCCGGCCTCGCGGGATGGAGGGCATCTCGCAGTATCCCAGCGTGTGCCGCTGGACTCGTCATACCTGTTGTTGCGCGAACAGCGGAGTTACGGGTCCCAAGCGGGCGCGCGGCCACGATCGTCGTCGGATGTGGTGCTCCAGCCGTTCGACAACGTGCTCATTTTCGCACAGCCCGATTGGGAACAGCCGCGACGCGTAGCCATTACCGGTGAGGTGCGCTTTCCCGGGACGTATACGCTTGCAAACAAGCAGGACCGGCTGAGTGACGTGCTCCAGCGCGCGGGCGGGCCCACGCAGGCGGCCTATGCCGATGGCATCGTCTTCTTCCGGAAGCAGGGCGGAGTGGGACGGGTGGGCGTGGATCTCTCCCAGGTGTTGAAGCATGCCGACTATCGCGACAACCTGATCCTCCAGGACGGCGACTCCGTGCACCTTCCTCCCTTCACGGGCATCGTGGAGGTGCAGGGAGCAGTGAACGCGCCGCGTGGCGTGGCGTACGTACCTGGCGCCGACCTGAATTACTACGTGCATGCCGCCGGTGGCCCCAGCAAGATTGCAGAGCTCAACCGGTCGTACGTTACGCAGCCCGACGGCAGTGTGGAGAGCGTCGTCGAGCGAGTACTGCGCCCCGACATCATTCCGCTGCCGAGGCCAGGCTCGGTGGTCGTCGTTACGGAGAAGGACGTCACCGACAAGACGGACTCGATTGCGCGCCTCGGAGTAGTCGCGCAGATCCTTGGCAGCCTGATTGCGCTCGTCGCCATCATCCATCGTCCATGACGACCGAGCCGCGTTCCCCTGACGCGACGGATCGGCCGTCATCGTCGCCTTCTCCATCGCGCATTGGCGACGCCGGTCGCAGCGATGCAGAGCTGCTGGACTACTATCGCTCCGTGCTCCGCCGGCATGCACGGGTGATCGTTGCCGTGCCGTTGATCGTGTCGGTGGTGGCGTTGGGCCTGTCGCTGAGTCGCCAACGTTCTTACGCAGCCCACGCCGCGTTTCTGGTTTCCGAACCTTCGTCCGCCAGTAGTACGCTCGGCAGCCTCACGTCCATTGCATCGCAACTCGGCGTACCGGCCCTTGGCGCTATCGCGCAGGGTTCGGCCAGCTTCGGGCCGCAGTTCTACGGTGATCTGCTCAACTCCAATGCGCTTGTGCACGCCATCGTCATGACGCGGTTCGACGCAGGCAGCCCCGGTGAGTTCGGCGGCAATCCGTTCACTGGAACGCTCGTGGAGTACCTGGATGGCAATGGGAAGACGCAGAGTGATCGTGAGATCGACGCCATGAAGCGCTTCGGCAAGAAGGCGCTTGCCGTCGCTGTTGATCGTCCCACGGGGGTGGTCCGCTTCGAGGTGAAGACGAAGAATCGGTTACTCTCCGCGCTGGTTGCCCGACGCATGCTCGATCTGATCAATGACTTCAACCTCCGCCGCCGTCAAACACAGGCTGGGGCCGAACGCGACTTTTCCGCGCGGCGGGCGACTGCCGCTCGCGACACGCTGCGTAACGCGGAAGCGGAGCTCGCCGAGTTTCGCACGACGAACATCGATTTTTCACGGTCCCCTCGCCTGGCCACGCGCGAGACAGAACTGCAACGGCGCGTGAGCATGGCGCAGCAGATCTACACAACGGTCGCGCAGCGATATGAGTCCGCGAATATCGAAGCGGTTCGGAATACGCCACTCATCACCGTGCTCGACGCTCCGGAGGGGCTCGTGGAATCGCTTCCACGTCACAGTGTCGGGATCGCGGCCGGTGCTCTGGTTGCAGCGCTCGTACTGACGTGTCTTGGCGCCCTGTTCGTCGAGCGGCTTCGGGCGGACAGGGCGCCCCAGTCCTGATGAACGAAACATCAAAGACCCTTCAGCTTCTGTCCGAACGGGAGCTGGGCTTCCTGCGCGGGCGTGGGTTGGATATTGGCTGCGGCAGCGATCCCGTCCGGAGTGATGTCCAGCGCTTCGACATCGACGATGGCGATGCCAACAAGATTACGCAGTATGTCACTGATCTCGAGAGCTTCGACTACGTGTTCTCGTCTCACTGTCTCGAGCATATGCACGACGCGAGCGTCGCGCTTGCCGAGTGGTGGAAGCTGGTAAAGCCTGGCGGTGTCATGATGGTGGTTGTTCCCGACGAAGACCTGTACGAGCAGGGCTATTGGCCGAGCCTCTTCAACTCGGACCACAAGGTCAGCTTCACCCTCTCGAAAGAGCAGAGTTGGTCGCCGGTTTCACGGAACCTCGCCGACCTGGTTCGGGAACTGCCCAGTGCGGACCCGGTCAGCCTTCGGCTACAGGATCACAGGTATCGACGCACGTATCTCGCGCCGGCGGTATGGCCGTGGTCTGTTGCACGATTTGCCACGCGGGGCCGTAACGCGGTCGTGCGCCGACTTCCTGCGCTCCGCCTTCCCTTGCGCCTCCTCTACCTCTCGCTGCGGCTGCCGGTCGATCAGACCGAAGGCCAAGCGACCGCGCAGAACATCGTCATCGTCGCCAAGCGCGCAGCCCTGCGAATGTAGACGGGCGATGTATCGCTCGCTTCAGCCGTGGCGACGCGACATGAGACCGACCAATTGCGCCGCGCTGTCTCGCACTGAAATCGTCCGTACGAGTGCCTCTATCGCGTCACGGGACATATACTCTGCGCCCTGCGGCGCGAGATCCACCTCGTTCGCGCAGTACCGTCCGGCCTCGATAGACGAAAACGACAGATTGCGCGCGAAGAGCACCGGCGTGCCAACCGCGTTGGCCAAGTGGCGCGGGCCCGAGTCCATGGCCAGGAGTACGTCGCAGCGACGGAGCGCTTCGGCAAATGCGAGCCAGTCGAGTTGCCCAGAGACGACGTGGGTCGGCGAAGGAATACCACCCGCCAGGTGCAACAACGTGGGCCGGTCGCTGACCGCTCCGAACAACACCACGTTCGCCGGTCGTGTCGCAACCGCGCTTGCCAACACCGACCCGAAGAATGACGCGGGCCATGCCCCGGCCAGCTGCCGGGTCGTCGCGGTACAGGCGATCGTCGGCAGGTCCGGGTCGAGCGGGAGTTCTTGAAACGCGCGGAGAGCGTTGTACTCGTCGGTCTCCCGTGGAAATACGCGCGGCTCGAGCGGCCAGTCCGGAGCGGTTTCGAGGAGCGCGCCGACCATGGCGCGGAAATACGCCGGAAGTGGCTGCGGATGGTTCAGGCCAACGGGCCACGTGAGCAGGCCGGAGTAGCCTTTGTCACCGAAGCCGATCCGATTCGGTATTCCCAGTGCCGCGGCAAGAACGAAGTCAGGTAGTGCGCGAACCGTGTTGGTGCACAGTGCAACGTCGTAGCGAGCTGCACGAAGGCGCGTGAATGCGCCGCGTTGCAACGACGAACTGTCGTCGCCGGCCGTGAGTGGCACCACGGCGTGCAGGGCAGCGTTGTTCCCGAGCACCACGGCTGCGGCTGGAGACGTAAGGAAGTCCCACTTGCACGCCGGTAGGCCGAGCGACAGATGATTGAGAGAGCACGTCCGGTACAGGACGTCACCGATATGACTGTGCCCGATGATCAGTCCACGCCGCCAATCCTTGGGGTCGGAGGCGCCACCGCGACTCGCAACACTGGCAATGGCCTTGAGGGCCGGGCGCGCGACCTCCGACGCCACCGCCAAGGCATAGTTATGACGACGCCGGAAGGCGGAGCGCGAAACCTTCATAACCGCTTAGTGGCGGAGATGGACACGACGTCGCGCACGGCGTCGAACACGCTCGCGGGCATGATCTGCCGCATGCAGTGCGCCTCTCCCTGCACCAGGGCGCAGCGTTCGCCTTGGCAGTGACAGCGCTCGCTCGAAGCAACGATCCGCGCGATAGTGGCCCACGGTCGAAAGAGCCGGGGATCGCTCGAGCCAAACAAAGCGACGACTGGTGAGCCAACGGCAGCTGCCAGATGCATTGGCCCGGAATCCACGGCAACGGTAGCCTCGGCGGCCCGTAGCACCTCGATCGACTCCGCGAGCGTCGTTCGTCCAGCCAGGTTGACGACTCCGGCCCTGGATTGGTCGGCGATCGATTGCGCGAACGCGGCTTCGTGCAGTCCACCAACGTACACACTCGCCAGCCCCAACTCGTCGTGCAGCCGGTCTGCGAGGGCCGCAGCGTGCGCGGCCGGCCAGGATCGCTTTGGAGCCGCGCCACGCAGTGCGAGCGCGACGAAGCCGGTGCCTCGTCCATGCGGATCGAGCGCCGCGCGGATCCACGCCGGCATGTCGGTGCTCGCCGGGATTTCCAGTTGAGGATGACCGGTAGCGCCCAGCAGCGAGACGACAGCCATATTCTTCTCGACCTCATGACGCGAGGCATCGAAGGACGCGACGTGCGTGAGAAGGCGTCGCCCGCCCGTACGGTCCGAACTCACGCGGACGGGAATTCCGGCAAGAGCCAGGAAGAACGTGATGTGGCGCAGGTCGCCACGCAGGTCGATGCCGATGTCGTACCGTTCCGCACGAAGGTGCCGGATAGTACGGGGAAGCTCCGCCCAGTGCGCCAGCCGCTGGGGCCAGCGGGCACCCCGAGCGGCGCTCCACCACGGCGTCGTGACGGGCACGACGTGATCGACAAGCGGATGTGATGCGAACACGTGCGCCGCCCACGGCGCTGCGAGCACATCGAGCCGTGACGGCGCCAGCGCATCGTGCAGAGGCCGAATCACCGCCGTGGCCATTGCCGCATCGCCGATGTGATCGCACCGAATCAACAAGACGCGTGGCGACGGCGGGATCACTCCCGCCGCGGATCCGCGGGTCAGGAGCGGCGCGAGTGCAGCGAGGATGCCATCGGCCGTCATCGCGGCGATCCGCTTGGCCGGATGGCGCATGCGAATCATTCGACGATCAGCTTCCGCTCGTTCACCAGGCGCGCGTAGCACGCGAGGAGTCCCATGAAGAGCCAACTGTAGCCCAGTGACAACCCAGTCGTTGCGAGAAACGCGACGAGGAAACTGGCGAACGCCGCCGTCAACCCGAGGACGCGACTGGCGTACTCATTCTGCGCCCGTGCCATGGCGCGGATCGCACGGCTGGCGCTCGTGAGGACGGTGACCACTACGCCGACCAGGAAGACGAGGCCAATCACCCCCGTGTCGTGCAACGCGAGCAACAGGTAGTTGCCGATCCAGAGGTTGCGCCAGTTCTCGAATTGCTGGAAATCCACTCCCTGCGCGGTGAGAGCCGCGAAGGAGAACGTACCCCAGCCGATGAAGGGGTGCTGCGCCGCCTGGTCGAGCGCCACGATGGAACTGAACCATCGGACGAGCGCCGTCTGCGATGCGGGATTCACGATGTTCGCCAACTTGAAGCGGAAGAATGTGCCAGTCTCACCCGGCAACACGAGAAGTATGCCAAGGAGAACTCCTGTGACGACGAGGCTGGCAAGCAGTGGTCCGGCGCGGAAGCGCAGGCGAATCGTGCGCCGTCCGGCGAATATCAGGCAGGCCGCTCCCACAACGGTTCCCAACCACGCACCTCGCGTGAAACTGAGCACCAGGCCAATCCCGGTGAAGACGACGGCCCACCGCAGCAGCGTTCTGCTGATTCTCGGGGACGATTCGCCGGACCGGCCTACCAGCATTGCGCCGCACAGTAGCAGATTGGCCGCAGTGAAACTGCCAAAGATGTTTGGCTCGATCATGGTGCCGTACGCCCCGTAGGCATGCGTCAGGTTTTCGGCCGCACTCGTGCTCACCTCGGCACCACCAATCGACGCGCCACTCACGGCAAGCACGAAGGCAATGACTCCCGTTGCACTCGCCGCGATGGCCGCCCATACGACGCACGCAAGAAATTCCTCAAGCTCGCTTGCACTCTCGAGAAAGTTCAACATCAGGACGTAGATCACCCAGGTGGACGCGAGATTGACACACTGTCGGATGCTGTACGCCGGAACGGGCGAATTGAGAACGCTCGATAGTACGTTCGTGGCCAGCAATGCCATGAGGCACACGCTTGCAGCATCCAGCCTCACGCGTCGTGTGCCCGCAACGGCCCCTGCCAGCAAGGGGATCATCAGCAAGCATGCGACGAGCTGGTCCAGCCGCAGCGAGACACCGCCGCCGGACAGCGGGACTCCATTCAGCGTGACCAGGAACGGAAGGCTCAACAGCAGGGCGCGCCGCCACCGGATCGCGACGAATGTCGCGACCGGAGCGGCGATGAGGACGAGGGGCAGGGCGTCAGGGAACATGGGCTGTGGCCAAGATAGCTGAGGGCCGCTTCGGCGCGAACACGCTTCGCCGTGATCTCATTCGTTTCGGGTCAGCCGTCGGTATCGCGACGGTGTTCAGCGCCGTGCAGGTGTTCGTCATCCCGAGGCGCCTCGACGTCGCCGCCTATGGGCACTACCGCTTGTTCCTGCTGCTCGTCAACTACTTCGGGCTGCTGCATTTCGGCCTCGGTGAGGGGGCGTACCTTCGGTGGGCCGGTCAATCTGCGGAACGTATCGCGCGTGAGTGGCGCCGCATCGGTTCATGGTTGCTCGCCATTCAGGTCATCGTCGTGATCATTGCGCTATGCGTCGCCCCGTTACTGGAGCCCGTGACGCGCGTATACGTCATCGCCGTGGCGGTCTGCGCGATGTTCGTGAACCTCTCCGCGCTCAGCTCCTTTGCGCTCCAGGCAATCGGTGAATTCAGGCGCGCGGGACGCGTGGTGTTCATCGCTCCGTCATTGTTCATCATCAGCGTCCTCCTTGTCCCCCATGTCACGTTCCTGACCGCGTTGTGCTGCTACGTCGGATCATTCGCCGTCGCGGCGACCTATGGAAGCTTGTGCGTGCTTCGCGTTCCGATATCACACACCGAAGCGTCAACGCCCATCGCCTTGGGGCACCTCATCATGACAGGCTTCCCGGTTCTCGCCGCGAGCCTCGCAGGAGGCCTGTCGCAATCGATCGACCGGCTGCTCGTGAGCGTTGCCGTACCGATCACGTCGTTCGCCGTGTATGGATTTGCCGCGACGGCGTCCGTCGCTGCCAACTCCGCCACGCAGGCCATCTCGCGCGTGGCCCTGTCGCACGCCGCCAATTGGCCATCCGAGACACGGGCTCGGTTCCTTGGCGGATTCTACGACCTCATCAGCCTGGGATACGGAATCGGACTTGTTGCCGAGCCGTTGTTCGAGCGCATGGTGACGCAATACCTGCCCGCGTATGCGTTGTCGCTTCCCATCGTCCGCGCCCTCACCATGGGCCTGCCGTTCTGGGTCGCGACGCACGTAGTTCTCGTGGGCACGCTGCAATCGTACGGGCGTGTCCGGCGCCAGCTGGCCATTGAACTCGCCGGCGTGGCGTTTGTCGCCTTGCTGGCGGGGATCGCAATCCTGTTGCACGCCCCGTTGTGGGTGGTTGGCGCCGCGTCCACGACAGGGGCGTGCGCAACGCTGATCACCGGATCGGTCGTCGTACGCCGAGCCATACCTGAGGCGAAGGCGCAACGTCCCGTGCGATTCGGAGCGCTCATCGCCCTTCAGGGTGCGAGCCTGATCATCGCGCTCCAATTAGCCGGACCGTGGCCAGCGCAATGCGCCATCTACGCGTTGCTCGCATTCGCTCCCACGGTGATCGCAGCCCGCAGCGCGCGTTCTCACGACTGGTAAGCCGTGCGGTCGCCGGCCACAGTCTCGACGAACAGGCGTTCGTACTGACCGGCAACATGCTCCCAGTCGTAGAGCTCACGCGCTCGGGCGCGTGCATTCGCACCCATGGCGACCACCGCGCTTCCCGTCGCGTCAACGCCGTCCAGTAGTCGTGTGACATCCTCGCTGCCCGAGAAATACCTCCCGGCGTCCGCGAGTGCTTCGCGGTTGAACACCGTGTCGAGCGCGATCACGCAACGAGCATACCCCATGGCGCGCAACAGCGACGGGTTTGTTCCCCCAACGGAGTGGCCATGCAAGTAGGCGTAGCAGTTGCACCAGAGTTCCTTCAGCAGGACCTGGTCATGCACGTGGCCGACCATCATGATCCGGTCGTCGTTGTCGGCGAGTTCCCTCAAGCGGGTGTGGTAGGCGTCCTGGTATGTCGCTCCGCCGACGACGACCAGCCGCCGTGAAGTGCGCGACCGAGTGAACCCCTCCAGCAGGAGCGCAATGGAGTTCTCCGGGACCAGCCGCGCGACGACGAGGTAATACTCGCCTGGTCCGACACCGAGGGCCGCAATGCGATCGGGGTGCTCGGAGTCCTCGATGATCGCGCCATACGCAATCATCGAGGAGTCGGTGCTGAAGTGCTCGAGGTAATAACGTCGCATCGCCTCTGCGTCCGTCACCAGCCGAGTGCAAAAGCGCACGGCCGCGCGCGCGGCGCCACGGAAGTATCGTCGCGCGATCGGTCCCCACTTCCCGCGTGTCCAATCCAATCCATCGACGTTCATCACCACGGGCTTGCCCGACAACCGCGCGAGCGCCGCGTGATAGCCCATGCCGACGTTCACGAAGAACCACACGTCCAGGTCGCGGCTGGCGAGCGCATGGAGAACCGCGAGCAATGTGGAGATGATGGCGGAGAAATTCTTCCCGCCAGGCGACGGCACGTACACCAGACGAATGCCCTCGGCACGCTGCTGACGACGCGCACGCGTGTGCGCCGCCGCCCGGCAGTAGATCGTGACGGAATGCCCACGCGCCACGAGCCTGGGAGCGATTTCCGCGAACGCCGTCTCGAAGCCAGAAATCTCCAGGTCGGGATGCAGCCCGCGGAGACCGAACATCCCGATCCGGAGCGGCCGGCTAATACGCTCCCCTCCGGTGCAGCACCGCCGGCAGCGTACGGCCGAGAATGCGGAGGTCGAAGCCGAGCGACCATTGGTCGACGTATTCAAGGTCGAGTCGCACGACTTCCTCGAAGTCCAGGATGTCGTTGCGCCCGCTCACTTGCCATAGGCCAGTGAGTCCGGGCTTCACGGACAGCCGACGAAAATGATGCGGCTCGTACGTTGAGAGATCTTCCTCGAAGAAGGGCCGCGGGCCAACCAGCGACATGTCGCCCACGAGCACGTTGTACAGCTGCGGCAGTTCGTCGAGGCTCCAACGCCTGATCGTGCGGCCAAGGCGGGTAACGCGGGGATCCTCGGGAATCTTGAAGAGCCGCGAATCGTCGCTCCGGTTGAGATGCGCCACGTCGCCCTTCTGGCTGTCTGCGCCCTCATGCATCGTGCGCAGCTTGAGCATCATGAACCGGCGCCCGCCAAAGCCAAGCCGTGCCTGCGCAAAGAACACGGGGCCTGGCGAGTCGAGCTTGACGAGAACGGCAAGCAGCGCAACGAGCGGAAGCGTGGCGACAAACCCCACCATCGCACCGGCCAGGTCGATGCAACGCTTGAGCAGAAGTTGGCGAGAACTCAGCCCCGTAGGGGCGCGGTCGCAGTCCGGCCGATAGAGCGCTGGTGAATTCCTGACCTCACCGTCTATCGACGCAACTTGATCGATGTCGACCAGAACGTCCTCTCTTGAAGGCGGCGGCACGAGGAGGACCCGGGCATATACGGATGGGTCACCTGACAACTATTGCCGGGTGACCCGCCGCCGGCCCCGCCCGCCGTGCCTCGCCGCAATGCACGTCAGTGTACCCGCGAGGACTCCGACATTCGGTTGAAGAGCCACACGCAGAGCGCCACGGGAATGATCACCATCAGCGCAACCTTCACTACGGCCAACATGATGCCGATCATCGCCATCCCGAGACCGAACACTACGCCGAACATCGTCATGCCGAGCACGAAGAGCACACACAGCAGTGGCAGGCCAACAAATACGAAGAGCGCGGATAGCATGAGGAAGCGAAGGGTACGCATTTGAGCCGCCGGTTAGGGTGCACTGAAACGTACGACCAATCGGACCATGAGTTTCACAAGATGCGTGACCCCGAACGTTTCGTCGAGGTTGGGCGACCACGAACGAGTTTCCCGTCAACACAGGTGCCGTGGTGTCGCTACGCTTCTCGTGCCTGTTCGGGCTTGTCCTCCTTGTCGGTACACTCTCATGCGACGTACCGACGCAGTCGCACGGGTGGTCCATCACTTCTCACATGCTGTACGCGGGAACGACGTTCTCGCCCGGTGATACCATCGAATGCCACCTCTCCACGTCGCTGGCCATGCCCGACTCCATCCGCGCGCCGTGGACGGGCGTGGCGACGGTCCAGATACTACGAACCAAAACGACGGCTGGCGGTCGCACCACCATTGACACGTCGATAGCCGGCGTCGCTGTGAACGTGGATCGGCTTGCTGGCGACTCCCTGCGAGTGCGCCTGACCGGCGGGGCTACCATGGACCTCCTCGGCCGGTTCAATGGCGCGTTCGACGCCGCTGGCACGTGGACATGCGATGATCCTGCGCCGCTTGCCTCGAGGATACCGGGCACCGCGCGGGGTATGTGGTACCTCTCCGCCCTGCGGCCCATTGACTGAACCGCCCTCGCCCTTCAACACCTCGGGAGCAGCGGCAGGATCACAATCAGTCCACGATGAACAGCTTCGCCCCCACCTCCGTGGACGAGCGATGCGGCTCGGCATTGTCAGCCACCTGATAGCTCACACCGGGCCGCAACGCGAATCGTCGGCCGTCCGCGAGTTCCGTGTCGAGCGCACCATCGAGACACAACAGGAAGTGGCCCTTGCTGCACCAATGATCCGCCGTATATCCCGCCGAATATTCCACCATGCGGACGCGGACATCGCCGAAGTGCTGGGTCCGCCACGTGGCCTCGCCGGTGGTGCCGGTGTGTGTGGTTGGTTCGATCAGTGACCAGTCCGTCAAGCAGAACAGGGGATTGGCGATAAGCATGGCGGGAAGGGGACTAGGTGGAAGGGTGAGTGAAAGGTTGGCACTCCGATACGATAGTGATCGGAAAGCAGACAAAGTTGCGGACGCGAGAAAGCCGGCGTCCCATAAGCTGAAAGGACCGGCACCGAAACGTCCCTTCGCGTGGTTCGTAGTAAAGACATGACGCAACCGTCCGCCGAATTCTTCGCCTTCCAGGCTGCCCTCGCTGGAGAGTACTCTCTTCAGCGCGAACTCGGTCGCGGTGGCATGGGGATCGTGTATCTCGCCCGCGACGTCCAGCTCGACCGCGACGTGGCGATCAAGGTGCTACCCACGCACCTGGCGCGCACGGTCGAATCGCGCGAACGCTTCGTGCGTGAAGCGCGCACCGCCGCCGGACTTTCGCATCCCCATATCGTCCCGATCCATCGCGTTGGCGAGGCGGGCGGATTCGTCTTCTTCGTCATGAGCTACGTGGAGGGAGAGACGCTCGGCGAACGTCTGCGCACACGCGGGCCGTTGCCGTCGGCGGACGCCATGCGCGTGTTGCGAGAGGTGGCATGGGCGCTGGCGTACGCGCATGGCCGCGGCATCGTGCACCGCGACGTGAAGCCGGACAACATCCTGCTCGAGACCGGCACCGGACGAGCACTGGTTACCGACTTCGGCATCGCCCACGGCGGTGCGCACCCTGGTCCCGCCACCGACCCCGGGAAGATCATGGGGACCGCTCATTTCATGAGCCCGGAGCAGGCGGCAAACGAACCGGTCGATGGGCGCAGCGACCTCTATGGGCTCGGAGTTGTAGGCTACCTCGCGGTGAGTGGCCGCCTACCATTCGACGCTCCGAGTGTGCCGGCGCTCCTCGTCCGTCAGGCCACCGAAGCGCCTCCCGGCGTCCAGCGCGTGGCGCCGGGATTGCCGCCAGCGCTTGCCGCGGCAATCGACCGCTGTCTCAGTCGCGACCCTGCGGGCCGCTTCCCCGATGGGGAAGCGATGGCGGCGGCCCTCGCACCCACGCCGGAAGCGCGGACCTCGCTGCCGCCCACCCTGCGCGGTTGGCTCGGCGCACGAAACGCACTCCTCGTCCCCTACATGGGATGGTCTGGAGGGTTCGGTGTGCTCACCCTGGCAAACCTCATCGCCTGGGTCACCGGCAATCGCCCCGCCGGGCCGGCCGACATCGTAGTCCTCGCTGGAATCGCCTCGTTGCCCCTTCTGCCAATCGTGGGCTTTCACCTGAACCAGGCGCGCCGGCAGTTCCGGACCGGGCACACGCTCGCCGATCTGCGCTCCGCGCTCGAGGTCGCTCGGCGCGAACGTGCCGAGACGGAAGCGCTCGTCCGCGACGACAAGGAAGGCGCTTCGCATAGGGCGCTGCGACTCGGCACGGTTGCGTCGGCCACCTGGCTCGCAGTCACCTTTGGGCTCGCCCTCCAGGGGACGATCCACGAGAACAGGACCGCGCTCGCGTGGTTCCTCGTGCCGTTGCTCAGTACGATGACGCTTGGGGCCGTGAGCAACGCGCTCGACGTCCAGTTCATCCCCACGGGTATTCGCGAATGGTGGCAAACAGGAGTGCGCGAGCGCCTCTGGAACAGCCGCGCGGGGGAATGGCTTGCGCGGCGACTTGGTGCCCCCGATCGCTCGCGCGTGGTTGGCGGCGGGGTTTTCCGCGCCACCGAAGCCGCCCTCGGCGTGGCCGCCTCGGAGTTGTTCGCCGCTCTTCCGAAGGCGTATCGTGAGCAACTCGCCGAGCTACCCGCGACGGTCGCGGGGCTCGAGGCCAGAGCCGCAGAAGCGCGTGCCGAGATCGACGTGATTGCCGCGCTCGCCCCATCCGGCTCGGTGGACGCCGATGGGCTCGAGATACGGCGCGGCGCGGCGTCGGCGCACCTGGCAGAGAGCGTCGCGGCGCTCGAGAGCATTCGGTTGGATCTTCTGCGGCTGCATGCTGGCGCGGGCGATCTTGCGCCGCTTACCACGCTGATGGACGCCGCGCGGCTGCTTGGGGAGGATGTGAGCCGTCTTGCCGACGCAAGGCGCGAAGCAGAAGGGGCGGCATCTTCGCGACTCGCTGGCGCGCGTCGTGTTGCGACCCCCGCCTGATCGCGGGGCGGGATCGGTGACGCAAGAAAGGCCAGTCTCGTGTGTCGAGGACTGGCCTTCCATAACGTGCTCACACAATGGTCGGGGCGACTGGATTTGAACCAGCGACCTCCTGCTCCCGAAGCAGGCG
>JBDUCM010000060.1:0-30260 GCA_040003455.1 bacterium
CGGCACCCACGCACCCGCATGCAGCGAATCGGACGACAGGTACCAGGTGCGCCCCGTCGTATGCTCGATGCGCAACACATGCGGCTGCGGCACCTTGCAGTGCACCGTCGTGCAACAGGGCACGACCACCACGTCCCAGAGCTGGTCGGGCGCCTTCGGGCGCGAGAAGACAAACGCCGCCGCGGCCGCGTAGCCAACGACGCCAAGATGAAAGGCAACCAATAACAAATAGTAAAAGAAGCCGTAGAACATGTCGGCGACTTTCATGCGGCCTTCCAATCTGTCGATCTTCGCTTCTGCCGCCGGCCGGTCTGCCGGTGTCACCGTATCCAGCGACGCACGAACGCGATCGCGCAGCTCGCGCTTGTTCGCGTAACTCGTGATCCAGAAGTAGAACTGGATCCCGGCAATCACCGCGATGAAAAATGCAATTGCCCCAAAGGCAAACAGCGCCCGCGCGGTTGACGACGCCGAGAGGAGTTCGGTCTTGAAGGCAAACCCGGCCGCGAGGGCGCCGGTGGACAGGCCCACCATCCAGTTCGCGGCGTCGCGATACCACGTGAGCGTTGCCGGCAGCTCGACCTTTGCCGGCGCCGCCGCGGCAACCACAGGGCTAGTCAAACTCGGGCCGGTCCGGACACCACTCCACCAACCGCCGCGCGTCCCGTTCGGTCAACAGCGTCACCGGTTGTCCATCCGGCAACTCCGTGCGACCGGCTTCATCAAACAGGCGCACCATCACCGCAGGCATGTTCCGGTACCAGGTTCGCAGGAGACGAAGCGCATCCCCATTTGCCGAGGCCGCGGTGAGTCGTCGCGAGAACTCATCGACGATCACGGCCATGGCCTCGCCGGAAATAACGTACGGTCCTGCGGACGTCAGAAACGCCCGCAGAAGGACGAGCGTGTCATCAAGAATGGCCTGCGGGCTCTCGGCGGATGCGGAACTGGACATCGGCGTGCTCCGGTTTCGGTCCTCGAAGAGACAGAATCATCGGCGGTCATGCAAGGCCGCCGCTGTGACAGCGCCCTGATGCCGACCAATCGTACCACTCGCCACAGGGTGTCACCGTGCACGCTCGTTCCAAATTTGGAACGAGGCCACCCAACCGCACCCTACCCGCTGCGGCGGGCCTCACGATGCGCCGCGAAACGCGCCCGCCGCCACTCCCGGCCTGCATCACCCAACGTCACCTCCACCCGCACGGATCCGCCCATCCGCTCGATCCGCTCAATCAACCATTCCAACGAGCAACGCTCCACCCTGCCATTCACCAACTCCGAACACCGCGGCCTGGGAATGCCGTAGGACTCGCACACCACCGCGCGCCCGCCCACGCCGAGCGATCGTACGATCTCCCGGGCCAATTGGTGTCGCAATGCCAGGATCAATTCATTTCGCGGCTTCTGCACACCGCAAAGCTGCACCCATCCTGCCACACCCGTGGTACCAGTCCACCGCACGCCGTCCCGGCGCAGCGGCACTGGCGTGAACGGGGTAGCCTGAACTACGGTTCGGACATGTCGCAGACGCACGACGCACGCATCACCGCAATTCCGCTGCGCGGCGGGCACATCGCGCTGGACTTCGTGAACACCGCCGGCTGGCACGCCAGCGACGCACCATCCGAGTGGCTCGAATCCTACACGGACCTGGCACTCTGGGCCGACCGCGCCGGACTGCATACCTCGGCCGAATCCATGCACCTTGTCGCGGCCGCCGGCCGGTCGCCGCGAGACGCAGAACGCGTGCGTCAGCGTGCCATCGCCTTCCGCGAGGCGCTCTACCGCATCTGCGGTGCCTTCCTTCAGGCAACGCTTGCCGAGGAAGCGGACCTGGAAATCGTGCGGAGTACGTACCTTGATGCGCTCGCGCATTCACGCTTCGCGCAGACGGGCGAGGGCTTTGCGCTCGGCTGGGACCAGGCCGCCCCACCACTCGACGCACCACTGTGGCGCCTCGCCATCGCCGCGACGGACTTCCTCCAGTCGGACGATCTCGCACGCACGCGCCAATGCGGCAGCGCACCCTGCGGCTGGCTCTTCGTCGACCGCAGCAAGAACCACTCTCGCCGATGGTGCTCGTCGGAAGAGTGCGGCAACCGGGAGCGGGTGAAGCGGCACCTCGCAAGACAGTAGCGCCCGCAATATGGTCCTTGCGCGCGCCGAGGAAATGGACATAATGGCCTATCAACGTTTAGGCCATTATGCGACTACTGCTGATACTACTGCTACTCGTCACCACTGCGGCTGCCGCGCAGGATCGCGTGGCCTGGGCCACGCGCACCACCACGCCACCGCGCATTGATGGCCGCCTGGACGACAGTGTCTGGCGCGCCGCACCGGTGCTCTCCGACTTCGTGCAGTCGCGGCCTCGGCCCGGTGCCGCCGCGACCCTCCGCACCGAGGCACGCATCCTCTACGACAATGCGGCGCTCTACGTGGCCGTGCGCGCCTTCGATCCGCATCCCGATTCCATCGTCGCACCATATCCGCGTCGGGATGACGAAGGCGCGTCCGACTGGATCTTCGTGGAGATCGACAGCCGCCACGACCACCGCACCGCCGTGAGCCTCGGCGTCAATCCCCGGGGCGTGCAGGTGGACGGCCTCTGGAGTGACGACGTGAACTACGACAGCGCCTGGAATGGCGTCTGGGAAGCGATGGCCACCATCGACTCGCTCGGCTGGACGGTGGAGTACCGCATTCCGTTCTCGCAGCTTGCCATGCGCGCGCGCGACAGCGCCGTCGTTGGCCTGAACGTGTATCGCTACACGCCGCATCGCGGCGAGGTGTCCAACTGGTCACCACGCCTGCCGACCGTCGTGGGCGTTGTATCGCGCTTCAATGAAGTCCGCGGCATCGTGGTGCCGCGTCGCAGCGCGGACCTCGAGGTCGCGCCCTACATCGCCACACGCGCGGCGCATTCCCCGGAGCGCACCGGCGACTACGACAGCGCACGTTTGCCGCGCGGATCGACAACGCTGGCCGGCGCGGACATCAAGGCACGCATCACGCCGGCACTCGACCTGGTGCTCGCCGTGCACCCGGACTTCGGGCAGGTGGAAGCCGATCCGTCCGAAGTGAACCTCACATCCTACGAGACCTTCTTCCCGGAGCAGCGACCATTCTTCGTCGAAGGCTCCGACCTTTTCGCGTTCAACGGCAGCAATGGCATCGGCCTCCCCTTCCATTCGCGCGACATTTCCCTCGCCGCGGAAAGCCCCTTCTACTCACGACGGATTGGTCGCGCTCCACGAGGCACCACACCACCCGCGAGCTTCGTGCTAAACGCCCCCGCGTTCACGGAGTTGCTCGGCGCCGCCAAGCTTCAGGGCCGCGCCGCCGGCGGCGTGTCTGTCGGGTTGCTCGCCGCGTCGAGTGGGGAAGAGACCGCGCGCGTGACCGATTCCGTCGCCGGCCCACGCGCGGTCTCCGTCGAACCAGCGACACAGTTCGTGATCGCGCGCGGCAAGCGGGAGTTTCGCAACGGCGCCAGTGCGCTCGGTGCGATGGCCACCGTCGTCGAGCGCTCTACGCCAGACATTGCCACCGCAGGCACGCTGCCACTCGTGCATCGCGCCGTGGTACTCGGCGCCGACGCGCGCCATCGTTTCGCCAACGACAACTACGAGATGACCGCGTGGGCCGCCGCGAGCGACCTCCGCGGGTCCGCCTCGGCCATCCGCGCCGTGGAGGCCTCACCCGATCACTACCTGCTCCGGCCCGACGCGACTCACCTCTCACAATACCGAAATGACTCCACGGCGACATCACTGGACGGCCACGCGGCGCAGGTGACGCTGGGGCGAGTGGCCGGGGAGCACTGGCGATGGGGCGTAGCGGCGCGGGAGGTGTCGCCCGGCTTCGAGGCGAACGACGTCGGGTTCCAGCGATCGTCCGACTGGGTGATTGCCACCGGCTCCCTCGCGTACCAGCAGTCCGCTCCGCAAGGACCGTTTCGCCGGTGGTCGGTGGGCAGTGACCAGATCGGCGCCGGTTGGAGTACCGGCGGTGAGCGCCGCGCTCAAGTCGCGAACGTCAACGCCGCCGGCGATTTGCTGCGAAGCGACTGGGGCGGCACCGTTGCCATGAACTATGACGGCGGCGCCCTGTCCACCGATGCGTTGCGTGGGGGCGTGGCACTGCTCCTTCCACCCCGCGTGACCTGGTCGGGCACCATGCATTCCGACACCCGTCGCCGAACGCAGTTCACCGCATCTGCAAGCAGCTTCAGCGAAACCGCTCCGGCCAGTCGCGGGCACATGCTCACCGCCGCCCTCAACGCACGCGTCGTGGATCACGTGCGCGTCGAACTCGGCGCAACGACGGAGGACGACAATCGCGCGTGGCAGCTCGTCGGACGAACGCGCGACTCGGCCGGCACGCACGACATCGTGGCGCGGCTGCATCAACGCACGGCATCGCTCATTCTGCGCACCGACGTGGCCTTCTCGTCGCGCCTCACGCTCCAGCTCTTCGCCCAGCCGTTTGCCGGGAGCGCAATGTACGGCGAATATGGCGCAATCGCAGACGCACGCGCCGCCGACGCACTCCAGCGGGTACATGCACTGAGCGGGCTGCCCGCCGGGCTCAACGATCCATCGTTCGGTACGCGAGACCTGCTCGGCAATGCGGTGATGCGGTGGGAGTACCGTCCAGGCTCAGCACTGTTCGTCGTGTGGAGCCAGCAGCGAACTGCCCTGTCTGACGGGCGCACCTGGACCATCGGCGACGCCGCGCGCGGCCTCGCGAGTGCCCCGATGACGAACGTGCTGCAAGTGAAGTGGTCGTACTGGTGGACCCCCTGAGACGCACAGCTCACGCGACTCCCGCGAATAACTCATCAAGCTCCACTCGTACGTCGATCTCCATGGTCGGCGCCTGCCACGAAATGACATCGCGTTTCACCTCGCAAACACCGCGCTCACGCGTCACCTCCACGCTGCGATCGCGGATGTCCACCAGCCACACCTCACGCACGCCGAGGGCGAGATAGGCGTCGCGCTTGAACTCGCGATCATAGATGCGCGACGACGGGCTGAATACCTCCACTGCAAGCCAATAGCTGCGCACGTCATTCCAGCTCGAGCCGAGCAGGCCCTGGGTGGGCACAACCAGCACGTCCGGCTCCAACTGCGTGCGCGGCGGAAAGGAAACGGCGCCCGGCCCAAACACGTGCGCGCATCCAGAAAGACGCAACGCGGCCGTGAGGATCGCTCCAATCCGCATCGCCACCAACTGATGTGCGGGACCAGGCGCGGGCGTCACGAGGAGCACACCATCCAATAGCTCGTACCGGTTCCCATCGTCCGGGAACCGCGCGAGATCGTCCACGCTGTAATGCGGTATCGTGGCTGCCATCCCCATACGCTAACGCCTCCGGCGTCCCCTTGTCTACTCGGCACCGAGGCAACATGCCGAGCCCGGCCGATTGGGCGTCATCGTTTCAGCGCACGGAGCACCTATTGACATCCGTCCAGGAGCGATGCTAGTCTATTAGCACATGATGCTAACCAATTAGCACTGGCTATACGCCATGCATCGTCTCCTCCGCGCAATCACCGCAAGCTCTGCCCTCAGCCTTGGCGCGCTGGCAGCACAAGCACAGGGCCCGGACGTCGTCCGCGGCAAGGCGACAGACGACTCCTCCCGCGCCATGGCCGGCGTAGTCGTCATGGTTACACGTGGACCAGATCGCCTTACACTCCAGACAACCACCGACAGCGCAGGGCAGTTTCGCGTGCGCTTCGAACAAGGTACCGGCGACTACCTGGTCTACATGAGCGCGCCAGGTTTCAAAGCATCACGCCGCCGAGTGCAACGCGCCGAAGGAGCAAGGGGCGATCTGGTGGCGAACTTTACACTCGCGCGCGACCTCACCCTGTTGGCCGCCATGCGCGTCACCGCAGACCTGCCCGTTCGCGCCACCACGGTAATCGGCCCCACCCAACAGGAAGTGGGCGCCGCGGAAAAGTGGTCCGAAGGAGTGGTTGGCCAGGTTGCTCCCTCCATGGCGGGCGATCTCTCCGCGCTCGCGGGCACGATGCAGAACATCACGGTCACGGCCGCGGGACCATCCATCCTCGGATCCGGCCCGGGATCCAACCTCACCACACTGAACGGAATGGGATTCTCCGCCGCCGCCATTCCGCGCGCGGCGCGCACCGAAACGCGCATCACCGGCGCAACCTTCGACCCCACACGAGGCGGATTTTCCGGCGCGAACATCGACATCACGCTCGGACCCGGAAGCCGCGCGGTACAACGCCGCAACGGATTCATCACCCTGGACCCATCGCAACTGCAATTCACGGATGCCGTAGGTCGAGCGGTGGGCGCACAACAAACAAGCTATCGCGGCAGCCTCGGCCTCGACGGCGAGCTGATTCGCAAGGCGGTCACCTACAATGTGGCCCTGGACTTTGCGCGGAGTGTCAACGATCCCGCGTCGCTGCTGAACACGGACGCGGCGGTCCTGCGCGGTGCCGGCATCGCACCCGACTCCATTGTGCGCATTGTCGGCCTCGCGCCTTCCCTGGGACTTCCGCTCGCACCGGGACAAGGCGCAGCACAGAGCGAACATCTTGCACTCACCTGGCTGGGTCGTCTGGACGATACCCGCGACTCGATCGACACGCGCGCCATCACCACCTACCTTGGCTACACCCGCGACGGCGCCGTCGGGCTGGGTCCACTCATTGCGCCGAGCGCGTCGGCCGAACGTCGCGACCACACGGCGGGCGCGCAACTCATCCTCGGCCGCTACATCGGCCCCGGACGGCGCATCCTCAACGATACGCGCCTCAGCGCCAGCGTCGAACACGCGCAATTGCATCCCTATCGCGCGCTGCCAACGGCCAGTCTGCTCGTGCGATCCACCATGGCCGACGCCACCGACGTCACGGGCGTGACCCTCGGTGGCAGCTCGTCTTTCGCCACCGACGACACACGCTGGACGGTGGAAGGCGACAACGAAACGGCATGGAACATCGGTGGCCGCCGGCACCGCTTCAAGTTCAAGGTCTGGGCACGCGCCGACGGGCTGCGCCAGGACGGCAGCGTCAACCAGTACGGCACCTTCGGCTTCTCGTCCATCGCGGATCTCGCCGCCGGACGAGCGTCCACCTTCTCGCGCACGCTCGCGCAGCCCGCCCAATCCGGCACGGTCTGGAATGCCGCGAGTGCTATCGCGCATCAGTGGGCACCAACGCGTTTCTTCACGCTGCTCTACGGCGCACGTCTCGAAGCGGACGGCTTTGCCCAGACCCCAGCGCGCAACACGGCACTGGAACAAGCACTCGGCATGGCCACCGGTGTGGCACCCTCCCGCATACACGTAAGCCCGAGAGCCGGCTTCACCTACACCTACAATCGCGACAGGACCGTAGGCACAACGGTCACGCTCAATCCCGTCGGGCGATTCTATCGTGCTCCGTCCGGCGTGATTCGCGGTGGCATTGGTGAATTTCGCGACCTGCTGCGGCCGGGCATTCTCGCCGACGCCTCGGGAGCAACGGGGTTACCCGGCGGTGCGTCCATGCTGTCCTGCGTGGGAAGCGCAGTACCGGCAATCGATTGGGCGCAGTTCGCCGGGAACCCCGCCTCCATTCCTGTCCAATGCCTCGACGGCAGCGGTGCGCTCAGGGAAAACACACCGGCCGCCACGCTGATCGACAAGGGATACGATGTGCCGAGGAGCTGGCGCGGCTCGCTCGACTGGTCCACGAACTTCGGATCATGGTTGGTGCGGCTCGGTGGCCTCGCTTCCTATGATCTCGCGCAACCGGGCTCGCTCGACGCCAACTTCTCCGGCATATCACGTCTCACTTTGTCTGGAGACGGCAACCGTCCGGTCTACGTGACCCCATCCGCCATCGACGCCGGCAGCGGCGCCGTGTCGGCGGCGGAATCACGCCGCTCCAACCAGTTCGGAAGCGTGGGCGTTCGCGCCAGCGACCTGCGCGGCTACGGCGGCCAGTTCACCTTGAACGTTGCTCCGGATGTCTTCCGGAACCAGAGCGGTACGTCGTACTTCTACTCCACGGGCTACACACTACAGTGGGCGCGTCGCCAGTATCGCGGCTTCGACATCGCCGCTTTCGGCGATCCCCGCACCAAGGAATGGGCGCCAAGCGTGAACGACGCACGGCACGTGGTGGTCCTCTCCGGTGGTTTCGCCAATGCCACCGTCGGCACCATCACGATGTTCGCGCGTGCGCAATCCGGATTGCCTTTTACGCCCATTGTGCAGGGCGACGTGAACGGCGACGGGCGGCGCGGCGATCGCGCGTTCATTCCCAACCCAATCATTGAAACGGATCAGGTACTCGCGCAGCAGGTGAAGGCACTCCTTGCCAATGGCGCGTCCAGTGCCCAGGACTGCCTGCAACGCTACTCGGGTCAGGTGGCCGCGCTCAACGGGTGCCGCGCGCCATGGACGCAATCGCTCAATGTACAATGGCGGCCGGTGGTGCCCGCACGGTGGGGCAACCGCGTGACGCCGAGCGTGTATTTGCAGAACGTGCTGGCCGGCGTGGATCAACTGGCGCACGGCTCGGGTAACCTGCGCGGATGGGGATCTTCCGCTGCACTGGACCCCGTGTTGCTCATCCCGCGCGGGTACGACGTTGCCGCGCAGCGCTTCCGCTACGATGTGAACCCGCGCTTTGCTGATCCCCGGCCCGGCAGCACCTTCCTTCGCCAGCCGTTTCGCGTTACGGTCGATTTCTCGCTTGCGCTGTCCACCAATTTCGATCTCCAGCAGCTCCGGCGTGCCGTGGAGCCAGTGCGCGGCGCCAATGGATGGCAGCTCCGCTCCGCGGACTCGCTCACGGCGTTCTATCTCGGTAATACGTCCAGCATCCACAAGCTTCTGATCGAGGAGAGCGATTCGCTCTTTCTCTCCACCGCGCAGGTCGCCGCCCTTCGCCGCGCCGACTCGGCATTCTCGGCTCGCGTTCGCGAGCTGTATGCCCCGCTCGGAGCATTCCTCGCCAATGGTCGCGGCGGAGCAGGGGACGCAGAGCTCGACATGGTGCGCACCACACAAAAAACCTACTGGAAGATCTTCTGGGAGCAGCCGGAGATCGCGGATGCTGTCATCACGCCAACCCAGCGTGAACTCATGCCGCTGCTCAAGACCCTGCTGAATACGCCAGCGCACGAACGTGAACGCAGTACCTGGCAGTTCGCTCACCCCGTCAGTCAAACCCCGTAGCCCGAACCTGATGCCCAAGCCCCTTCCGTATGCGGCCCTCGGCCGCCGCGAGCGACAGATCGTGGACACGGTCTACCAGCTTGGCCGCGCAAGCGTTGCCCAGGTGCTCGAGCAATTGTCCGATCCTCCCAGCTACTCGGCCGTGCGGGCGATGCTGCGCTTGCTCGAGGACAAGGGCTATCTCCATCATACAGAAGAAGAAGGCCGGTACATCTATGAGCCGCGCCTCTCGCACGAACAGGCCAACAGGCCCGTGCTCAAGCACCTGGTGAGCACCTTCTTCAAGGGCTCCATCGAAGCGGCGATGGCCGCGTTGCTGGACGAATCAAAGGATGAGCTGAGCGACGCAGAGCTCGGCCGCCTGGCCGCCATGATCGATCGCGCACGAAAAGAGAGGTAGTCATGTCTTCACTGTCGCCCCTGCTGTTCGCGTGGGCCATCAAGGCCATGCTCCTGTGCGTGCTCGCGGGAGGAATCGTTGCCCTCTTCCGCGGTGCACCCGCCGCAATCCGTCACGCCATCTGGACGGCCGCCATCGGCGGGTTTCTCATTCTTCCCCTCGCGTATTTCCTCCTTCCGGCGTGGCGCGTGCCGCTGGCCGCGTCGGCCACGGCGTGGCTACCGGAGCTATCGCCGGTGCCGTCATCCGGCCCGTCGGTGACGGATGTACGAGCGGAACAAATTCCGGGCGTTCAGGCCGCGCCGGCAAACCGCGCACCGTCGCTCGCCCAGCGCACGTTCCCCATCGCTGACATTCTGCTCGTCTTGTGGGGAACAGGAACACTCGCCGTGCTCTGCTGGCTGGGTGTGGGATACGGCGAACTGCATCGCATGTCGGTGCATGCCATTGAACAAGCCGATCCACTTTGGCGGTCCTCGCTCGACGACGCGGCACGCACGCTGGGCGTGACGAGGCCGGTGACATTGCGGACGAGCCCCGACGTGAGCGCGCCCTGTGTCGCGGGTGTGCTGCACGCCATCGTGCTCCTTCCCGCAAACAGCGAAGGCTGGTCTGCCGAGCAGCGACGGTCGGTACTGTTGCATGAACTGGCGCACGTGGGCCGGCACGACCGGTCCATCCAGTTCGTCGCGCAGTTGGCCTGCGCGCTGCTCTGGTTCAGTCCACTGCACTGGTACGTGGCCTGGCGGATTCGCATCGAGCGTGAGCGAGCGTGCGACGATCTCGTGTTGTCCACGGGCATCTCTCCCGTGGCATACGCCGACGTTCTGCTCGAAACGGCCAAGGGGTTCCGGTTCCGCCGGAGCGTTGCCGCGACGGCTGTGGCCATGGCGCGGTACTCCAATCTCGAGGAGCGGTTGCTCGCCGTCTTGAGCGAGGAACCACATCGAACGGCGATGACAACTCGACGAGGCCGGCTGCTTGCGCCAGCGATGCTGTTCCTCGCGCTACCCATCGGCGCCCTTCGCCCGGGACATGCCTCGGTCGTCTCGCCTCAATCGTTGAAGAGTGTTGCCGGCACCACACCATCCGACACGGTGTACGCGCGCGTGATACCGAAGGATGGCGCAACCGAACTCACGCTCACGGCACGTGAAATTCGCTACATGTTCACCACCGACGGCGTGAAGGCGGTTGACAGCAGCGTTCGAGTCAGCGGGAGCATTGAGTTGCCCGCGTACGGTCGCAAGGGCGTGGCGAAGATGCGGATCGCCTTTCCCATCGGCGATGTGCGCGACGTCGTCCTGGCGGGAGACACGCTGGTGATCAACATGGAACCGCGTGTGGTGCGTCAGGACGGGCGCGCCAATCGTGGCGTGTTTCGCGTGGAAGCCGTACCGGCTCCGGCCGCCGCAGAATTCATACGGCAGTTCACGGCACTGCGGGCACGTATGCCTTAGCAGTTGTACCGGATGTATCACGACGAATGAGTCGAAGGACCCGCCTCTCTGTGTCAGAGGGCGGGTTCTTCGCCGTATGATGTCATTTCCTCGCACACAATCGGCGACCTCGCGAACTCGGCATGCGCACGCAGCAGGCATGGCCATACCTGTTAGGCCAGTCCTGTTCCGTCAAAAAAAGGAGAGGCCAACGCTTTGAACCACCGAGGCACAGAGGGACCAATCAAAGGCATACAGGGCGTGCCGTTCCTCTGTGGCCCTCCGTGCCCTCTGTGGTAGCACCCAAGGCAGCGAGCCAGCATCGCTCGACGCGCCCACCATCATGATGGCCGCCATGGGCCACATCCGCTTGACACTCCGCAACCGTCGCTCGGCATCCGGCAACGATCTGTAGTCGAGCACGACGACGTCGGGGATGCCCGTAAGGTTGGCGGGCGGATTCCTCGTCTCGCGGTCGGTCAGTTCCGCCACCTCCGCCTTCAAATGGGTCAGCGCACGGGCAACGGCGCTGGCCATCGTCGCATCGCGACTCAGTACACCGCCTTCACGTGTACCGCCGCCGCCCGCTCGACCGCTACGGTTGAACGCGACATGCCGCACCTCCACACACGCGCGCACGACGATCGCGGCCGCTGGTGCTCGTCGTTGACATCGGACAACCTCACGATGGTGCAACACGACGACGTGGCTGTTACGCGGGCGCTAAGAACAGCTATGGCACTACGCATAAGAGTTTTCTCAGGATTCGCATAAGCAACGCGGTTGGTGAGCCCGTCATGGGTGGTTGGTGCTGGCGGCGCGTCGCATCACCAGCGCCACGAGAACGAACAGTACGATCGCGACGCCGAGAAATAATCCTCCGCGGCTCGCCGTAATGGGGCCTCGTCCCAGTACCGCCCACGTTATCCCCGCGGCCGCGAGTAGCACCAATCCGGTGAGGAGCTGCCGTTTTCTGCTGGTTGCGATGTCCATGGTCCCTAATCCGTGAGAAAGAAGGCGCGAACGTTCGTGCTCATCGCGCGCGAGCTACAGCACCTTTGGTACCAGCCATACCCCCCACGAAAGAACGGCCACGCCCACTGCCTGTCGTCGTGACAGTGTCGTGGTTCTCACGATCGCGAACGCGAGGAGCGCCACCAGGACGAGCGAAAAGACGTCCAGGGACGAGAGGAGCGCCATACTCTGTGAATCGGGGTTCACGTATCGCGCTGGGCTGAGGCTGAGTTGGTCGGGCGAGTCGACTCGCGCAAGGTCCGTGAGTGCAGCGCCGGCGAACAACGCGATCTGCCGCGCGACCAGCGCGGCACCAGCAACGACACTGGCCCGCAATGCGCCTCGAAACGCCCACCGTGCGCCTGCCAAACGGACAAACCCCCAAAGTGCGACACCGAGCAGCGCGACGTAGATCGGCCCCTGGGCAAGGCTCAATGCCGTCGTGAGATTGTGCAGTAGCGTGTATGCGTGCCGAAGTTCGGCCGGAGTCACCTGGGGCATTGACTCACGCAAGCGAAGGAGCTCGCTGGTTTCGCGGCGCAGGTTGAGGGGACGCAACGCCGCCTGTGCGGCCCAGCCAGCGACCATGTATGTGACCGTGAACGCCACAAAGGGCAGGGCGATCCTGTCTTGCCCTGACCGTGGCTCCGCCATTGTGCTCACCGGAACATCCCGGACAGATACGCCGCCGCCGACACCTGCACCGCGGTGACGACGAGCCAGATGGTCAGTGCGATCGGCAAGGCGATACGAACCCGCACCTGAAGCCGCACGAGTGCCATCACGAGAATGACGCACCACGCCAGCTCGAAGATATTCAGTGCGTCGAGCAGGGAATAGCGTGCGATGCTGTGATCCCAGTACGCCTGCCCCCAGGCGGAGGCGGCTGACAATGGCGAGGTGGCGAGTGCGCGCGGAGTGATCGCGGCAGCGCCGACACGCGCCAGAACCACGAGATGCGCCAGCCCCTTGGCTGCCATTGCAAGGTAGGCGAGGCCGCACGCCACGTATATCGCCCGAAGCGAATGGGAAATGCCGGCGCCCAGAAGAGCGAGCTGCACGCAGAGCGCAACAAGGAGAACCCGCGCCAAAACGAGGGCAGGCTCCGCAGCATAGCCGAGAAACGACATGTTCGTCATTCGCGAAACAAGTCCCGTCATTTCGTGGGCTTGCACCCGCCCATCGAGCAGATGCGTGTACGCCTCTGCGGTCAGAACGTGAGTCGCGCTGAGCCAGGCGGTCACGGCACTCGAGACAACGAGCAGGACGGTTATCGGCAGAACACTCGTGGTCGCGGACGCGTTTGTCGGCCGGCCACCGCCTGCCATTGGCACCGTGGTGTCCGTGCGAAAGGGCATCGCCATATCGAGAGGGGTCGGGGCGTGAGCATCAAATGCAGGCATGGCTGACCGATGAGGGGGCGTGAGAGGCGAAGGGCCCGGTTGAGAAGGGAAGGGTGTCCAGCGTACGACTCCGGAACGCGTCGGCGTCGTCGTGAAGCACGCGCCCTTGATGGAGACGGATGTGGCGCGTGGCGCGGGCGAGGACATCCGCATGGTGCGAGATGAGAAGTACCGCGTGATTGCGTGAGTATCGCTCCAGCGCAAACATGACGTCGTCCGTCACTGCGCTGTCCACCGCGTTGACACTCTCGTCCACGATCAGGAGCTGAGGTTCGGTGAGCACCGCGCGGAGCAAGCCCACGAGCTGGCGTTCGCCGGAGGAAAGCGCGCGACCACCTTCCCCGACGCGAGTGGCAAGACCTTCGGGATACCTGTCGAACACTTTCGTGAGGCCGAAGGTCTCGAGCAGTCGCGGCACTGCGTCAGGCGCCTTCGCGCGCCCCATGAGCACGTTGTCCGCTATCGTTCCGTTGAAGAGCGTGACGGATTCAGGTACCGTGGCCACTGCCGCTCGATAATCGGCCAGGTCGATTTCATCAACCGACGTCGAGCCCACCGCAAGCCTCCCCGCCGCAAGCGGGACTTTCCGTTCCAGGACGCGGACGAGCGTGGTCTTTCCGGAACCGCTGGGGCCCGAAAGCGCCGTGATGACACCGGGCACGATCTCGATACTCACGTCGTCGAGCAAGGTGACCCCGCCAGCGGCCCGCACCACGCCGCCGACAATCCGAATGCACTGCGCGCGTGGAAATGAACTCCGCCCACCAGCGTCCTGTGTCTCCAGGAGAAGCACGTCGAGCAGACGGTTCGCTGCCGCCGACGCGCCCTGAATGACCACCGATGTTTCAACCAGCCGGCTGGCCGCCGCGAGCATCAACCCCAGCAGCGTATATGCCGCGAGGAGGTGGCCAACGGACATGCTTCCGGCGATGGCGAGGTGGGTCCCGTAAACAAGCGTCCCAATCAACAATGATCCGCCCACAGCATCAGTCGCGAGCAACATGGCCGCCTGCTGGCGACCGAGGCGCGTGCCGCTCGTCTGAAAGGCCTCGAAGTGGCGGGCATTCCGGCCGATGAATTCGGTCGCCGCGCCGGTTCCCTGAATCGCCTCGATTCCCGTGATGCTGTCCACGTACGACGCCTCGGCAATAGCATAGTCTGTGACAACGGCGCGCTGAATCGTGCGAAGCCGGTTCGCGGCGAATGCAGCAGCGCCGCCGTACGCGCACATCGCCACCAGGGCGAGTCCGGCTACGGCAGGGGCAAACATTTCAAGGAACAGGAGGCCCCCTGTGGCAAGCAGCACGTCGGTAACCGCGGTGCCGAGCACGCGCATGGCAGCACCCTGGAGCCGCACGCCGTCCTGAAGTCGCGCCGTCACGTCGCCCCGCTGCCTCGACATGAAGAAATCGAGGGGGAGATGAAACAGGTGATGGAACAACTGCGTCATCATGCGTACGCCAAACCGCTGATTGAGTTGGAGCACCATGCGCGCTCGAATGTAGCTCGACCCAATGCGGAGGCTCTGGACAGCGACGAGTACCATGGCCGTTTGCGCCAGCATCGTCGTGTCGCGCCGCGGAATGAGATCGTCCACGATCAATTGGACAAGCAGCGACGAGGTGAGTCCGGCGGCGGTGACGACAGCGCCGAGAAACACGGATTGATATGCAAAGACGGCGTCAGTGCGGGCGAGGTTCAGGCACCATGCAACCCACGAGACGTGCCGTTCACGGCGTAGAGCCGGCGTTGGCGTCAGGACAAGAACAGCCTGACTGACCCAACGGACTTGAAACACCTCGCGTGCAAGCCTGTATACGCCTCGCGCCGGATCGGCCACCATCAGTGACCGTGGTGTGACGTCAAATACGACGACGTAATGGTCCTGACCGGCATCGTTGACGATGTGTGCAATGCATGGAGTGCCGTGATTGCACAGCGAATCGTAATCGGCGAGCATTCCGTCCGCATCGAACCCCAACGCGCGGGCACCACTCGCAAGATCGAAGAGGGTTGTCCCGATCGAATCCGTGTAGGTCGCGTGGCGCACGCACGGCAGGTTGGCGTCCCCTCCATGAACACGCAGGAGCGTGAGAAGCGCAGCCGGTCCGCAGTCGGACTGGGCGTACTGTGCCACGAGTGCACGACGCATCCGCCGCCGACGCCCGAAGCGTCCAGCGGTTTGGCGAATCGTGTCGAGAGACCAAGTGCTCATGTCACGTCCGTCAACATTCCGGCGTCGATCTGGACAACCCGTTCGGAATGCGCGCGCACCAGTGCCGTGTCGTGCAGCGCCGTGATCGTGATGGCCCCCGCGCGAGCGATACGTTCAAGGTCCTCCAGCCAGCGGGCCTGGCTCTCTTCGTCCAGCCCATCGAGCGGCTCGTCCGCGAGCAAGAGCCTGGGCTGCATCAAAAGGGCAATCACGAGTTGCGTCTTGCGACGCATGCCACGTGACGCTTCGGATGCGCGCGTTCGCCGATGTGGGGTCAGGCCATAGCGTTCCATTTCGTCGCGGATCACGCTCTGACGGTGAGCGGCCCCAGCGAACTCCAGACAAAACTCCACGTTTTGTTCGAGCGTGAGGTAGTCGAAGCCATCAAAATCGGCCGAAATCACCGCAATGCGATTGTGCTCCGCCGAAGGCGCCGCATCATCCAGCCGGATTCGGCCGGATGTGGGTTGCCGTATTCCTGACAGCAGCATCAGGAGCGTCGTCTTGCCACTTCCGTTCGTCCCGACCAAACCGATACGCTCACCGCCACGAAATGTGGCATTGATGTGATGCAGCACCGGCACCCGATCCGTCCCATACGTGAAGCCGACGTCCTCAAGGCACAGCCAGCTTTGCGTTGCTGGAGTCATTGAGCGCTCCCCGGCCGAAGACGCTGGCGAGCGTGGCTTTTCCGAATACGATGGAGGTGATGCATATGCTGGTGCCAAGGATGAGCAATGCGGCGAGTCCTCCATACGATGAGCTCGCGGAGACGATGAAGGCGATGATAGCATAGAGCACCAAGGTGAGTCGGACGTTCGTTTCGACCAGCTGGCCGGTGTATCGGTACTTCGGATCCTTGGCGCTCACAAACCATGCAGAGTATGCGCCCGCGCAGAAGAGGGAGATCTCGGTGAAGGCGACGACGCCGACTCCGTAGGCAATGTGGGCGTTGGTGGTGGCGAGACGAGGCCAGACGATCGTGGCAGCCGCCGCCTGAAGCAAATAGATCGGCGTGCGGTAGATCCGAATGCGCCATAGCAAGTACGCGGCAGTGCGGCGAGGCGCCTGCCTGAAACGCGTCAGGGCGGATACATCGCTGCCCAACAGGTTGAAGAGGATCCGCGTGAACGGCAGCAGGACGAGCCAGGGAACGAGCCAGAACACCGGCCTCACCTGTTCGGCAACAGCCTCTCCGCGAACCAGGACCAGCACGGTCATGGTCGATACGACGGCACCAATGGCGAAGTACACGCGATCGGACCGGAAGGCGTGAAGGAATGCGAACTCCTTCTGCCACGCGGCGGACAACGTGGCGCGCGCGCCGGTCGATTCACGCAACAGCGCGGCAGGTTGGCCCTCGGCAAGCCGCGCGAATCCCGCGAGCATGGCGATCACCGCCGGTACAAACCACCGCTCGGGAATGGCGAGCGCGCCGGCGCCGATGGACAACCCCAGAAGCGGAAGACGCGAAACGGGATGTCGCTCGGCGATCACGAATACCAGGTAGAGAAGCAGTGCGTAGGCGAGTCCCAGTGCATGAAACAGCGCGCCGAGCAGAGCCGTCGCCACGAGAAGCGCGCTCGAGCAGAGTGGATAGGCGAGCCGGCGCCCTTCCCACGCACGCCGCCCCCACAACCGGCGAAAGGGGGCTGCCGGGATCGGCTCCACCAGCGCGAGATCGAAGTGGGCGAATAGCGCAGCGAGCAGGGTGATGGCCGGCGCGAGCGCATCTCGGTCCATCAGCGGTCGTAGCACACGCTCCACCATCGGATGCGGTCCGCTCGCCAGGTCGACCGCCACGAACAGGAGCCGGACGAGCAGAAGGTATTTGAGCACGGCGAACACGCGCCATGTCGCGCTCGACTGCCATGCGCTGCGCTTGCGTTCAATTCGCAGTCGGAGGTAAGTGCCGATCATGAGCGTGACGATCAGGAATGGAGAAGGCCAACCCTTGGAGACGCCGACTGGTCGGCGTCTCCAGGGCAGAAGGTCTTACAGCGGGCAACCTTCGGCAATCGCGACAATGAGGGCAGCAGCGGCAACTTCCGGCTGGCCACAGAGTACGGCGATGACTTCGAGCGAGCGCAGTCCCTTGCAATCACCGCCCTTTACAGCCGTCATCTGCTTCGCGGTCATCTTGATCATGTGGAGCTCCTAAGAGGAAGGTCTTGTTGTTCCGGCGACGCGCACGGTGCGAATCGCGAGGTCCAATATGCGGGTTCGCGGTGCGACGTCGATGACGTGGCGCGCAAGCGTAGTCACGCCGTGCGCAAAATGCGTCTGGCGCAAATGGCGGGGCCTTCATGCGAGGCTGAGATGCTGGCGCGCGGCGCGTCGACCGAGTGCAGCGAGGATATCGGTCGTCCTCAGGCGAAACGGCAAACGCGTGCGGGCAAACAGCCGGTGGCCAGTGGCACGCAGGGCACGTCGCGACGGGAAGCCACTTGCATGTGCGGCGGCCTCGATGGCGACTCCGCTCTCTATCAGCATCGCCGCGCGCAGCACGCGCCCCCACCGGTACAACTCCAACTCAAAGCCCGAGTGGCGTGCGGCACCCGTGGTTGATCTCACCGCTCCGGTTGGATCATCGCCGTTGATGCCGGCGATGACGGCCTTGCGCGACTCATCGTGACGCAAAATGAGCGCGAGCTCGGCGTGCAGCCTCACGCGAGTTTCATCGAGTTCGGTATGCTGGCCAGGCACAGGGGAGTCGTGCGTGATGGCGGCCGCGAGGACTGCTCGGACGCTTTCGGCAATACGCTCCGGCGTCCCGCCGTCGAGCGCGTACGCGCCAGCGAGCACGAGATCCATGAGGTGACGGCCACGATCATGCCAGAGGGGCACCGCGATGGCGAACGATGATGCTGGATTGGCGCGTTGGCAGCGCGCGAGCAACGGGAGTATGGCTGCCCCTCCCTGCGGAGGGGATGGCAGCACGATGAGCGGCAATGACGGGCGATTGAGGTGCCCCGTTGAGAGCGCGGTTGGTTGGCAGAGGATGCTTTTCACATCTGGCAAGAGCATCGCTCGAATGGCCAGCCCTTCCTCGCGCGGAAAGAGCGCGAGGACAACAGCATCGCGGGGTAACCATCGCGAAAGCGACCTCGTGGGGCTTGCTAGAATGGTCATCCGTCACCCAAATTGCGCGACGGTTGGTTCATCAGACATCGATTCATTGAGCATCCATGTTATTTCCTCTACATCCGCTCGACGCCTATCGAGCGGATGTCGCATTGCGTCCGGAAGGTGTCTCCAATCGTGATGATCCCAAGTGGATTGCCATCGCGCTTGCCACATTTCGTGCCGGCGAGGGCTTGCGGACGGACCTGACCGGCGTCGTCGCGGGATTGGCCGACTGGTTGTCGGAGCGCGGCGTGGACCCCGGGACCGTTCCGCTGCAGGCAGTGCAAGTGGAAATCGAGGAGATGGAAGAGGATGGTCTCTTGCATCTTGCGCGAACGACCTGTGTGTCTGCGCGGCGGCTCGCTGATGTCCCGTTGATTGCAGGGCGCCTCATTGCGATTGAAGCGCGCCTCGCCTGGAAGGCCGGCGACCTCAATACCGCTGAGGCACTGTACGGCGAGTTGCGGCGAGCTGGCCGCGCCGCATCGCTCGCCGAATTGGGTATTCGTGCCGCGATTGGTCTCGGCGTCGTCGCTCAATTGCGTGGAAATTATCCCGACGTTCGTACGCGAGCCCGGTCTGCTCTGGTATCGGCTGAGCGTCACGGGCTGGCCGAGTTGGCTGCTATCGCCCATCAGCTGTTGATGCGCGCGGCGGTGGCTGGTGAGGACTTCAGCCAAGCCGTGATCCACGGATGGTTGGCGTTCACGAACGCCGCCGGGGATGCGCTGCGGGAGGCGGAAATGCTCCTGAACTTGAGCCAACTGCTGCACGAAATCGGCCGACCGAGTGCGGCGCGCGAAGGATTTCTTGCGGTATTGGATCGTTCCCCGCCCGATCGACTGCGCTTGCCGGCGCTCGGCGGATGGGCGAGCGCCGCCGTCCGACTCGATCGGCGTGACGAGGTTCGTGACGCGACACGTTCCCTCATGGATGCGTCGTCTACCTCGCGTCTTCCCTATCACGTCGCGAGCGCGTTGCTGGAAGCATGGCGGGCGGCACTCGAAATCGATGACAACGAGATCGCCGAAAAAACCCATACCATCGCCAGCCACCTGGCAAACACGCACGGGTTTCACGAGCTGCGGTTTCGATTGGCGGCCGAGCGGCCGAATCGAATGCGGCGGGTTACCCTCGCTTCGGCAGCGGAGGAATTCGTCACGGGCGTTGAGCATCTACGTGGTCGCACCCTCGTGGCGCATGCGTCCTAGCAGCGCCCGTTGGCGACAGAATATCCACTTCGGCAGAGAGTCAACGTATCGGGGGCGTCCAGGCGAGTGGGCGGCGCGGCCACCGGCGTCTGTGTCTGCGGTTGTGTCGGTGCCGGCATGCCGCACCCCACGAGAAGGAGTCCACCAACGAGTGCGACAACAAGCGAGGGCTTCGACATGACCAACTCCGGAAAATGGGTTGGCGCGATAATTCGTCGAGGTCGATAGCGGGATGAACACACTTCGTGGTGGACCGTCACTCCAGGTTGCGCAGGACGAGCGGTGGCTATTGGCGCTCGTGCGGGACCCGGGATTACGATCGCGACTCGTCGGCACCTTTCGCAACCGCCTGATCGTTCGGATCGTCTCTTCCATAGAAGAGGCGGAGGGAGCGCTGGATGGCACCCGAGAGCTACCCGTTGCCGCCCTCATCGAATTCGAGGACGCGGCGGGCCGCTCGACCATCCCGCTGGTTCGCTCACTCACGAGCCGCCGTCCCGTTGTTCCCGTGGTGGGCGTGTGCGCGGCGAATGATCGCGGAGGGCGTGAGATCCTCGAATTCGCCCAGGCGGGGGTCCACGAGCTCCTGTTTGTCGGAGCCCACGAATCCACGAACGCACTCGCCCGGATCATAGCCACAGCTCAACAGGTGAGCGCCGCAGACGAAATCACCAGCGTCCTGGCCGATACCGTCCCGGACAAGGTGATGGCGTTCGTCCAATACTGCCTCAGGCACCCGGAGCTCGCCACAGTCAATGCCATCGCGGATGCGCTCTCGATTCATCGCAAGACGCTCTTCGTTCAATGCAGTGGGGCCAACCTGCCTCCACCAAGCGTCATCCTGGGATGGTGCCGGTTGCTGCTCGCGAGCCATCTACTCGGGAAGACGCATCGTTCGGTAGAGTCCATTGCACTGGACCTTGATTTTGCGTCCGTCAATGCCATGCGCAACATGCTCAAGCGGTACACGGGGATGCGCCCCGGTGAAGTACGAAGCCTTGGTGGCCTCGAGGCGGTGATCCCGCCCTTCCTCCGAGCGCTGCATCGCACGCCGAGCACGCGGGCAACTCCAGTCACTCACGTCGCCTGACAGGCTCCGGCGCAGATCCGTCGTTCGGTCTGTGACGTGATGTAACCTGGCGTGAGTGCGGACTCGAGTATGTCGCTTCATCCTTCCGCTCGTACCACGGGGAAGGCGCCGCTGCCTCCCACATCGCCGCCCTTCCCGCGTTCATCGCCCACCGCCAACCTCATGCTTCCGTCAGTGGCGATACACCACCCGAGCGCCGCCGCTCGCGCTCGCCTCTCGCTCCTGCTCTATCAATCATTCCGATTGATCGAGTGCACGTCCACCGAGGATGTCGTGGACGAATTTCGGGCCGGTCGCGCCAGTGCACTCGTCATCGATGGTCCATCCATCGCCCCGTCCGACACGAATCGGCTGCTGGAACGCGTTCGCGTCGCTCGCCCGAGGGCGGTGATCTGTCTGTACATCGGTCTCATGCCCGGCGAGGTCCGCGCCGCGTTATCGGCGATGCAAGCGGGCGCAAACGACGTCATCCTCGTGGGGCATGACGATCTGTCCATCGCGCCACGCATTGCAGGGTTGATTTGCCGACATCCAGACGTCGGTGATCGAGTGCTGCAACGTGTCGGGACGGATATCACCGATTCTGCCCGCCAGGTCATTCGGTACTGCCTGCGGAATGGACATACCGAGATGAGCGTAACAGAAGTTGCTGATTCACTCGGGGTCTCGCGTGGCACGCTACTCAATCGCCTGACGAATCTTGGCCTCGCTCCTCGAGAATTGATCGGCTGGTGCCGTACCCTGGTTGCTGCCGACGCGCTGGACGCCCCGCACGCGTCGTTGAAGACAGTGGCCGCGGCACTCGAATTTCCATCACCCGCCGCAATGCGAAATCGCATTGCGCGCTATACGAACCGTCGTGTCACCGACCTGAGGACCACCGGTGCTTTCACGCTCGCCCTGGAACTCTTCGCCGAACGATTGATCGCCTAGTCGTCGAAGAAGAAGGTCAACCCTTGGAGACGCCAACTCATCGGCGTCTCCAGGGCAGAAGGCCTTACAGGAGGGGGCAACCCTCGGCAATCGAAACAATGAGCGCAGCTGCGGCAATTTCGGGCTGGCCACAGAGCGTAGCGATCACTTCGAGCGAACGCAGGCCCTTGCAATCGCCGCCCTTCACGGACGTCATTTGCTCAGCGGTCATCTTGATCATGTGGAACTCCTAAGAGAAAGAAATGTTCTGACGACGCGCATGGTGCGAGTCGCGATGTCCAATATGAATGGACGCGCAATTACGTCGATGACATGGCGCGCAGCCGTAGTCACGCCACGCCCAACTGCGTAACAATGCAGGCACCGCGCCCGCTGCTCGCCTGCCAGAAAACAACGGCTGCATGGCACAGTGCCATGCAGCCGGTCCACATACGCTCCGTGATCGACCCCAATTCACACCGCGATCGACGCCACCTCGGACTCCACCACCCGCCCATCAAACAACTGCACCTCCCGATCCGCATGCTCGGCATACCGCGAATCGTGCGTCACCATGCACACCGTACTCCCGTTCGCGTTGAGCTCCCGTAGCAGTTCCATCACTGCCTCGCCGTTCTTCGAATCGAGATTGCCCGTCGGCTCATCCGCCAGCAGGATGGCCGGATCGCCCGCCACCGCGCGCGCCACGGCCACACGCTGCTGCTGACCACCACTCAACTGCGCCGGAAAATGCTTCGCGCGATGCGACATCCCCACGCGCTCCAGCGCCGCCGCCACACGATCACGCCGCTCACTCGATGGCATGTCGCGGTAGGTCAGCGGCAACTCCACGTTCTCGAACACCGAGAGATCGCCGATCAGGTTGAACGCCTGGAAGATGAACCCGATCTGCCGGTTCCTCACCCGCGCGCGATCCACCGGCGCCAACTGCGCCACGCTCTCACCCGCCAACATGTACTCCCCGCCACTCGGCGTATCGAGCAGCCCGAGAATGGACAGGAGCGTCGTCTTGCCGCAGCCCGACGGGCCACTGATCGCGACATACTCGCCCTTCGCGATCGCGAAATGCACGTCTTCCAGCGCGTGCGTCTCCAGCTCGTCGGTGAGGAAGACCTTCTTGATCCCGCGCATGCTGATGAGCGGGCTGCCGCTGCCATTCGATGCCATGATCCATTCTCCCGAAGTGATTACAAGCCTACTTGATCTTCACCTTCGCCACGTTGGCATACTGCGACATGTCCGACACGATGATCTTGTCGCCAACCTCCAACCCACGCACGATCTCGATGACGTTCACGGAACTGCGGCCAAGCGTCACCGGCACGCGAACCGCCGTCTTGCCGTCGATGATCTTGAACAACGACGCCTCACCGGAACCGGCGCTGAACGCCGGCCGCCCGCTGTACAACACGTTGCTCAACTTCTCGATCACGATGGTGCCATCCACACTCAGGTCCGGCACCGCGCCCGACGGTAGCGCACCATCCAGCGACACATCCACCGTCACGCTGCCACCCTGCGCCGACGGATCCTTGCGCGTGACATGTCCGGCAACAAACCCGTTGCGCGTATCGATGCTGGCCTTCTGCCCGATGGCCACATCCTTGGCCTGACTCTCGGGAATCCGCAGCACGGCCTTGAGCTGCCCGGGTTGCACAACTTTCGCGAGCGTCGTCCCCTCGGGTACCCACTGCCCGAGCTGGAGCGTAAGGTCCTGCAACACTCCCTTCTCCGGCGCGCGCACCTGCAACGACCGCAACCGGTTCTGCTGGTTCACGGCGATGGCCTTCAATTGCTCCACCTGGCTGGCCTGCGTCGCGATCTGCGCGTCGATGGCCTGCTCCAGCAGCTTCAACCGCTCCTGCTCCACACGCAGCCGCGTTGTGAACTCCTCCGACTGCGCCTTCTTGTTCTGCGCGTCGAACGACGAGATCAACTTCCGTTTCGCCAATGAATCGGCCGCGTCGAGTTCCTGCTTGGCGCTCACGAACTGCGTGTGCGTCGTGGCCACCACACCCTGCTGCGTGAGCAACTGGCTCTTGAGCGTGGTGGTCAAGTTCAACAGCTCAATCTGCGCCTGCCGCACCTGCTGCTCGGCCTGCATGGTCTGGATCTGGAGGTCGGGATTGCTGAGCTCCAGCAGCATGTCGCCGGCAGCCACTTCCTTGCCGGACTCCGACGCAAGCCGCTCCACGCGCGCGCTGGCCTGCGCCGTGATCCAGCGAATATGCTCGGGCACGAGCGTGCCTGGACCGCGCACGTCGCGCACGACGTCGCCCTTGCGGACGCTGTCAATGAGCACCGCCGAGCGATCGATGCTCTGCGAGGCAGGATCGAGGCTGAGGGTCCACGCGGTAACGGCAACGAGAGCCACAACCGCACCGCCGATGATGAGATTCCGGCGCGTGCGAGTGGGTGGGGTACGAACGATATCCATCAGTCAGTTGGCTCAGTCGTAGCGGAGGGCCTGCATCGGATCGACGAGCGCCGCGCGTCGAGCAGGAACGAACCCGGCCGCCAACGCAACACAGGCCAGGAGCACCACGGCAAGCGCCATGGCTGTGGGATCATGTCCCTGGAGTTCGAACAACATGGACTGCGCCGCGCGACCAAGGCCGAGCGAGGCGGCAATACCAATCGCCCCGCCAATGAGCAGCATCACGCCTACCTGCTTCATCACGAGCGCCCGAACCCTCGAGCCGTCAGCGCCAAGCGCCATCCGCACGCCGATCTCGCGCGTCCGCTGCGTGACGGAATACGACAGCACGCCATACAACCCAACTCCGGCGAGCAGCGTGGCCAACAATGCGAATGCACTGGAGAGAATGGAGATCATCCGATCCAGGAAGACATTCTCCTTCACCTGCTGCGACATGGTCTTGAGATCTTCCACGGGCAGGTTGGGATCGATGCGCTTCATCGTCGCGCGCAGGGTGCCAAGGATCTGCTCGGGGGGCAGCGTGGACTTCACATAGAAGTAAAGGCTGCCCGCGCGCGAATCCTGGCGCCACGGACGGTAGTACACGGGCGGTACGGAGTCCTTCACCTGGCTGTACTTCACGTTCTTCACGAGGCCCACGATCTGGATGTTCAGTGAGTCCTTGTCGTCATCCGTCATGAACTTGCCAACGGCGTCCTTCCCGAGCTTGAACTTCTTCGCGAACGCTTCGTTCACGATCACCACCTTCTGCCCGCCCAACTGGTCCGACGTCGTGAACTCTCGGCCGCCAATGAGTTTCACGCCGAATGTCTTGAAGTAGTCGGCACCCACTTCATTGAAGCGCGAGCCACAATCCACGTCGGGGCCGCACTGGTAGCCCTGCACGTGGACGGTCTCGCCCCAGTTGTCGCCGCTCAGCAACGGCACCATCGCGTCGGTCACGCCAGTGACGCCGGGAATGGCAGCCAGCTCCTGCTCCACGCGATTGAACAGGATGGCGCTGCGCGCACTGTCGTAGCCGGTGCGTTGCGGCACGATGTCGAAGGTGGCCACACTCTCCACCTGCAAGCCGAGATCAACGCGGCTCACATTCATCAGGCTCTTGAGGAAGAGCGCCGACATGATGAGCAATCCCATGGACAGCGCGATCTGCACGGTCACGAGCCCCGAGCGAAAGCGCGCGGCCGCGCGACCGCCGGCAATCTGGCCAGCGCCGGCGCGAATAGCAGTGATGAGGTCACCGCGCGTGCTGTGCAGCGCCGGAAAGAGGCCGAACACGATGCCCGTGAACACGCTCAGCGTGGCCGCGAAGAGGATCACCGAGCTGCTGATCGTGAACTTCATCGTCTCCGCCGCCTCGGGCGGCAACAGCGAGCTGATGATGCCGAGCGTCCACTGCGCGACGAGCAGCGAGGCAACGCCGCCGAGGAGCGCGAGCATGATGCTTTCGGTGAGTAGCTGTACCAGCAGGTTCCGGCGCGTTGCGCCAAGGGCCAGGCGCACCCCCATTTCCGTCGCGCGACCCGCACCGCGCGCGAGCAGCAGGTTGGCAATGTTGGCGCACGCGATCAGCAGTACCACACCGGTAACCGAGAACAGCAGCGTGATGGGCGTCTTCGCTTCGCGGTGGATGGAGCTCTGCCCGCGCGCGCCGTCCGCGAGGAGGAGCTTTTTCTTCTTGAAGCTCTCCATCGTCTTGTCGCTCATCCCCGTCTGGAGCGGTGCTTCCACATCCGTGATGATGGGATGATATGTGGCATTCGCCGCCGTCTCGGCCGATTCCCGCGTGTAACCCGGCGACATCCGCCCAAAGAGATAGATCCAGTAGTTGCGCCGGTCCTCCCATTTGGTGAACCGCTGAATTTCGCCGCGCATGGAGAGGGGCACGTACACCGCCGGCCGCGCGCCAGCCGTGGTGCCTTCAAACCCTTCCGGCGCCACACCCACGATCTTGAACGACTTGCCGTTCACGATGATGGACTGGTTGAGGACGTTCTTGTCCTTGCCGTACTTGTCGTCCCAGAAGCGATAGCCCAGCACCGCCACGAAGTTGGCGCCGATCACCTTGTCGTCGTCCGCGTTGAGCAGCCGCCCCGCGGCGGGTTGAAGCCCGAGGGTCGGGAAATACGACCCGCTCACCATCGAGGCGTCGGACGTCATCGGCTCGTTGCGAACGCTGAGCGAGACGTTCACCCCCCGGTGCGCCGCGACCCCCGAGAAGGGAGTCTTCGCCTTTTCCAGGTCGCGGAACATCGGATAGCTGAAGACTTCGGTGCAGTCGCCGGACTGGTTGCACGAGTTTGAACCCGGCATGGGGCCCGGCGCCGAGAAGTTCACCAGCCGGCTGGGCTCCTGGACGGGGAGCGGGTGCCAGAGCAGCTGGTCGAACATGGAGAAGATTGCCGCGTTGGCCCCAATCCCGAGCGCCAGGGAGAGGACGGCGATCGCCGTGACGAACGGCGTCTTGAACAGCATCCGGGCGGCGAGCGTGATATTGCGCATCGGCGGGTCTGGGGAGGGACCACGGTGACCGTCTGGACACCGCCGTTTCGACAGCGGGCGAGTGCGAAAGGTTGGTTCTTTCCGATACGGAGGAGATTGAGGGGAGGTTTCAACGGGTACCCATGATTCCCGGACCTCCGGGCGCGGTGCCCGAAATCCCGGTCTTGGTCTCATCGCAGCCACGGCGTACTACGGTGACAACCTGAGCTTCAGCCTGGCAACCCCGTTGCGTCAGGGGCGGTCGATACGGGCTTGCACGAGGGTCCTTACGCGCTCATCGATTGCGCTCACATCGGCAAGACGAGACGACAGGTCGTTGCGGGCTACGACTCCGAGCTCGAGGAGGGCGCTGCAGAAATCGAGGTCCTTGTCACGACCGGCAATGGCCTTGGAAATCCAGAGATCGTGCGGCTCGAGGCACCACGCCACCACGCCGCTCGTAGCGGGATTCGCGAACCGCACCAGCCGTTCACGCCACCCCGCGGGAAGAACTGCGGTTGTCTCGGCCACGCCATGGACGTAGTAGCCGAAAGTGGAGTGGAACATGGACGCTTCTCGGCTGGCTCCCTATGACAAGAAGGTCAGTCACGCCGTGCAAAGTCGCGATACACAGCCGTCCGTTCGCGTGCGGAGAGCACGCCGCCAAAGGGCGTGACATGACGCAGCTCGCGCGCCCACTCACTCGGGTCGGTCAACACCGGGAGGAGCGCTTCCGTCGGTCGTTCAAGAAGGACGTGCCATTCGCGAAGGAGCTGCGCGGCGCCGGGATGCCGCTCGCGCATGCGAGCCAGATTGGCGCGCGCACGTGCGATGGTGGCTTCGGGTGCTTCTCGCAGCCGGTCGCCAATAGCGGCGTGCAGCGCCAATGACCGGCGCGCTTCGCGCGTGAGGCCCGAATACACGCGGACGTCCATGATCACCCCCGACGCATCAGCCAGGCGCTGGAGCGTGCGGAATGTGGGACTCTTCTGCTCCGCCTCATACGACGCGATGGTGGGCTGCGACGTTCCCGCGACGCGCGCCAGTTCACTCTGTGTCAGCGCGGCCCGATGGCGGATGAGGTGAACGGGGTTCATCCGTCAATATATTCTATTGGATATGTTTGGGAACAGCGTACCGTTGATGCAGGCCGGCGCGACAACTACGGTTTCTTTCGGTCCGTCCGGTTCCTGAACGTGATCGGCTTGCCGACCGGTAAATCCCTGGTAAGCCCGGCGCGGAACTCAAATGGTGGGGTCAGTCGCTCTTTCAGGAACGCGGCGGCCGCCTCAAAGCCGTTGTGCCCCGAGAAGTAGCTGAAGTGATCGCTGACCACTTCCTCCGGCGTCACGTCCACCAACCGCTCCGGCGCCGACGATGCCAGCTCCACGGCGCAGTCGTTGGGCGCACCGCGGAACAGCTTTTCCGTCAACCAGCGAAGCCGATGGGGATGTGGGCCACTGCCGCCGATGGCGAGCACCCGCAGGCGGCAGTTGAGCTGGCCGGCAATCAAACGCTCCTCTTCACCGAGTTCGCTCAGGAAGGGCACCCCTCGCGCGGTCCCGTCAATCGCAGAGGGCGGCTTGAGGTCCTGCACGCCGGGGATGTTTCCTCGATATGCCGACACGAGCGCAAGCACATCGGAAGCGCCCATGAAGCCACCCGGCTGGGTCGCGCGAATTGCCGTGACACCGGCACCGAGCAGCCGCTCGGGATTCTCGGCCAGCGGAGTGCCGAGGTGCGGAGTGCCGAACGTGACGCAGCCAACCAGTCGCTCGCGCCACCGTTCCGGATTGGAACGATAAAGCTTGGTCGCCACGAGCCGTGCCAGCAGACCGCCACGGGAATGACACACGAACGCGAGCGAAATCTTGGGTTGCTTGTCGAACAGGAACTCGATCTCGCGCACGAGTTCCTCGGCATTCGCACGAAGCGGAGCAAATGTGTCGTGCGGATAGACGAGCATCAGGTCGTCGTCGTCGAAGTGGGAGTCCTCCTTCAGTGCCGACACGAATTCATCGAACAGGCCTGCGTCCACCGACATGAGTCCGTGCAGGAACACGATGACACTGTGCTTGCCTGCGACAACGGCCGGCATGGTCGCCTCGGTGGTCGGCAACGACTCCGGCGTGATGCGTCGCGCGCGCAGGTCGTTCACGATGTCTTTCGCGATCTGGCTTGGCTGGCGTCCGCGCCGCATGCACATGCCGAGCACCCAGCCGGAACCACGGTACGCGAGCTTCCATCCCACGAACGCATCGACCGATCCCGGCTTGAAGACGAGCGCTGCGTCATCGAGGACGATCTCCGCATCGCCGCCGAGTGTCTCGGGCAGGCAGAGCACGGCCTGAAGGTCAGCGACCTTATGGTCGCCCTGCCAGGTCTCCTGAAGGTCGCGAAGGGCGGCGAACAGGTGAATCAGTCCACTGCCCGCGTCGAGTGCGGGCGCGGGGGTTGGTCCAACGTTCGGCCAGGCGAGGAGCGGTGACATCTGCCCATCGATCAACTCCGCCCAACTCGTTTCGATGGGACTGAGCTGCTCCATCTGGCCGAGGTCAGACGCGCTGACCGGGATGCCCGACTGCATGGCGGTCGCAATGTCGTTCAAGCGACTCCATGCATTTGGGAGCACGCAGGCGCGCCTGAGTATCTGGCACTCCGCCGGCGAGTTCAGCACGATGGCGCGTCCGAGCGTAACACTGATGTCACTGAACTCGAGAGGACTGTGCGGCATCCGAAACTCTCCGTTAACGTCTGCGTCTGCGTGCGAAACACCGTGTCGACAGCGCTAGTATCCGCTCGCGGAGGAGGATTGCAAGAGTGACCAGCGCGCGCGGATAATCGTTTGAGTACTGACGGACATGAAGCGCGCATCATCAGCGCATCGGATCGAGCCCCGCGCCAATCCTGAGAAAACCTTAGGGATTCGCCGAACCGAGCCGAGCCGGATACCCAACCCTGGGGTAATCCGCACTGTCCAATTCCAACGCCGCCCCGCCGAAACTTCCACCGAGTCGGCTTCCGTAAGGAATGTGGATCGGCACGCACCCAATTTTGTCCCCAGCTACCTCCCATGCGCCTTCGTTCGTTCTTCCACGTCTTGATGACGGCACTCGTCATCGTCCCAACGCTCGTCCATGCTCAAACACCAGCCGGCGCTCGCCCCCTCGCGGCGGGCATCGGTGAAATCCGCGGCAAGCTCGCCGATTCTGCCAGCGGCCAACCAGTCACGAGCGGTTCCATCACCGTTCGTCGCGCCGGTGATTCGGCCTTCGCCGGCGGATCGCT
>JBDUCM010000328.1:0-2838 GCA_040003455.1 bacterium
AAGTACATCGGATTGTCCGAGTCCTGCCGTTCGGCCAGGAAACCCAACGCGAGCGCCGCGCGCGACGCACGCCAGAGGACCTCTACGTCGGTGGAGTCGCGGGTCAGGAGGGCATCGTAGCCCGCGAGCGCCTCGGCGGGGCGGCCGCTGAAATACTCCGAGTCCATGGCGGCCGATGGGGGGACGGGAGGCCGAGGAAGCGGCGCCTGAGCGCGGGTCGTCGACGACAGCAGGAGCAGGCCAATTCCCACCAGCAGGGACTTCGTCAGTAACATGTCCGAAAGCTAACAACGGACGCCTGAGCGGGTGGCCATCGCGGTTGGTGGGCAAGAAGGCACCGGCAGCCGGTCACATTCCGACTCCCAGTAGCGACCGCCTAAGGGCGTGTCGATATTCGTGGTAGGTTCAGGCGGCTGGCTGTTTGCGCGGCACCAGCCTTGAATACACTTGCGGGAGTCGGTCTTGCGTTGGACAGGCGGTTTGCACTCGCGCTCGCCGTCGCGCAATGTTGCTGCTGACGGGAGTGTCAGGGTCCGGAACCGCGGCCGCAGCGACGGCGGCCGGAATTGCTCTAGCGGAGGTCTTTTGAATGAGTGCCAGAACGTTTGGGCTCCGTAGCCGCCGTGCACAGGTCGACCAGCGTCCGGACCGGATCGCGTGAAGATACCAGAGACACCCTCCCGCGAATCGCAGCGCCTGGCAGCGCTCCGAGAGTATGACGTTCTCGACACGATCCCTGAACAGGCGTTGGACGACCTGGCGGCACTGGCCGCGCAGATTTGCGGAGCGCCCATTGCCCTTGTCTCGCTGGTGGATGAGGGGCGGCAGTGGTTCAAGGCGCGGGTGGGGTTCGAACCGCCCGAAACGACCCGAGACGTCTCTTTCTGCGGGCACGCGATTCTCGGCACGGGGGTCTTCATCGTCCCCGACGCGACCGTCGACGACCGCTTTGCCGACAATCCCCTGGTGGTTGGCGATCCCAAGGTGCGCTTCTACGCCGGCGCGCCGCTCGTGACCAACGACGGTCACTCGATTGGAGCGCTGTGCGTCATGGATCATGTCGCGCGAGATCTCACGGCCGCGCAAGGCGAAGCGCTCCAGATGTTGAGCCGGCAGGTGGTGGGACAACTCGAGCTGCGCCGACAGGCGCGCGACCTCGCGGAGAGCGAAGCGCGACTGCATGCGGTCTTTGCGAATTGCCCGGTCGCCATGACCATCCATCGGATGAGCGACCGGACGTTCGTGACCGTGAACAGCGCGTTCACGCAGTTGCTCGGATGGGAGGAGCGCGAAGTGGTAGGGCGCACGAGCGACGAGGTGCACTTCGTATCTCCAGACGTCGCGCAGCAGATTCGCGCTCGGTTGGACGCCGGTGGACTGCGTGGGGACGAGGTGTGGCAAGCCTGGACCAAAAACGGCGACAAGCGTCATGTCCTGATCAGCAGCACCGTCGTGGACATCACTCGGGGGCCACACGCCATCACGACCTTCGTGGATGTGTCGCGGCGATCGGAGAGCGAACTGGCCGCGAACCGCCTGGCCGCGATCGTCGCGTCGTCGGAGGACGCGATCGTTGGCAAGGCGCTGGACGGAACAGTGACGAGCTGGAATCCGGGCGCCGAGCGCCTGTTCGGCCTGAGTGCGGCCGAGATGGTGGGCAATGCCATTCGTCGCGTGATTCCGGCAGACCGGCAGGGCGAGGAAGATGAGATCATCGCCCGGATCGCGAGTGGCGAGGTGATTCCTCACTTCGAGACGGAGCGCCTCACGCGTGACGGCCGGGTCATCTGCGTGTCGGTTGCGGCGTCGCCCATTCGCGACGAGCACGGCACGGTGTGCGGTGGATCGACCGTGACGCGGGATATCACCGAGCGAAAGCGGATCGAGGCGGCGCAGCGCGAGTCCGACCTGCGCTATCGGGCGCTCTTTGACTACCAACCAGATGGTATCGTCATCGCCGACAGGGAGAGCTACTACCTGGACGCGAACGCCAGCCTGTGCGAGATGCTGGGCTATTCGCGGGAGGAGATCGTCGGCCTTCACGCGTCCAGCATCGTGGCCCCGGAGGAGGTGCCATACGTGGGGAGGGCGCTGCAACAAATCAATAGCGGCGTCGCCTACCGCCGGGAGTGGCAGTTCGTACGCAAGGACCGCAGGACCTTCCCGGCCGAGGTACGCGCGACCCTGATGCCGGACGGGAACCTGATTGGAATCGTCCGCGACGTGACGGAGCGCAACAAGTCCGAGGCGAGGTTCCGGCGACTGATCGACTCGAATGTGCAGGGTGTGGTGTTCTGGCGCGGGGATGGCGAGATCTTCGATGCCAACGATGCATTTCTCGCCATTGCGGACCTCGAACGGTCGGAGATCGCGAGCGGCCGTGTGCGCTGGGCGATGTTGACGCCACCTGAATATGCGGGGGCCGACGCCCGCGCGATGGAAGACGTCCGCACGCGCGGGGCCTTTGCGCCGTACGAGAAGGAGCTGCTCCGCCGCGACGGATCCCGCCGGCACGTGTTGGTGGGCGGCGCGTCACTCGGCGACGGCACGAGCGAGTGTGTCGGCTTCGTGGTGGACAGCACGGACCGGAAGCGGCTGGAGGATCAGTTCCTCCGTGCGCAACGGATGGAGAGCATCGGCACATTGGCTGGCGGCATCGCGCACGACCTGAACAACGCGCTGCTGCCGATCATGCTGTCGGTGGAAGTGCTGAAGGAGATCGTGAAGGACGGCGAAGCGCTCGAGTTCCTGGACACGCTGGAGGCGAGCGCGCGGCACGGGGCCGAGCTGGTGCAGCAGGTGCTGTCGTTCGCGCGCGGTGTTGAAGGGCAGCGGATC
>JBDUCM010000061.1:0-30042 GCA_040003455.1 bacterium
GCTGTGTGAGTAGGATGTTCGAAGCTCCTGCAAACTTCGGTTTGCTGCCAACTGCCAACTGCCAGCTATCAGTCATCAGGCATCAGTCAGGGGCATCAATTGTCAGAAGGCTGACCGTTGGTGCCGCTTGGACTGCTGTTGGTGCTCCGCTGCCGGCGGTTGGTGCTGCCGGCACTATCGCTGGGCGGCTGCGAGCGGATATGCTCAGCCCATGAGCCAACCCGACTCCCGGCAGCTGTCCGGCTACGAAACCGCCGAATTCGCCGTGCACGGATCAGTGAATGGATCCGCGCGCTCGCCGTCGGTGCCGTCGCGCAATGAGCTGTTCTTCATCGGGTCGTTCTGGACGTTGTATGGGTTGCTGACACTGGCCAATCGCCTGTTCGACGGACGCGGGCCCGCTGGCAGTCGCGGCATCACATCGGGCGCCGTGGTGGTGGCGTTGGTGGACTCGCTGTCATGGGCGCTGCTCACCGTGCTCATTTTCTGGCTGGTCAACCGGTACGGCACCGAGCGGAGTCCGCGCAGCCGACAGGTTCTGCTGTTCGTGGCGCTGGGAGTGGTGGTCATCGCCGCCACGGGCATCATCGGCACCGAAACACGCGAGCTGTTCGACGCCCCGCCCGAACGGCGGGGGCGACGACCGGGACGACTGCCGTTCTGGTTCGGGATGATCTACTCGCTCGTGATCTATCTCGGCGTGGTCTCCGCGGCGTTCGCCCGCAGCTTCTCGCAGCGCTACCATGTGCGGCGCGAGCAGGCCAACCTGCTGCACCGTCAGTTGGCCGAAGCACGGCTCGACGCCCTGCGTCGTCAGCTCGACCCGCACTTTCTCTTCAATACGTTGAACGCGGTGTCGTCACTGGTGGAGCGCGACCCCCGCGGCGTACGGCGCATGATCTCGCGGCTCGGCGATCTCCTTCGCTTCAGTCTGGAAGGGGCAAGCGAGCCGGAGATTCCCCTGCGCCAGGAGTTGGTGCTGCTGGGCCAATACCTGGATATCATGCAGGTGCGCTTTCAGGGACGGCTGACGGTGGACACCCAGACCGATGATCGCACGCTCGACCTGCTCGTGCCCACGCTCATTCTCCAGCCACTCGTGGAGAACGCGATCAAGCACGGCGTGGAAGAGCTACCCGAAGGCGGCCACGTGCTCATCGAGACCACGCTGGACGGCGACGTGCTCACATTGCGCGTGAGCGACAACGGCGTGCGCGGCGTGCACCTGAACGACGTGCTGGCGCGGCCCGCCACCGGCACCGGCGGCGTGGGCATCCGGAATACCGTGGCGCGGTTGAGCGAGTTGTATGGGGCGCGCCAATCGTTCACGATGCGGCCGGGCGCCACCGCCGGCACTGTCGCCGAAATTCGCCTCCCCGCCCACTCCCTCGGCGCGCGAGGCAGTGCGGCATGACGGCGGACAGCGCCTTCACGCCTGACCGCGGCCTCAGAGTGCTCGTCGTCGACGACGAGGCGCTGAATCGGATGCGGATCGAGGACCTGCTGAAGCACGAGACCGGCATCGCTCAGGTGACGTCGGCACCGGATGGCGTCGCCGCCATTGCGGCCATTCGGGCGGAGGCGCCCGACATCGTGTTTCTCGACGTGCAGATGCCGGGCAAGACCGGGTTCGAGGTGGTGCGCGAGATCGGCGCGGATGCCATGCCCGTTACCATCTTCGTCACCGCGTACGACCAGTATGCCGTGCAGGCCTTCGATGTGGCCGCCGTGGACTATCTGGTAAAACCGTTCGACGACGAGCGGTTCGAGGAAGCCTTTCGCCGGGCGCGGCGCGCGCTGGAGGCCGAGGGGATGGGGCGGCTGCGCGAACAGTTGCTGTCCGTTCTCCAGTCGAGCGCGGCGCCGGCCGAGCCTGGAGGGTCCCCCGGCGGGCTCCCCAGTGGGGCGCCCCTGGCCGCCGATGCGCAGCGCGGGCAACCATACCTCGAACGGCTGGCCGTGGAGATCCGCGGCAGCGTGCGCCCGGTGCTGGTGAAGGACGTGGACTACATCACCGCGGCGGGCCCCTACGCGGAGCTGCACGTCGCCGGTCGGCGCTATGTCATCCGTGAGACGATGAAGACACTGGAAGACCGGTTGGACCCGCGGAAGTTCATGCGCGTGCACCGGTCAGTGATCGTCCGGCTGGACCTCATCGAGTCGCTGGAACGTGGTGCGGGAGGGGATGGCGAGCTGCACCTCAAGGGGGGCGTTCGACTGCACGTCAGCCGCACGCGGCGCGAGGCCCTGGAAGGCTGGCTGGGGATGACCTGACCGCCGGCGGCGGGTGACGAAACCTGGAGCGGCAATTTATCGTCCTGATCTGCAGGCAACGCGCGGGGGCAGGACACGCGCGGACGCAGGTCCTTCGTCCGGGGTTTTCATGCAAGCAACCGCTACGCCGCAGGCCACGACAATACAAGCCACCGCCGCCCAGGCCGCGCGGGACGCACAGGCCGCCGCACAGACTGCCGACCAAGCTGCAGCGCAGGCCGGCGCCGGCATCACGCGGGAACGAGCGCAGAGCCTTCGCGACCAGGCGCAGTCCCTTCGCGACGAGGCGCGGGCGATGCGTGACGCCGCTCGGCAGGGAGGCACCATCGCGCCAAGCGACATGCAGCTTCGTGCCATGGAGTACGAGCACCGGCGCTCGCAGCAAAAGATGGAATTTGCCGGCTTCCTGGTCGTCACCCTCGCCGTGGTGGCGATCTTTACCCCCATCGCTCGCGCGTTTGCGCGGCGCGTGGAGGGCAAGCGTACCGAAGCGTTCAAGAGCGACGACGGCTCGCGCGACCAGCTCCAGCGCATGGAGCAGGCGATCGACGCCATGGCCATCGAGATCGAGCGCATTTCCGAAGGGCAGCGCTTCACCACCAAGCTCCTGTCGGGACGCGAGGAAGTGAGGCTCGCGGCCGGACAGCGCGAGGCTGCCGAGCGGGTGCGACCGAACTGATCCAGCGCAGCACGTTCATTGCGGTTGACACTCGGGCAGCCTTCGAGTGTACACACGACATGCGCCCCCACCGCGCTCGTCGGACCCATCAGGCCGATACCGGCGTGCACGTGTGTGTGACCAGATTCCATAGAGGGGCGAAATGAGGCTACTACCTTCGGTCGCGCAGCGACGCGCGCTGTGCAGTGCCGGCATCGCGATCGTCGCGCTGGGTGCGTGCTCGCACGCGCCGCTGCTCGTGGTCCCGGAACCGGCGCTTGCCGGCCACGAAGAACCGCGCGAGTTGGCTGTTGACCAGCAGGTAAAGCACGCGCTCAACCGGCTCACATACGGCGCGCGGCCCGGCGAGGCCATGACCGTCATCCGCGGTGATGGGCTGGACCGTTGGCTCACGCGTCAGCTCACACCGGAAAACTGGGCCGACCACAGCGCTGACAGCGCACTGGTGCGTTTTCCCGTGCTGAAGATGCCCCTGCGCGCGCTCGTGGATTCCAGCCCGCAGCAGGACGTCTTCGTGCGTCGCCGGCGCGCCGAGTTGGGCCTCGCGGCCAACGCGCAGTACGTGATGACGGCCGACGACAGTGCGCATTTCAAGATCATGAACGATCGCGGCAACCGGTTGGTGAACCAGTACCTGGGCGCCAAGATGGAACGCGCCGTCTCCAGTGATCACCAACTGGAAGAGGTGATGACGGACTTCTGGGAGAATCACTTCTCGGTGTTCCGCGGCAAGATGCCCACGCAGTTCACGCTGCTGGAGTATGATCGCGACGTCATTCGTCCGCACGCACTCGGCAAGTTCCGCGACCTGCTCGGCGCAGTCGCACACAGCTCGGCCATGCTGTACTACCTGGACAACTACCAGAGCACGGCCGATTCCGCGCATCTCACGCTCGCGGCGTGGAACAACGTTGCCAAGGCGAAGACCGCTGCGGACAGTGCGCGCCTTCGCGCGGCAGCGTTGAAGCGCCGCGGCGGCCTGAACGAGAATTACGGCCGCGAGTTGATGGAGCTGCACACGTTGGGGGTGGACGGAGGATACACGCAGCAGGACGTGATCAATGTGGCGCGCGCGCTCACGGGCTGGACGTTGCAGACGCCGCGCGAAGGCGGTGGATTCACCTTCAACGCCAACGCGCACGATGCCGAGGAGAAGCTCGTACTCGGCCATGTGATCAAGGCGGGACGAGGGGAGGCCGATGGTGACGAAGTGCTTGATATCGTGGCGCATCATCCGAGCACGGCGCACTATATCGCCATGAAGCTGGTGCGGCATTTCGTGGCTGACACGGCGCCGCCGGAATTGGTGAATCGTGTTGCCGCAACATTCACGCAGACGGACGGCGACATCCGGCAGATGATGGCGGTAATCGTCTCCAGTCCCGAGTTCTACCGGAAGTCCACCTTCCGTGCGAAGGTGAAGACGCCATATGAAGTGGTGGCGAGCACGTATCGCGCGATGGGCGGCATTCCCGACACACTGTCACGCTCGGTGAATTACGCGCAGACGCTTGGCCAGCAGCTCTACGGACATCTTACGCCGGACGGGTGGCCGGATGTTGCCGACGCGTGGATGAACACCGGCGCGGTGCTCAACCGGATCAACTTCGGCAGCAACGTCTCCGCGGGCCGAGTGCCCGGTATTGTGATCAACCGCTGGTCGCCGGGCATGGCGTTGAAAGGCCTGTCGTCCAACGTGATGGCCGACAGCGTCACGTCGGCACTGTTGCAGGGCGAAGTATCCTCCGACACCCACGCGGTGCTCATGTCCGGCTCTAATCCGGTGGCCGAGCGTGGCGGAGTTGTACCGATGACAACGATAACGAAGGGCGCTCCAACGCTGGCAGATCTCATCGGACTCGCACTTGGCGCGCCGGAGTTCCAGCGACACTGACGACCGATCGACATGCACTCCCGCCATACGACAAACGCAGCAAACGCAGCACTCGCCATTGCAGTCTCGCTGGGCGCACTGTCGCCACGTCTCGCAGCCGCACAGCAGAAGGGCGGCGCATTCGAGGCCGTGCTCGCGCCGCTCAAGGTCATCGACGTGGCCTATGTGAACCGGTCGGCGAACGCGTGCACCGACTTCAACGCGTTTGCGAACGGTGCCTGGCTCGCGCGCGATACGATACCGGCCGCGTACTCGTCGTCCGGTGTCGCGCGCGACATGGGGGATCGCAATGAGCTCGTGGTGCGCGCGGTGCTGGATGACGCGATGAAACGCGCGCCGACGCTGCCGGCGTCGAGCACGGAGCACAAGCTCGGCGTGTTCTATGGTACGTGCATGGATTCCGCCGCCGCCGAAAAGGCTGGCGCTGCACCGCTGAAGCCATTACTCGCTCGCATTGATCAGGCACGTACGCGTGCTGCGGTGTTGTCGGAGATCGCGGAGCTGCATCGCATGGGCGGTGACGTGGCGTTCGGGTTTGGACCAGGTGCCGACCTGCATGACGCGGCTCACTATACCACGTTCTTCTCCCAGGGCGGGCTCGGTCTTCCCGACCGTGACTACTACACGAATGCCGGAGCGGAGGCCGACTCCACGCGGCGCATGTATGTGGACCACATCGCCCGCTTGTTCGTGTTGAGCGGCAGGAGCGCGGCCATCGCGCGCGCCGACGCGCGGAAGATCATGGCCCTCGAGACGGAGCTGGCCAAGGCGAGCCTCACGCAGGTGGAACAGCGCGAGCCCGCCAATCTCGATCACCCCATGGCGATGCGGGAACTCACTGCACTCACGCCGAACGTGGATTGGGCGGCGTACATGCAGGCGGCGGGAGTGACGGTGCCTGTGTCGAATGTCATCGTGCAGGAGCCGGCGTTCTTCAAACGACTGAATGCACTGGTGGCGGAGACGCCGCTGGACGTGTGGCGGGCGTACCTGACGTACCACGCGTTTGAGCAAGCGTCGCCGTGGCTCAGCGCACCATATGTGAAGGAGAATTTCGCGTTCACCAGCAAGTTCAGCGGCGCGAAAGCGCTGTTGCCACGCTGGAAACGCTGCCTGCGCAAGACCGACGGCACCATTGGCGAGGCACTTGGCGAAGCATATGTGGCGCGTACGTTCTCGCCGGAAGCCAAGGCGCGCGCAAAAGCCGTGATCGATGACATCAGGGCCAGCTTCGCCGAACGGGTGAAGCGCCTGGACTGGATGTCGGATACGACCAAGGCGCGCGCGATCGAGAAGCTCACCCTGATGCACGAGAAGGTCGGCTATCCCGACCAGTGGCGGAACTACGAGCAGCTCGTAGTCGCCAACGGCCCGTTCGTGCTCAATGTCGCCAACGCCAACGCCTTTGAGTGGAATCGCACGATCAACCGTCCGGGTTCCGCCGTGGACAGCACCGAATGGGGAATGACCGTGCCCACGGTGAACGCGTACTACGACGGGCAGAAGAACGAGATGGTGTTTCCGGCAGGCGCGCTCGCGCCGCAGACGTTCGACGCCAAGGCGGATGACGCGGCGAACTACGGATCACTGGGTGCAAGCTGGGCAGGACATGAACTCACGCATGGCTTTGATGACCAGGGGCGCCACTTCGACGCCAAGGGCAACCTGCGCGATTGGTGGGCGCTGGCGGATTCGGTGCACTTCAGCCAACAGGCCACGCTCGTGGCGGACCAGTACAGCGGCTACGTGCAGGTGGACACCCTGCACGTGAACGGCCGCCTCACGCTTGGCGAGAACATCGCGGACTACGGTGGCGTGCTCACGGGCTTTGACGCACTCCAGCACGCGCTGGCGCGCAATGGTCGGCCTGGCTTGATCGACGGCTTCACGCCGGAACAGCGCTTCTTCATCGCGTACGCGCAGAGCTTTCGGACACACACGCGCTCCGAGTCGCTCCGCAGCCGGCAGATGACCGACCCACATTCGCCGGACACGTGGCGCGTGAACGGGCCGCTCGCAAACATCCCCGCGTTCGCGAGCGCGTTCGGCTGCAAGCCCGGCGATCCGATGGTGCGCAACAACAGCGCGGTGGGGAAGATCTGGTGAGCTGTTAACAGCGTCCGTCATCTGTCATCCGTTGTCCGTCGCGAGTCTGCAAACCCGTTTTCCATTTTCCATTTTCCATTTTCCGTTTTCCGTTTTCCGTTTTCCGGGATTCGTGATCCGTGATCTGTGATCCTCAGGCGGAGGCTGCGAACCGGCGCGCACCGTGCTCGTACAAGCCACGGATCACGGATCGCGAACGACGGACCCGGAAAACGGGTAGGAAAACACGCAACGGACAACGAATGACGGAACGCATTGTAGACTTGTAGTCCATGCTCGAACTCGGACTCGATACCTTCGGCGACGTCACCCTGAACGACGGCGCCCCTCGCTCCCAGGCACGCGTCCTCCGCGACGTGGTTGATGAAGCGGTACTCGCCGACGAACTGGGCGTGGACTTCTTCGGTGTGGGCGAGCACCACCGCGCGGATTTCGCGATCTCCGCCCCCGAGGTGGTCCTCGCCGCCATTGCCGGCCGCACCACGCGCATTCGCCTCGGCTCGGCCGTCACCGTGTTGAGCTCCGACGATCCGGTGCGCGTCTTCCAGCGCTTCTCCACGCTGGATGCCATCTCGAACGGGCGAGCGGAGGTGATCCTCGGTCGCGGCTCGTTTACCGAGTCGTTCCCGCTGTTTGGGTATCCGCTGACCAGCTACGAAGCGCTGTTTACGGAGAAACTCGACCTCTTCGCGACCATACTCGAGCACGACCGAACCGGCCAGCCGATCCACTGGGCAGGAGAGGATAGCGCGATACGCGCGCCGCTCACCGGGCAGCGCGTGTATCCGCCCACGGAATCCGCGCCACTGCGCACGTGGATTGGTGTTGGTGGCAGCCCCGAATCCGTCGGCCGTGCGGTGCAGTACGGCCTGCCGATGATGCTCGCCATCATCGGTGGCGATCCGAGGCGGTTCCTTCCGTATGTCGAACTCTATCGCCGCCTGATCACGCAACGTGGCTTGGCCAATCTTCCCATCGGCGTGCATTCGCCCGGATACATTGCCGCGACCGACGACCAGGCGCGCGAGGAACTGTGGCCGGCGTACCGCGTGATGCGCGATCGCATCGGGGCGGAGCGCGGCTGGCCTCCCACCAGCCGCGCGGAATTCGAGCAGGAGATCGAACACGGATCGATGTACGTGGGTGCGCCGGAGACTGTCGCGCGAAAGATTGCAGGCACTGCGCGTGCACTTGGGCTGTCGCGCTTCCAGCTCAAGTACAGCGCCGGCACGCTGGATCACGACGCACTCATGCGGTGTATCCAGCTCTATGGCACCGCCGTAATTCCGCGGGTGCGAGAGTTGCTGAGTATGCCGTAAGGACAATGCACCATTGAATATTTGTGGAGACTTAACGTGCGTACAGCACACGGCGTGCAATACTTTATAGAGTCGACTCCCGCTTCTCGAGGAGACTGAGACACTCTGCCGGCTGCGGTTGCTCGACGAATAGCTGGATAGATGGCACTACTGTCTGTGGGAGGACGTGGAGTGCCGGATGTGCCAGAACGCCCGTCGTGCAGCAATGCGCGGCGGGTGTTTTGTTATCATGATTCCCACCGGAGATCCTTTGGAGTCCCCTATGTCCAACACACTCGCGACCGGTCCGGCCACCCGTGCCGGCGTCATCCTCGTCATCGACGACGAGATGCAGATTCGTCGGGCGCTCGCCGACGCACTGGCCGACATCAGCGATGAGGTGCTGGTCGCCGCGACCGGGACCGAAGGCCTCGCGCTGGCCGCGTCGTCGCAACCCGACCTCGTGATCCTCGATCTCGGACTGCCGGATATGGCGGGCGTGGATGTCTGCCGCGAGCTCCGTCGCGCGTCGATGGTGCCCATCGTGGTGCTGTCCGCCCGCCATGCCGAAGAGGAAAAGGTCCAGCTGCTCACCGTGGGCGCGGACGACTACGTCACCAAGCCGTTCGGCCTGGCAGAGCTCGTGGCGCGCGTGCAGGCACAGTTGCGCCGGTCGCGTGCCCCGGCGCGCGCGGCGTCGGCGCAGATGATCGTGGATGGGCTGGTCATCGACCTGGAACAGCGCGAAGTTCGTCGCGATGGCGCAGTCATCCGGTTGACGCGCACCGAATGGCAGTTGCTCCAGACATTGGTCACGCACTCTGGACGAACACTCACCCATCAGCAGATCTTCGATGCCGTGTGGGCCAAGTCGTTCGGCAATCCGCAACAATACCTTCGAGTGCACTTGACCAATCTTCGTCGCAAGATCGAGCGGGAGCCGGCCGCACCGCGGTTGATCATCACGGAACCAGGCGTGGGGTATCGCTTCGTGGTTCCTCAGGAATGATCGACCGGCGGCGTGCGATTGGATGGGTGATCTGGGGCGGAATCCTTGCCCTCACCACCGCGCTCCTGCTGGGGGCACGCGAGGATCAGCTCGAACAATCGCACGTCGCGCTCACCATGCTGCTGGTGGTGCTGGGCGGCAGCATGGCAGGCGGCCGCGCGCTGGGGTTCGCGCTTGCCGGCGCGAGCACGCTGTTGCTCGACACCTTCTTTCAACTGCCCTACGGGCTGTTGAGCGTGAACAAGCCGCTCGACAACATCGTCCTCGTGGCGTTTCTGGCCGCGGCGTTCGTCACCACAGAACTACTCGCGCGCGCACGCCATGAAGCAGCGGCAGCCGAGGCACGTGCGAACGAGATCGAAACGCTCTCGCGCCTGGGTTCCGAGACGCTACGCTACGCCGCCACGGAAGACGTCCTCGAGGCGATCTCCGTGTTGGTGCGACGCGCCATTGGCGCAGATTCCTGTACCATCCTCCCCTTCGAGGTTCCGCCGGATATCACCTCCATCAAGTCCGGCGCACAAACGACTGCCCCCGTCAGGGCAGTGGAAGGGTTGGAGGGAGCACTCGCAAGCCAAGCCATCAAGTCGGGCCGTCCAGTGTTCGTGGGCGAGCAAGGCGCCATCATCGAACACGGACGAGTGGACCTTGGACAGCCCGCCGCACTGGTATTGCAGGCGCATCAACTCGCATTGCCGTTGCGCGCGGAGGAGAGGATCATCGGCGTGTTGATTGTCCGGGGCGCCGCGGGGTTGATGCTCGACGCGCCGCGCCGCCGGCTGCTCGCGGCCATGGGCTACTACGCCGCGCTGGGTATCGAGCGCACTCGGCTCATCGCCGAGGCGGCGTATTCCGAGGCGCTGCGTGAGGCACAACGCGCCAAGGAGGAAATCTTCGCTGCCGTGTCGCACGACCTGCGCACGCCGCTCACCACCATCAAGGTGCTGGCGCAGAGCGGCGCTGCGCGTGGGGAGCCATCATCCATCGCGATTGCCGAGCAGGCGGATCGTCTCGCGCGCATGGTGGGTGACCTGCTCGAGTCTTCGCGGCTGAAAACGGGAAGCTTTTCACTCACGCCAGAGCTCAATACTGCGGAAGATCTCGTGGGCGCGGCGCTGCGACAGACGGAAGGCATCCTGAATGGCCGGACGATCGTCGTGGATATCGACTTCGACTCGCCGGCGCTCGTGGGTCGCTTCGACTTCGTGCACACGCTGCGGATCATGGGCAACCTGCTCGACAATGCGCTGCGACACACGCCGGAAGGCGGCACCGTGGACATGCGTGCCGAACGTGATGACCGGTGGCTGGTGCTCACGGTGGCTGATCGCGGTGCCGGGGTTCCGCCGCAGGAGCGCGAGCGGATCTTCGACGCGTTCTATCGGCCGGCGTCGGCAACACCCGATACGGGACACGCGGGTCTTGGACTGTCCATCGCGCGCTCACTGGCGGACGTACAGGGCGGCACGGTCACGTATGAAGACCGCGACGGCGGGGGCAGCCGGTTCGTGTTGCGATTGCCCGCCGCGGACGTGGACGATATGGGCGTGGTGGATGTCGGCGACGCAGAGACGAGCTGACGGGCGCGGTGAATCAGGAACCGATTTGCTCTACCGTCGGCTGACCAACCGGCTCAACGATACCGTCGCCGTGGAATCCACGCGGCGCTTGAGATCAGCGATCGCGCGGGCCTTGCTGAGCCGCGCGTCGTAGCGGCCACGATGGTCATCCGTGACCTGCGACTCACGGTAGTGCTCGAGCATGCGCACTTCGTCGTCGTATCGTGCCAACATGCGATAGAGCGATGCGAGGCGACCGGCCAACCAGCCCGGCACCACGGGGCTGCGCTGCAGGCCGAGCGCGAGTGCTTGTTCCATCAGCACGGCGGCCTCCGCGAGCTTGCCCACACGACGCAGCTGTTCCGCCACGTGCACTTCTTCCGCGCCGTCCGCGGGCACAATGGCAAGCGTACGATATCCAGGCATCAATCACACTCTGGGGCAGTGAGGCATTCCTGTCTCATACGATGCCGCGTGTCGTCATCGCGTACAAGCGCGCGGCGTCACTGTTACCGCAATTTTGTGCACTCTTAGCGATGCGGTCTCCAATGCGTGACGTAGCGCACACATCCCCCGGTCTCTTCCAGCATGAGACACCAGCTTCCATTGCTCATGCTGGGCGGCGCGCTCAGTTGCGGAGCGGGCAGCATCGCGTCCGCGCCCCTGCCCAGTGGCGGGCACCACGTGTTGTTCATCGGCAACAGCCTCACGTACGTGAACGACCTGCCCGCGACGCTGGAGCAGCTCGCGCGCACGGCGCATGACACCATCCGCGTGCGCATGGTGGCGCTGCCCAACTTCGCGCTGATCGATCATGTAAATGGCGGCAGCAATGCCGTGGACGCAATCAGGAGCGAACGGTGGGACTACGTGGTGCTGCAACAGGGTCCGTCGGCGCAGCAGGTGAGCCGAGACACACGCGTGCTCGCGACACAGCGATTCGACCCGTACATCCACGCCGCCGGCGCGAAGAGCGCGCAATTCATGACATGGCCAGCGTCGGACCGGATCACGGCATTCGATAGCGTCTACGCCTCTACCCAGGCCGCGGCCCGAGCAGTGGGTGGCATCATCTTTCCCGTCGGGCGGGCATGGGTGGCCGCATGGACGGTGGATCCAACGCTCGCGGCAGTGAACGGACATGAGTTGGCGGTGCCCGCGACGAGCGTACGCGTGTTGCAGCAGGCCGCCCAGGACACGGCGCGCGGCGAACAGCGCGGCGAACAATAGTCTCGCCGCGCGCACGAGCACGCGACATACTTCTCACCCACCGATTGAAATTCCTGTCCCGCCACAAGCCACGATCACCAATCAACTCATGTCAGCGAACGGGCACCCCGATCCATCACGCGCACTTCTCCGTCACACGATCGCTACGCTTTCGTATCGCGCAGGAAAGGCAGTGCGGAATGCGCCAGACCACTTCAGCGACTTTCGCGCAGCGCCAGACACCCGCTCGGCCGGCGAGATACTCGCGCACATGTGCGATCTCTTCGATTGGGCGCTCGCGCTTGCGGAGGGCGAGGAACGGTGGCGCAATGTGCCGCCACAAGCATGGTCGGTGGACTGCGACCGGTTCTTTTCCGCGCTGACGAAGTTCGACGGATACCTCGCGGGCGATGCGTCGCTCGGACGGCCCGCCGAGCAGTTGTTTCAGGGGCCCATCGCCGACGCGCTGACGCATACAGGCCAGTTGACGCTGATGCGGCGGCTCAGCAGCTCGCCGATTCGCGCCGAGAACTATGCGAAAGCGGATATCGTCGCGGGCCGCGTGGGCGCGAACCAGACCGCGCCGCGCCTCGAGTTTTGACCGAGCTGTCTGTGCTCGTCATCGATCTGCAATCGCATTCGGGCTGGCAAGGCCATAGCTTGTCCCACGCCATGCCACCCTCCTCTACTGACGAGTCCGCACCCGGTCACGCCCCCCGCAACGACCGTGAGGTGTATCGCGCGGTCTATCCCGTGGGCTACCCCATATCGCTGACTCCCCACGTGTTGCTCGATGGGGAGGCGTTGGCCACGCCGCTGCTGGATTGCTCGGAGCACGGCATCCGGTACCACGCGACATCGGGCGAGGCGCCGCCGCTCGGCACACCGGTGACTGGTGAGATCCGCACGCCGGAGCGGCCCCCGCGCTCCTTCAGGGGGCACGTCGTCCGGGCTGCGCCGGACGAGGTGGCCCTCCGCCTCGATCACCCTGGATTGCCCTTCAGCATGCTGCTCGCGGAGCAACGAGCGGTGCTGGTCTGGGCGAGAAGCCGAGCAATACCAGGGTAAACGAGCGTACCGCGTCGCACACCACTACCAGATCTTCACGCGATCGGTTGGTGCCTTGTACATCTTGTCGCCCGGCTGGACGTTGAACGTTTTCTCGAACATATCGTTGTTCACCAGCGGCACGAACGCGCGGTACGGTCCCGGCGAGTGCGGGTTGGTGAGCAGCTGGTTGCGCAGCGCTTCGTCGCGTGACTTCGAGCGCCAGATCTGCGCGAAGCCCATGAAGAAGCGCTGGTCGCCCGTGAGACCGTCGATGACCGGCGCTTCCTTTCCGTTCAACGAGATCTTGTACGCACGGTAGGCCTGCGCGAGTCCGCTCAGGTCGCCGATGTTCTCGCCCATCGTCAGCTTGCCGTTGATGTGCAGGTCGTCGATGGGATTGATCGCGTCGTACTGTGCGCCAAGCTTCGTGGTGCGGGACTCGAATGCGGTGGCGTCGTCGTTGGTCCACCAGTCGCGGAGGTTGCCCTCGCCGTCGGACTTGCGGCCCTGGTCGTCGAAGCCGTGCCCAATCTCGTGTCCGATCACGGCGCCGATGCCGCCATAGTTGGCGGCGTCGTCGGCGTACACGTCGAAGAACGGCGGCTGAAGAATCGCGGCGGGGAACACGATCTCGTTGTTCGACGCGTTGTAGTAGGCATTCACCGTCTGCGCCGTCATGCTCCAGCGCGTACGGTCGACCGGCTGGCCCAGGCGTGAGATCATGTCGTCATACTGGAACGTGCGCGACCGCATCGAGTTGCCGATCAGGTCCTCTCGGCGAATCACGAGCTTGGTGTAGTCGCGCGGCTTGTCCGGGTAGCCGATCTTCACCGTGAAGTGCGCCAGCTTTTCCTTGGCGGCGGCCTTGGTGGCGGGGCTCATCCACTCCAGGCTGTCGATTCCCACCGAGTAGGCGTTGCGCAGGTTCTTCACCAGCGCGTCCATGCGCGTCTTGGCTTCCGGCTTGAAGAACTTCTCGACGTAGAGCTTTCCCGTGGCGTCGCCGAGGACGCCTTCGGTGCCGCTGACGGCGCGCTTCCAGCGTGGGGCCATCTCTTCCTGGCCAGACAGCGTGCGGCCGCGGAACGCGAAGCGTGCCTGTCCGTAGGCCGCCGGGAGTTCATCGGCGTTCGCGTCGAGCAGCTTTGCCGTGAGGTATTCGCGCCAGGTGCCGGCCGGTGTTCCCTTCACGATCGTGTCCACCGCGCTGAGGTAGTCCGGTTGGCGCACGATCACATCCGTCGCCTTCGTGAGCTTTGACGCCTTGAGGTACGCGTTCCAATCGTACGAGGGCGTCATCGCGGCGAGCTGCGCGACGGTCATCTTGTTGTATGACGCATTCCGGTCGCGGCTGCGCACACGATCCCACTGTTTGGTGGCGATCGCGGTCTCGAGCGCGAGGATGCGTTGTGCTGCTCCCGCCGGGTCGGGTTGCTTGGCCAGCGTGAACATCTTCGTCATGTAGTCCACGTACGCCGCGCGCGCCGCGATGGTCTTGGCGTCGTTGCGCAGGTAGTAGTCGCGGTCGGGCATGCCGAGTCCCGCCTGGTTCACCGTCACGATGTTGACGGAGGACGCCTTCGGGTCCTGACCCACCGCCACGCCGACTGGTCCCTGGATGCCGAGCCGCGCGAAGTGCGCGAACGTCGCCGGGAGTTGCGCCGGCGTCTTGAGGTCGGCGATGGCCTTCATTTCGCCAGCGAGAGGCGTGATGCCGAGCTTTTCGATGCGGGTGGAGTCCATGAAGCTCGCGTACAGGTCGCCGATCTTCTGGCGTTCGGCTTCGGTGGGCCCGCCGTTGCCTGTGGAGAACTTGATGGCGGTGCGTTGGTCGCCGCTGGCGGGCTTGGGCGGATGGGCTGCGTCTTCGAAGAGCTGGTGGAGGCCGTTGCGGCTCCGGTCGCTCAGTTCCTGGAAGGCGCCAACGCCGGTGGCGTCGTTGGGGATGTTGGTCTTCTTGAGCCATCCGCCGTTGACGTAGCGGAAGAAGTCGTCCTGCGGGCGGATGGAGTGGTCGAAATTGGTGGTGTCCACGCCGCTGGTGAGTGCGCGGCCCTGGGCGAGCGCGTGGGAGGCGGGGAGCAGCGGGAGGAGCGCGAGGAGGGCGATGCGCAGGGGGTGGTGCGCGAAGGGTCGGGTGTGCTGGGGCATGCGAGGTCTCCGGATCACAAGTAGGGCGAGGGAGACAAGATCCCGGCCGAGTGGGATGGACGGAAGTGTGATGTCTCCGCAGGGAGTACGGGCGACTGGCCGGTGTGGTTGGCGCGCGGGGTGGCGTGGGTGTGCCGGGGGTGAGGAAACGAGCCCATCTGCACCAATCTTTTGTTGCGACTCTTGACTAATGCGCTCCCCATGTAAACGTTTTCATGAATGCCAACTTCGATGCAGAAGTGGCTCCCATCGCATGATCCTGAGGGCGCAGGATGAATGTCACCATACGGGATGTCGCTCGCCTGGCCAACGTGTCGGTGGCCACGGTCTCGCGCGTCCTCAACGCCAGTGCCCCCGTGCGGGAGGACACGCGCGTCCGCGTCCTCAAGGTCGCGCGCGACCTGCGCTTCGCACCCAACAGCGCCGCGCGCACGCTGAGCAGCCGGCAGGCCTCCGCGCTGGGCGTCATTCTCCCGGACCTCTACGGAGAGTTCTTCTCCGAGTTGCTGCGCGGCATCGATCTCGAAGCGCAACGCGCGGGACACTCCCTGCTCGTCTCCAGCTCGCACCACGACACGCATGGCGTCACGGTGGCCGTGCGCGCCATGCGCGGGCGCGTGGATGGCCTGCTCGTGATGGCGCCCGAACTCTCACCAGCGGCGCTGGCCACGGCCATTCCCGAGGGCCTGCCCATCGTGATCCTGAATGCCCCGCCCACCCCCGGTGCGGCCGCCTCGGTGGTGGTCGACAACATGGGCGGGACGCGCGCGGTGGTACACCACCTCGTGGAACTCGGCCATCGCGAAGTGGCGTTCATCTGCGGCCCGCCGCGCAACACCGACGCGCGTGCGCGCCTGCGTGGCTATCGCGCGGCCATGCGATCGGCAGGGCTGACCGTGCAGCCGGAGTTCGTGTTGCCCGGCGACTTCACTGAGGACGGTGGGTGGAAGGCCGCGCGCGCCCTGATGGCAGGCGCGGGCAAGCGGCCCACCGCGCTGTTCGCGGCCAACGATGCGATGGCCGTTGGTGCGCTGCTCGCATTTCACGAAGCCAACATCGACGTGCCCGGCGACATGAGCATCGTCGGGTTCGATGACATCCCTATCGCTCGCTACGTGACACCGTCCCTCACGACGGTTCGCGTGGCCATCGATGTACTCGGCGGGCGCGCCGCCGCGCTGCTGTTTCGCGCGCTCGCCGATCCGGTGAACTGGAACGAGACGCTCAAGGAAGTCGTTCCAGCCGAATTGATCGTCCGTCACTCCTGTGGCCCACCGCGTACCGACACGATCCGATGATTTCCCCCCGCCGTCTGGTTCCCTCTTCGGAGTACTGCACATGAATTCGATCATTGGTACCGCGCGCCGACTGAGCCGGCTGCGCCTGTTCGGGCGAGACTGGCTGGTGCCAGTCGTCGCGATGCTCGTCGCGCTTTCCTCGCCGGTGACGGCACAGACGTCAACAGGCACTGTGCGCGGCTATGTCCTCGGCCCAGCCGGGGTACCCATTGCCGATGCGCAGGTCACCGCACGCAATACGGCAACGAACCAGCAACGGAACGCGGCCACGTCGACGGCTGGCGCGTACACGCTTGGCGGCCTGCGACCGGGCGCGTATGAAATTGGTGTTCGTCGGCTTGGATATGCGCCGCAGACGCAAACAGTGCAGGTGCAGGTGGGCCAGACGTTGGACCTGAATTTCACCATCGGCCAGACGGCCACACAGCTCAACACGGTGAACGTGACGGCAGCGGCGGCGAGCCCTGAGCGTCGCACATCAGAGGTGGCGACGAACGTGACGCAGGCACAGATCAACGACCTGCCAACTGCCAGCCGCAACTTCCTCGACCTTGCCGCGCTGGCACCGGGAGTTCGCGTGGATCCGGACCGCGTCGACGGGACGAGCAAGACGTTCTCGTCGGGTGCGCAGGCCGCGCAGGCCATCAACGTGTTCGTCGATGGCGCTTCCTACAAGAACGACATCCTGGCGGGAGGCGTGGCTGGCCAACAGGACAGCCGCGGCAATCCATTCCCGCGCAACGCGGTGCAGGAATTCCGTATCACGACCGCGAACTTCAAGGCCGAGTACGAGAAGGCATCGAGCGCGATCATTACGGCGGTCACGAAGTCAGGCACGAACACCTGGACTGGCAACGCATTCGCCGACGTCCAGAATCAGGGGTTCGTCGCGCTTGACACGTTCTCCAAGGCAGCGCGCGTTGCCAGCCAGAAGACGAACACGTACCTGCGACCCGACTACAGTCGCTACCTCGTGGGCTTCAGCGGCGGCGGCCCGATCATCCAGGACAAGCTGTTCTTCTTCGGGTCGTACGAAGGCAACTACCAGAATCGCCAGGGACGATTGGCACTTCAAGGCAATGTTGCACAGCTACCTGCGTCGGTGCAGCAGCTCAACGGACAGGTGAATACGTCGCCGTTCCGCTCGAACCTGCTGTTCGGAAAGCTCAGCTACAATCCGAATCAACAGCAGCTCTGGGAGTTTACGGGCGACTTCCGTCATGAGACGGACATCCGCCGGTTTGGTGGTCAGTTCGGCGACGTGCAACGCGCATACTCTGCCGGAGAGAATTTCCGGAACACCGTCGCAACCGGCCGCATCAAGCAAACGCTCTATGGCACGGACAAGGTGAACGAAGCGCAGGTGAGCTACCAGTTCTACCAGTACAACCCCGACCCGCTCGACTTCAACACCGTCGGATCGATATATGACGGGAATAACCGGCTTGGTGGTGCCGATACGCGGCAGGACCTGCGCCAGGGACGGACGTCGCTACGGGATGACTATACCTACAGCGGCTTCAAGGCGGGCGGTGCTCACGTCATCAAGATGGGCGTCAACGCCGACTACGTGACGTACGACATCAACAAGCAGCTGAACGAAAATCCGTTCTTCACGTTCAGCAACTCCAACAACAACGCCTTCCCGGTGCAGGCACTCATTGGTGCCGGCGATCCGCGCCTCAAGACGAACAACTCGCAACTCGGCGCCTACGCGCAGGATGACTGGTCGCCCACCTCGCGCCTCACGATCAATGCGGGCGTTCGCTGGGACTATGAGTCGAAGATGTTCAATACCAGCTACGTTACACCCCAGCCGGTGCGTGATTCCATCCTCGCATACCAGAATCAGTTCCTGCTCAAGTTCGATGCGAAGAACTACCTGACGGACGGCACGCAACGAAAGAACTTCCTTGGTGCCGTACAGCCGCGTCTCGGCGCCTCGTACGCGTTGGACGATGAGCAGAAGACAACCCTGTTCGGTGGTATCGGCATCTTCTACGATCGGCAGGTCTACAACTCGCTCATCGATGAGACGTTCAACCGGCAGCACCCGAACTACCAGTTCCAGTTTGCGGCGACTGCGGCTCCTGGCGTGCTTGCGTGGGATCCAAAGTACTTCAGCCGGGCGGGCCTCCTCGCCGCGCTGAACAGTGGACAGGCGCCGCCGACGGAAGTGTTCCTCCTTCCCAACGACCTCAAGCCACCGCGGTCAACACAGTTCAATCTCGGCGTGCGGCATGAGTTCGCCTGGCTGAATGCGGCCCTCACGTATACGGGCACTCGCAGCTACAACGGACTGAGTTTTGAGTGGGCCAACTTCGGGCTGAATCCGGATGGTGGCTGCTGCGCCAACATGACGATTCCGGCGTACCGCAACGTACTGGTGGCGAACAACACCATTCACACGTGGTACAATGCCGTATTTCTCCAGCTTGACCGACCGTACCGTACTGTGGAGCCAGGCCACGGTTGGGGCGCAGGCTTGGCATACACGCTCGCGAAGTCGGAGTCGGAAGGCGTGGACCTGTTCAGCTTTCCGCGTGTGACGGCATTCGGGTTCTCGCGCTATGAGATCCCGAACAGTGAACGGCATCGTGTCGTCGCCAACGGCATCCTCGACCTGCCATGGGCGTGGGGTGTACAGGCAAGCACGTTGATCACCCTCGCGAGCGGCAATCGTATCGCTGGACAGGATTTTTCGGGGCCGCTGCCCTTCTTCAATCGCGGTGGAGCCGAGCCGCCGAAGTACAAGTTCCTCTTCCCCGGAAACATCTGGGCATATCGCAATGTCGATGTGCGGCTTCGCAAGGACCTGCTGCCGCTCCACAGCCAGCGTATCGGCATCACGGCCGACCTCTTCAACGTGATGAACTTCAACAACTATGGTTGCTTCAACGACGTCGCATTCACGAACGAGAGCGGCGTGCGCACGGCCAATCCAGACTTCGGCAAGGCTGGGTGCGTGATTGCTGATGCGCGTCGCCTGCAGTTGGGCGCTGTGCTCGACTTCTAGTGATCCGACGATAAAACCGCCTCCAACGGGATTTCACGATGCACGGAATGAACAACAGCATTCGGGATTCCCTGGAGCGCGGGCGGCACATCGTCATCAGGGCGGGCGCAGCGCTGATCCTCTCAGCCTGCGCCCGCCCCAGCACGGCGCCCGTACCAACGGTCACGCCGGTCGCGTATCGCCCCACCACGGGAGAACGTGCCTTCATTGACACGCTCTCCCGTCGCACATTCGACTTCTTCTGGCTGACCACCAACGCCAAGAACGGACTCACCCCCGATCGCTGGCCAACGAAGTCATTCTCCAGTGTGGCCGCCGTCGGCTTCGCCCTCACGGCATACCCCATCGGCGTCCAGCACGGCTGGGTCACGCGCGATGCTGCGCGTGAGCGCGTACTCACCACGTTGCGCTTCTTCTGGAATGCGCCGCAGGGTGCCGAGGGCACCAACGTCACGGGACACCACGGTTTCTTCTATCACTTTCTCGACATGGACACCGGCTACCGGTTCGATCGCGTGGAGCTCTCCACCATCGACACCGCACTGCTGCTGGCCGGCGCACTCACCTGCCGAGAGTATTTCAATGGAAGCGATGCGGGCGATCGTGAAGTGCGCTCGCTCGCGGATTCGCTCTACGCACGCGTGGATTGGACCTGGGCCAAGAACGGCGGCACGCTCGTGAACATGGGCTGGCGGCCCGAACCGGCGGCCAATCAGGACGCGCGTGGCTTCAACATCAGCACGTGGCGCGGGTATGACGAAGGGATGCTGCTCTACATCCTGGCCATTGGCTCGCCGACGCACCCCATCGACCCCACCGCCTGGGCGGAGTGGACGCACACGTACAAGTGGGATCGCTTCCAGGGGCAGGACTATCTCCAGTTTGCGCCGCTGTTCGGGCACCAGTACTCGCACGTGTGGATCGACTTTCGCTCCGTGCAGGACGCCTACATGCGCGCGAAGGGCATCGACTACTTCGAGAACTCGCGGCGCGCGACGTACGCGCACCGGAGCTATGCCACATCCAATCCGAATGGCTGGCGCGGATACACCGCCGACATCTGGGGCCTGTCGGCCAGTGACGGCCCGCTCGATTCTACCTTCACGGTGGACGGCAAGCCGCGCACCTTTCATACGTATTGGGCGCGCGGCGTCGGTATGGATGAACTGAACGACGACGGCACGCTCGTTCCCACGGCGGCGGGCGGCTCCGTTGCCTTTGCGCCGGAGATCGCCGTGCCGGCACTGCTGGCCATGCGGAAGACATACGGCGACGGTGTCTTCGGCCAGTACGGCTTCGTGGACGCCTTCAACCCGACGCTACGCGCCGCAGGTCCGCCGCTGCATCACGGCCGGATCGTGGAAGGGCTGTCGTGGTTCGACACCGACTACCTGGGCATCGACCAGGGACCGATTCTCGCGATGGTGGAGAACTGGCAGTCGGGGTTCGTATGGGACCTGATGAAACACAACCAGAGCATCGTGCGTGGAATGTGTCGAGCGGGATTCACGGGTGGATGGCTAGCGGGGCGCTGCTGACGCGCAGGCCACGCGCGCATCGCCTGGCGCGGAACACCGCCGCCGCGCTTCTCTCCGCGCTCGCACTCGGCTGCGCGAGTGCCGACGGCAGCAGCACCGAACTCAACGTGTGGGCGTTCGGCACCGAGGGCGAAGCGCTCGGTCCCATGGCGCGCGACTTTGAACGCGCGAATCCTGGCGTGCACGTTCGCGTGCAACAAATCCCCTGGACCGCCGCGCACGAAAAGCTCCTCACCGCATTCGTGGGCGGCGCGCTGCCCGACGTCGCCCAACTCGGCAACACCTGGGTGCCGGAGTTCTCCGCACTGGGCGCGCTGGAGCCGCTCGACGCACTCGTCGCCCGCGATTCAACGCTGATACCGCGCGCCGACTATTTCCCGGGCGTGTGGGCGTCGAATGTCGTGGACGGCACGCTGTACGGCATTCCATGGTATGTGGACACGCGCGTGCTCTTCTACCGGAAGGACCTGCTTCAGAAAGCCGGCTATGCAACACCGCCCGTAACCTGGCAAAGCTGGCGCGACGCACTCGTGAAGGTTCGCGCCCTGCAACCTGCCGGTGCGTTCCCAGTGCTCATGCCGCTGGACGAGTGGGCGCAGCCAGTCATCTTCGGACTCCAACTTGGCGCACCACTCCTGGCCGATCATGGCACACGCGGCGACTTTAGCGAACCGCACTTCCGGCGCGGCTTCGAGTTCTACGTCGGGCTCTTCAAGGACAGCCTCGCGCCGCCGCTGGCCAATACACAGGTCGGCAATGTCTACCAGGAATTCGCCGCGGGCCGCATTGCCATGTGGATTACGGGCCCATGGAACGTGGGTGAATTCAGGAAGCGGATGCCGGCGTCCATGCAGAACGCATGGGGAACTGTCCCGCTGCCCGGCCCCGACAGCAATGGCGTCTCGCTCGCGGGCGGATCCAGCCTCACGGTCATGCAGGCTTCTCCGCGAAAAGCCATCGCGTGGAAGTTCGTGACTTTCGTGAGCGACGCAGCGCGACAGACGCGCTTCTATGAACAGACGGGCGACCTGCCGGCCCGGCGCTCCGCATGGGACACCCCCGCCCTCGCGCACGATGTCCACCTCGCCGCGTTCCGCGAACAGTTGGGACGCGTGACGCCCACGCCGCAGGTACCGGAGTGGGAGTTGATCGTGACGCGCGTGGCCCAGGCCGCGGAGCGCGCGGCGCGCGGCCGGCAGTCAGTGGACGACGCACTGAACGGACTGGATGTGGAGGTGGGCGCAATTCTGGAGAAGCGGCGCTGGCTCCTGGCCCAGCGAAGCAAGGTCGCCACGGCCACGTCACCCGTGGGCACGCCATGAGCGCGCCGCCGGCCGTCGTGGCCATCGTGCCCACCCCCGTTTCACGCAAACGACGCATCGCGCCGGGTTGGTGGTTCGTGGCGCCGGCGCTCGGGCTCATCCTGATCTTCTTCGTGGGGCCGGTGATCGCGGCGGTTGGCCTGAGCTTCACCGACTTCGATCTCTATGCGCTTGCCGACCCGCGCGCCGCGCGCTGGGTGGGGTTTCGCAACTACGTCCGCGTGCTGCACGAGCCGCTGTTCTGGCAGGCGCTGCGCAACACGCTGTACTTCGCGGTCATTGGCGGCCCGCTCACGGTCGCCGCTTCACTCGGCGCCGCGCTGCTCGTCAACGCGCGCGCGCTGCGCTGGAAGGGCACCGCCCGCGCCGTGTTCTTCGCGCCCTTCGTGACCACGCTCGTGGCTGTGGCCATCGTGTGGCGCTATCTCTACCACCCACGCTACGGCCTGCTCAACTGGATGCTCGGCCACGTGGGCGTGCATCCCATCGACTGGCTGGGTGATCCGCGGTGGGCAATGCCGGCGATCATCCTGATGGCCACGTGGAAGAACTTCGGCTACAACATGCTCATCTGCATTGCGGGGCTACAGAACATCCCGCGTGAGCTGCATGAAGCGGCCGCCCTGGACGGGGCGTCGCCGTTCCAGCGGTTCCGGCATGTGACGATTCCCATGCTCGCGCCGACGCTCTTCTTCGTGGTGATCGTCACCATGATCGGCTACCTGCAACTGTTCACCGAGCCGTACGTGATGACGCAGGGCGGTCCGCTGCGAGCTACGACGAGCCTGGTCCTCTATATGTACGAGGAAGGATTCCGCTGGTGGCGGTTGGGCGTGGCGGCTGCCATCGCCTTCCTGCTGTTCGCGATCATCGTGGCGTTCACCTTCGTGCAGCGGCGCATCTCGCCACGAGGGGCCGAGTGAGCGGGTCGAGAGCGAGGCGTGACCGGATGGCGAGCCTGGCGCTCCACGCATCCATCATCGTGTTCGGCGCGCTGTCGCTCCTGCCGTTGCTGTGGATGCTGAGCGCGTCATTCATGACCACCGGTGAGGCCAGCAGCTTTCCCCCCGCGATCATTCCGCATCATCCCACGCTCATCCACTATCGCGACCTTTTCGGGCGTCTCGCGCTCGGGCGATATGCGCTCAACAGCGCGCTGATCGCCATCGTCACCACGCTCGCGTCGCTCGCGATCAACGCGTCGGCGGGATACGCGTTTGCCAAGCTGCGGTTCAAGGGGCGTGACAGCACCTTCCGCGTGATGGCCGCCGGGCTCGCCATTCCCGTGCAGGTGGCGATGCTGCCGCTGTTCCTGCTGGTGAAGGCGCTGGGCCTGGTGAACAACTACGGCGGCGTGATCATCCCGGGCCTTGCCAGCATCTTCGGCATTTTCCTGGTGCGGCAGTACGCGCTAGCCATTCCGGACGACCTGCTCGACGCGGCGCGCATCGACGGCGCGGGAGAGTTCCGTGTGTTCCGGTCGATCGTGCTGCCCACCATCCAGCCCGTGCTGGCGACGCTCGCGCTGTGGACCTTTCTAGCAACGTGGAACGACTTCATGTGGCCGCTGATCATCCTCAGCGATGATCGGAAGTACACGCTGCCGGTGGCACTCGCGGGTCTCGTTGGCGAGCACGCGCAGGATGTGGAACTCATGATGGCGGGCGCGGTAATCACGGTGCTGCCCGTGCTCGTGCTCTTCCTCTTTCTCCAGCGCTACTACGTGGAGGGCGTGACGGAGGGCAGCGTCAAGTGAACTGCCGGCGAGTGGCGCGCGGCGTCTGCATCGCGCTGCTCGTCGTGGCAGGGCACGCACGCGCCCAGTTGGTGAAGCCGGCGCCGCCGGTATCGCTGGTGACGTTCGACGATACGACCGGATGGCGCGCGATTCCGTCGGATGGTGTTAGGCTCGCACTGCACCCGGACAGCGGCGTTGTGGGTCGTGCGATGCGCTTCGATTTCGATTATCAGGGACATGCGGGGTACGCCATCGCACGGCACGCGTTCGTGTTGCCGGCGTTGCCAGCGCACTGGGCGATGACGTTGCACGTGCGCGGAGACGCGCGTCCCAATACAATTGAGATCAAGTTCGTTGACGCATCCGGGTTGAACGTCTGGTGGATGCGGCGCGTTGCACTACCGGTGTCGCGCGAGTGGCAGGTATTGCGCTTTCGCCCATCTGATCTTTCGTTTGCGTGGGGTCCGCTCGGCAAGGGACCACCGCGCAGTATCGCGGCCATCGAGATCGCGATCACCGCTGCCTCCGGGGGCAACGGGTGGATCAGTCTCGATGACCTCACGCTCGTGCCGCTGCCGATGCCGGTGGCAGACAGCACGCGGCCGAGTGTGAGCGCATCGACGTCGGCGGCTGGTCATGCACCGGCGTCGATGCTGTCGCGAGACTTTTTCCGTTCGCCCACCTACGCCACGGCGCGTGGTGTGGAGGCGACGGGCTGGCGGAGCGGCGGCGATGGTGAGCAACACGTCACCTTCAATTTTCGCGGCCCGCGCGAGTTGAGTGGGCTCGCGGTGGACTGGGGGGCTGCGGATTGGGCCACCGACTACGACGTCCAGCGGTCCGACGATGGCGCGCAGTGGACGACCATGCACACGGTGCGGGGTGGCGCGGGCGGGCGTCGCTTCGTGCACTTGCCCGAACTCGAGACAAGCTGGCTGCGCCTGGTATTGCGAAAGAGCAGTCGAGGCAAAGGCTACGGAATTGCCGCCGTGCGCTTTCTTCCTGCCACGGCAGCACCCACGCGAAGCGCGTTTCTCGAGACCGTTGCTGCCGCGGACGCGCCGGGCGGTTGGCCGCGGGCGCTCACGCACCAGCAGTCATACTGGACGGTGGTGGGCATCCCGCGGGACGAGCGCGACGCTCTCATCAGCGAAGACGGCGCGGTCGAACCGTTTCCGGGAAGCTTCTCACTCGAACCGTTCCTGTCGGTGAACGGTGCGGTTCAAACGTGGCGCGATGGCGTGACGACACACGCGCTCGATGGCGGTTGGCGTCCCATCCCGTCAGTGCGCCGGACTGCCAACGACGCTGCGCTCGACGTTACCTCCTTTGCCACGGGCGATACGGGCAGTTCAATGGTGTGGGCACGATATCGCGTGATAAACCGGAAGGCGGTTGCCATCGACGTTCAACTCCACGTGGCGGTGCGGCCCGTTCAGGTGAATCCGCCGTGGCAGTTCCTGGGAATTGCTGGCGGCGCAGCGTCGGTCAGGTCGCTTGCCTGGGATGGCCAACACCTCTCGGTGAACGGCGAGCACGACGTCACGCCACTCACCCCGGGCGCGACGGTGCGGGCGGCGACCTTCGACGCCGGCTCACTCATCGAAGAGCTTCGTCGGTGCAGCCTGCCGAGATCGTGCGCCGCATCGACTTCGCGCGCGCTCTCTGTCGCCGATGCGACGGAGTTCGCCTCCGCATTGCTGACCTGGAACATCCGTCTCGCCGCGAACGACAGCACGGACGTATGGCTTCAGTTGCCTGCCAGGAAGAGCGCTGCACCAGGAGACGCGCCCACCGGTGCTGCGGCGCTCGAGACCGCGCGCCGCATGTGGGATTCCGAGCTCGGACGGGTACGAATCGACCTTCCGCTGGATGGCGCGGCCATCGCCAACACGATTCGATCGGCGATGTCCGATGTATTGATCAACGCTCGGGGTGCGGCCATTCAACCGGGCACGCGCAGTTACCGACGTAGCTGGATCCGCGACGGTGCGCTCACGTCGGCCGCGCTCCTCCGGCTTGGCCGCGCCAGCGACGTACGCGCATTCATCGACTGGTTCGTGCCCAACGTGTTTGCCGACGGCAAGGTGCCATGTTGCGTGGACGTGCGCGGCGCCGATCCCGTGCCGGAAAACGATGCCGACGGGGAACTGTTGTATCTGGTTGCCGAGTACGTGAGGATGAGCGGCGATACGGCGACGGCGAGGCGGCATTGGCCAATCCTCGCACGAACGGCGGCGCATCTCGACTCGCTCCGGCAATCTCGCCGCACCGCGCGGTATAGAAGCGCGGATTCCTTGTTTGTCTTCGGTCTACTGCCGCCGTCCATCAGCCACGAAGGCTATTCGGCCAAGGCGGCGTACTCCTATTGGGATGATTGGTGGGGAGTGCGAGGGCTGACGGACGCCGCCTTCCTCGCCGGCGTGGCCGGCGATGGAGCGCGCGCGCGGACACTCGGCGCGGCAGCCGCGGAGTTCAAGGGTGATGTCGTTGCGTCGATCGGTCGTGCCATGGCGCTGCATACGGAACCCGTACTACCCGGCGCGGCCGACCTTGGCGACTTCGATCCGACGTCTTCAACGATCGCGCTGGAGCCCGCGCAGGGTTTGTCGGCGCTCCCGACATCCGTGGTGCGCCGGACATTCGACAGCGCGTGGGTGAACTTCACCAACCGCCGCGACGGCAAGCAGCCGTGGATAAACTACACGCCATATGAATGGCGGCAGGTGGGCAGTTTCGTCCGCTTGAACCAGCCGGAACGGGCCCACGCACTCGCGCGCTGGTACATGACCGGCCGGCGGCCCGCGGAGTGGAATCAGTGGGCCGAGGTGGTATGGCGCGATCATCGAGCGCCGAAGTTCATTGGCGATATGCCGCACGGTTGGGTGGCGTCCGACTTCATCCGGTCCGCGCTGGACTTCATCGAATACGAGCGCGCGGATGATTCGACGCTCGTGATTGGTGCCGGCATCCCGCTCACGTGGGCGCGGGCGCCGGGTGGGGTGACCGTGCAGGGAATCCACACCTGGTGGGGCACGCTCGACTTGTCCGTGCGCGCGGTTGGTGCCGCGGTGCAGACAACGGTGCGTGGTGTGATGCCGCCGGGCGGCATTGAAGTGCGTGCCCCGTTCGGTGCGGTGCCGAGAGCAGCAACGGTGAACGGCGCACCCGCCTCCTTTACGAAAGACGGGCGCGCGGTAGTGATCCGCGCGCCCGGCCGTGTGGAGTTCAGGTACTGATGCCAAAGGGACTACCGGTCCAGTGCGTCCCCATTGCTGCGAATGATCTCGCTGTAGTAGCGCGCGCTTGCCTTGGGCGTCCGCTCCTGCGTGGCGTAGTTCACGTGCACGATGCCGAACCGCTTGGAGAAGCCGAGGCTCCATTCGTAGTTGTCGAGGAGGCTCCAGGCGAAGTAACCGCGGAGGTCGGCGCCTTGGGTCATTGCGTCATGCGCGGCCTTGATGTGCTCACGGAAATACCACACGCGAAGTGGGTCGTTGACTTCGCCGTCGATCGTGTGCGGTGCGTCGTAGATGGCCGCGCCGTTTTCCGTGATATAGAGCGGGATGCGGCCGTAGCGCTCCGTGACCCAGAGCAGCGTGCGCGTGAGGGAGGGCGGGTGCACCTCCCAGCCCGTTTCCGTGTACGCGTGCTCGGGTTGGCGGACGTAGGCAATGCGCACCGGCAGCGCCAAGGGATCGTCGCGCACGACGCCGCGTGTGTAATAGTTGATGCCGAGGAAGTCGATCTTCTGGCTGATGAGCTTGAAGTCGTCAGGGGGAAACTCCGGCCATGCGTCGCCGAAGATGTCCTTCATCTCGGGCGGGTAGGTGCCGAAAAACACCGGATCGAGATACTGCCGGTTCATGTACGCGTCGCCACGCTGCGCAGCCTCGGCATCGGCCGGCGAGTCGGACGCGGGATCCTTCGGCTCGAGATTCACCACGAGACCGATCTGACCCGTACGCGACTCGGCGCGGAACGCCTGCACGCCGCGACCATGCGCGCGCAACAGGTTGTGGCTGGCGATGGGCGCTTCGAACAGGTTGCGATGGCCGGGCGCGAGCGCGCCATGCAGGTAGCCGCCATCGGTGACGACCCAGGGTTCGTTCAGCGTGGCCCACATCGGCACCCGATCGCCGAGGCGGTTGAACACGGCGGCCGCGTAGTCGCCGAACCAATCGGCCACGTCACGATTCAACCAGCCGCCGCGGTCATCCAGCGCCGCGGGGAGGTCCCAGTGGAACAGTGTGGCGTTCGGCGTGATGTGCGCCGCCAGCAACGCGTCGACGAGCCGTTCATACCAGTCGAGGCCCGCCTCGTTCACGGCGCCGGTGCCCTGCGGCAGGATGCGGCTCCAGCTGATGCTGAAGCGATAGGCCTGGAGGCCAAGTTCGCCCATCAGCGCGACGTCGTCCTTCCAGCGATTGTAGTGATCGCATGCGATGTCGCCGGTATCGCCGTTGGTGGTGCGGCCCGGGCTGTGCGCAAAGCGCTGCCAGATGCTCGGGCCGGCGCCGTCCGCAAGCGGACTGCCTTCAATCTGGTAGGCAGAGGTGGACGCGCCCCAGAGAAATGTGTCGGGAAATCGGTGCGAAGTGCTCATGCAGTCCTGGAAAGCCTCGCGTGGGCCGAGTGGAGCCCACGCAATACCATGAGAGTTACGTGACAGCCATGACGAGCAAGGCCGCAACGGTCGAGATGGACGGAATACGCAAGGAGTATGACGGGGGAGTCGTGGCGGTGCACGGCGTGGACCTGACCGTGGCTGCCGGTGAACTCGTGGTGCTCGTGGGTCCATCCGGGTGCGGAAAGAGCACCACCCTCCGCATGGTTGCCGGACTGGAATCCATCAGTGCCGGACGGCTTCTCATTGGCGGCGAACTCGTGAACGACGTCCCGCCATCCGAGAGAGACATTGCCATGGTCTTTCAAAGCTATGCGCTGTACCCGCACATGACAGTGCGCGAGAACATGGCCTTTGCCTTACGTCTCCGGAAGCGGCCGCAAAGCGAGATCACGAGCAGCGTGGACGCGGCTGCGGCCACGCTGGGTCTGACCGATTTGCTCGAGCGGCGGCCACGTCAATTGTCGGGCGGACAGCGGCAACGCGTGGCGATTGGGCGCGCGATCGTCCGGGAGCCGAGCGTGTTCCTGTTCGACGAACCGCTCTCGAATCTGGACGCCGCGCTCCGTGGCGAGATGCGCCGCGAGCTCGCGGCACTCCACGCGCGCCTTGGCGCCACGATGCTCTATGTCACCCACGACCAGATCGAGGCGATGACACTCGGGGATCGCATCGTGGTCATGCATCAAGGCCGCGTCCGCCAGGTGGATACACCGGCGCGCGTCTATGAACAGCCGGCAGACACGTTCGTCGCCGGGTTTCTCGGCAGTCCGCCGATGAACCTGCTAGCAGGAATGGTGCACCGGAATGGCGACGACGTCGGCGTCCGTCTCGACGGCGCATCGGCGATCACCATCACGTTGCCGGCCAGTCTTGCGGGCACGCCACTGCCCGAGTCGGGCGCGGTCATCGTCGGCATTCGTCCTGAGCATCTCACCGTGGTGGAAGAGGGCGGCTTTGCGACAACGCTCCAGCTCGCGGAGCCACTAGGTCACGAACAGCTGCTGCACCTGTCGTCGGGGGATGTTCGGCTCACGGTGCGAGGAGGGCCAGGAGCGAGGCCGGTACCGGGGACGACACTTCGCGTAGAGGCAGACCAAGCCCATCTCCACCTGTTTGACGCAGTCAGTGGGAAGTCGTTGAGGGGAAAAGTCCGTGCGGCGACCTCCGCGTGAGGGGTACGGCGTGTCCGTGCAGCGGTTTGGCGTACGGCGTGAGTGTGAGGGGTGCAGCGGGGTGAAGCGTGACGCGTGCGGCGTGTCCGTGCAGCGGTT
>JBDUCM010000189.1:0-9421 GCA_040003455.1 bacterium
CCAGTTGCGCGGACAACGAGTTGAGCGTTGCGATTCGTGTAGCCAGGTTCGGTGGTCTTCATCGATTGCGGCGGTGAGAGGGGACCAACGTAGCGCGATACTCTGGCAAGTCGATTGACGGGCCCTCACTTGATACGGTCGAGATGCCTGACAACGTTGCCACGCTGAGCCTTCTGGAGGCCAGCAATCGTGGACTTCGGCATTGCGGCGACTGGCCGAGCTCCGATGCCAAGCGGATAACCCAGAGGGGATTTCGCCACGGCCCACGATCGTCGACAAGTTTCGGGCGATGTTGACGGGCTATCATGATCTCGTGGATCGTGGGAAGCGCGAGATCTACAAGATCGAAGGCTAGTTCGCGGGCCGAGCGGAAATCCTCGGGCATCATGCCGCAAGGGAAAAGGCGCGCCGGACGTCGGCGAGCACGGTGGCGGCGATGTCGCGCGCACGTGCGTTGCCGATGGCAAGGATGTCTCGCATGGCATCGGGCTCCTTCTCATAGTGCGTGCGCCGAGCGCGCATGGGCGCAATGAGGTCTTCAAGGACGGCGATCAGCCGGTGCTTGAGGAGCTGATCGCCGAGTCCACCGTGCTCATAGTGTGTCTTGAGTTCGGACACTGCGAGTGCATCGGGATCGAACGCGTCCAGATACGCGAACACCACGTTGCCTTCCACCTGCCCCGGATCCGCGGCGCGCAGATGATTGGAATCGGTATACATCGCGTGCACCGCCGATTCGATCTCGTGCGGAGAGGCCGTGAGCGCGATGGCGTTGCCCGATGACTTGCTCGCCTTGCGTCCGTCGACGCCGGGCAGGCGCGGTGTATTCGAGAGGAGGGCGCGGCATTCCGGCAGAACATCGGCCCCGGCGATGCGGTTGAGGCGACGCACGATCTCATTGGATTGTTCGATCACCGGCACCTGATCCTCGCCAACAGGGACCAGCGTTGCGCGGAATGCGGTGATGTCGGCGGCCTGACTTACGGGGTAGCAGAGAAAGCCGGCGGGAATATCGCGCTCAAAGGTGCGGAGGTTGATCTCGGCGCGGACGGTGGGGTTGCGTTCGAGCCGAGCGACGGTGACGAGGTTGAGGTAGAGGATGGTGAGTTCGCTGAGTGCGGGCAGCGCGGACTGGACGGCAAAGGTGTTGAGGTCTGGGTCGAGTCCGGCAGCGAGGTAGTCGAGCGCGACGGATTCGACGTGGGACGCGATCTCGGCGGGGCGGCCCATGTTGTCGGTGAGGGCCTGGAGATCGGCGATGAGCAGGGTCTGCTGCACGCGGCCCTGGAGCGCGACGCGCGTTGTCAGCGAGCCGGCAAGGTGCCCGAGGTGCAAGCGGCCGGTGGGGCGGTCGCCGGTGAGTACGATGTCGCTCGTGGCGACGTCGAGGCGGTCGGTTGTCGGGATTGGTTGCGCGAAGGTGGTCATGGAACTCCTCTCTGGATTGTGTGAGAGGGCGCGCTCGCAGGCGGTGCGTTTCCAGTTCTCGGACAACAAGAAGGCCGCTCGACTGCGAGCGGCCCGTGGAAAGATGTACGTCGCGAGACGTGCGCTATCGACTGGCCACTCGGGGAGAGGGCCAACGCCATGTGGACGTGAGGGCGAGGGTCGGGCGGGTCATGGGTTGATGTTATCGGGTTGGGCGTGGGGTGTCAAACGCGGGGGTCTCGTCCGGCGCCTCATGCCACACAATCAGGTCTGCGAGTGGGGTTTGCGCGAGCCACGGGTCGATGATGGACTGCGTATGGCCATGATTGCGGGCTGCCAAGCCGCAATGTCGATGACCCTGATCAGTGCGGTTCGCGTGCTCATGGGCTAGGTCCGTGCAGCACGCGCGACAGAGGATGCGATGCTGGTTCCTCAAACTTCAGCAGCGCCACCCGCCGCGTCTGCTTCCGCACACGGGTAGCGGATAAATGACCTTGCCAGGTGACACCGGCCGTCCAGTTCCTCATCAGCCTTCCGCACATAGACGCTACCGTTCTTGGAACCACCAGCAGTAGAACTCGCGCGAAATAGCGGCAGCGACGCCATAGGCCTGCCCTGGCAGTGCAACAACGCCGGCCCTGGGCCTGATGGTCGAATGAGCTGCGCCGGGTTCGGTGGAAACCACATAAGGTGTTCTTTCGGAAGTGAGCCGCGCCGGGATCTGCGGACAGCGAGTTAAGCTACGGTCAATTCAATCGGTCGTCGCGACACCCCATCGCGGAGGTGCGTGCGCGATGACGAAGATGGGGAAGCGGAAGTCCAATCACTTCTACGCGCGAAGCGCTGCGTTCGCAGGGGCGCCCGCCTGTCGGGCGGCGTGAGGACCGCTCCGGTTTCAGGGCCGCTATCGCGCGCGGGTTGTATCCGGAGGCGGCCGTCGCGGCGGCCCGCGTATCGTTGGTCGTCGGGGCACGATGGTTCCGGCATGGGGGCGTATGCCGCCCACACACCTCGCACCGTCCGCGCCCCGCTCTCGGGTGGGCTGTGGTCACATCATCGGCGTCCGAGGGTGTGACCGCCGCACAGTTGTCACTTTCTTAGAAGACCTGAACGAAGGACGCAATCCTGGATCATGCTGGTGCCAATTGGCGGTGCACGGGAGTGTCCAGTTCCGTCTGCGCGTCCTTCAGCAGGTAGTCCACGTGGATGTAGTCGCGGATGCGTACCACCAAGCCGTCCCGCCACCAGAGTCTGACCGCGGCGTACGGTAGCCATTCCGCGCCGGACTTGCGCCACAGGACCACGACAGACTCGCCGTCCACGCGCGCAAGACCGAACTTCCACTCCCACGGCAGCGACATGTAGTTCCCGAAATACGTGGGGCGCGTCCCGTGCACGGTGGCGCGTGCCTCGGGCATCCCTACGAGCTCCATGCGGACGTCCGCCTGGATGAGGTGCCGCAGGCCATCCCAGTCGCGCCGATTGAAGCGTTCCACGTACGACGCGAGCAACATGCGCTCACCGTGCTCGAGCTCTATCCGCGGTGGCGTCTCGTGCCGTTCGCGCAGTTTCGTCCGGCCACGATGGAGCGCTGCCTTAACGCCTCCCACCGTCGAGTCCACGACCTCCGCGACCTCGGACAGTCGGTAGTCGAGAACGTCCTTGAGCAGCACAGCCGCGCGTTCCATTGGCGGGAGCGTGGTGACGAGCGACGCCAATGCGTCATCCACCGGCTCGCCGCCCGTTTCCGCGAACATTGCCGCTCCATCGTATTCGCGCTCGTCATCGTAAGGCACAGCGTCCTCCAGCGTCCGCGTCCGTCGTCTAAGGAAGTCCACGCACTTGTTGTGAGCGATCTGGAAAAGCCACGACTCGAGCCGACCTGGATCCTGGAGCGACGCAAGCGAATAGAACGCCTGCGCGAGTGTCTCCTGCACCAGGTCTTCGCCATCGAGCACAGACCCAGTCATACGTGCGCAGAAGCGGTGCAGACGCGGGCGTACAGTCGCCGCGCTTTCGAGGAACCGTGATCGTGTGTCCATCACTGCCGCGCGCAAGGCGGAGCTGCCGGCCTCTATGTGTTCATCCATGGAATTCGACCTGTCGGGTTGGTTCATCAAGGAGGACGCTAACGGTACGTCAAAAGGATACGCCATCCAGCCCGTATCCTTTTCGCCTCCGGTTTCGACTACAGACACGCGGACCAACCGATCCTCATGGAGACACAGAAATATGCGTGCAGAACTCGAAATCTTCCGTGCCCTCTGGGACCGAGAGACGAAGCGGACCGAATCGCTCCTCGCCTCTCTTCCCGGGGACCAGTACGACCTCCAGCCAGACCCGGCCGGCCGAACGCTCGGCCTGATGGTCTGGCACGTTGCCGAGGCCGAGGTCTACACGACGATGGGAATTGAGCAGCGTGCGTTCCGGTTTCCCGTGAAGCTGCCGCACATCCATCACGGCCAGCTCACGTTGCTTGCCGGGATGGCGGGTGGCGGGACGGCGGAGGTCTATGGAAAGACGGGAGCAGACGCTGGCCGCACTCGCCGGGTCCGCGCGATGAGGCATCTCGCGGAGCTCTCACTCACCCAGGAGTACGGAGGACTGTGTTCTGAGTCCCACTTGACTTCAAGCATGGTTGAAGTCAAGTGGTTTTGGTTCGACACCAACCCCACTTCTTCACATCCGACGATGATGCCGCCCCACATCGAGCGTCCAGCCACGGTCGAGCCCCTCCATGCAATCCGTCATCGCGGCCAGCGCACGTTGCTCACCCGAATGGCCGGTGGCGTGTCGGCGGAGGCCGATGGGAAAACGCGGAAGCAGATGCTCGCCTCGCTCGCTGGAGCCGCACAATGAGGCGTCTCGCGGAGCTCGTCATCCGTTACCGTATCGCCGTGCTTGCCGCTACTGCGGTGATCACGATGGCGCTCGTTCTTCAGTTCAGGAACCTGAGTATCATCATTGACCCGAACAACTTCCTTCCACCGACCCATCCTGGGGTCATCGCGACCAACAAAGTAGAGAAGGTGTTCGGTTCGAAATACGTGATCGTAATCGGGCTCACCGCGCATGTAGGTGAGGCAATCGACCCGCGCATCCTCGCAAAGGTCGCGCGAATCACGGCGGCGGTGAGCGAACTACCGGGCGTGGTCAAGTCAAATGTGCTCAGCCTGTCCGCGCGTCGCGCGAAGAGCATCACGGGTACCGCTGATGGACTCGAGGTGCGTGGGCTCATGGACTCGATACCCCGCACTCCCGCCGAGATCGAGACGCTCAAGCAAACGCTGAAGGCCAATCCTGCCTACTTCAACGCCATCGTTTCACGCGACTGGCGCACGGTGTCCGTCGTCGCCGAGTTCAGGGATCCGCCGAAGGGTTTTGGGAGCATTATGACGCTCATCACACCGATTGTCGATCGCGAGCGTGACGCCTCGGTCGACATCGCCGTGGGTGGGCTTCCCGTATACCTCAGCAATATCGAGCGACTCGCGGCGCGGATGGGAATCTTCTTTCCGCTCGCAGTCGTGATCATCGGACTCATTCACTACGAGGCGTTCCGGACACGGCAGGCAGCATTCCTGCCTCTCGTAACGGCATTGCTCGCGGTGGTCTGGGGGCTCGGCGTGATGGGCGCAGCAGGGGTACCGATGGACGTGTTCAACGCCACCACGCCGATCCTCATTCTCGCCATAGCGGCGGGGCACGCGGTGCAGATCCTCAAGCGCTACTACGAGGAGTTCCACGCTCTGCGACAAACCGGCCTGGAACCGGGAGCATCCAACCGCGAGGCGATCATTCTCGCGATGCAGCGCGTCGGTCCCGTGACGCTCACCGCCGGAATCGCTGCTGTGATCGCCTTCCTCTCGCTGAATGTGTTCGAGATTCGCGCGGTGCGCACCTTCGGGATCTTTAGTGCTGGCGGCATTCTCAGCGCGCTTGTTCTTGAGTTGACGTTCATTCCGGCGCTCCGCTCGCTGTTGCCACCGCCGGGCGAGCGCGAACAGATGCGCGAGCGCGCCGACACGGCATGGGACCGGATAACCCACGGCATAGCAGGCCTGGTCACGGGGCCGCGACGCGGCGCGATCTGGGCGGTACTCGGCGCAGTGGTGATCGTCGGGGGCATCGGTGCGACGCGCGTGCAGGTGCGGCAGCAGCTCAAGCGCAACTTCTCACCTTCGCTTCCATTCGTCCGCGACGACCAGCAGCTCAATACGAGACTCGGGGGCACGAATGGCGTTTTCCTGCTCGTGGAGGGACGCGAGGCGGGCGCCATCAAGCAGCCGCGCGTGCTTCAGGGCATGGACTCGATCCAGCGCCTGTTGGAGGCTGACCCGCAGGTGGGCAAGACCCTGTCGCTCACTGACTTCGTGCGGCGAATGAACCGGGCGATGCACGCGGACGATCCCGCGTTCGACCGCATCCCCGATTCGGGCGACTTGATCTCGCAATACTTGCTGCTCTATTCGATGTCCGGCGAGCCGGGCGATTTCGACAGCTATGTCGACAACGACTACAAGTCGGCCAACATCTGGGCTCTCGCGCGAACTTCGGAGAGCGTGTGGTTTCGCTCCATGACCGACCGTATTCAGCCCGAGGCACAACGTCTGCTCGGCCCGGGTGTCAAGGTGTCAATTGGAGGCTCGGTCGCGCAGGAGTCGGCGCTCGCCGACGTGATGGTGCGGTCGAAGATCCTGAACATGATACAGATTGGTGGCGTGCTGCTGATCGTATCGTCGCTCGTGTTCCGCTCGCTCATGGCTGGACTGATGGTGATCGTCCCGCTTGCGCTGACGATTCTGGTGAACTTCGGAGTCATGGGTTTCACGGGCATTCCGCTCAACATCGACAACTCGCTCACCGCGGCGATGGTGATCGGCGTCGGCGCTGACTATGCCATTTATCTGATCTTCCGCCTGCGCGAAGAGCTGGCGCGACAACCGGACGAAGTGGAAGCGGTTCGGGTCGCACTCAGCACCGCCGGCAAGGCGACGCTGTTCGTCGCCTCGGCCGTGGCCGGTGGCTATTCCGTGCTGGCGTTCTCATTCGGCTACTATCCACACGTCTGGATGGCGATCCTCATCGGAGTGGCGATGATCGTGAGCTGCTTCGCCACGCTGACGCTCATTCCTGCCCTGTTGCTCCTAACGCGGCCTCGTTTCGCCTTTGCGTCGCAGAGACGTGCGTTGGCGACGGCAGCAGCAGCCGGCCTGATTGCCCTGAGCGCGCCTTTCGCGCCGACGAGAGCGGTGGCCGCGCAAGCGCCGGACGCGACGGCCGTGATGACGAGAAACTTCATGGTGGGTCGTGTCGTCGATTCGGAGCAGCTGTCAACGATCACGCTCATCAACCAGGGCGGCCAGGAGCGCGTGCGGCGCCTGCTTGGTTGGACGAAGCTCCAGGCGAACGGCGTCGACAATCGCCGCATCGCGCAGTACGAGTCACCCGCGGACATCGCAGGCACGGCAACGCTGCTGGTGGAGCACGCCGATGCCGACGACGACATCTGGATCTACCTGCCGGCACTTCGGAAGGTGCGACGTCTTGTGGCGTCGAACAAGAAGGAGAGCTTCGTCGGAACGGACTTCTCCTACGGCGACGTCATCGGCAACCGGGTGAAGGACTGGAAGTACACGTTCGCTGGGGAGGAGACCATGGACAGCCAGCCGTGTTATGTCGTCGACGCTGTACCCGCGAGCGACGTAGTACGTGATCAGAGTGGCTACAGCCGACAGAAGCACTGGATTCGCAAGGACAACTTCGTCACTGTGCGCACCGATTTCTGGGACCACTCGGCGCAACCACTCAAGCGCGCGACCTACACGGAAATACGACTGGTGGACTCAACGCGCACGCGCTGGGTAGCGATGCGCCTGGCGGCGGAGAACCTCCAGACGGGACACCGCACCGTGGTTCACTTCGACAGGTACAAGGCGAACGTCGGCGTATCCGACGAGTACTTCACCACACGCCATCTCGAGCGGTGAACGTGCGCCACGTTCGTGTCTTCTTCATCGCGCTCATCGCTGCAAGTGCTGCGGCGATGTGCGCGACTCCGGCGCGTGGTCAGGACTCGGCTTCGTCCATGCGTGAATGGCTTCGCCCACGGGCAACGCTTCGAACGGCGGCCTGGAGCTCGTCCCGTACAATGGACGAGAGAGGCCCGTTGTCTGCAAGCGTTGCGTGGGCCGACGTCGCACCCAGACTCTCGGAGCACGTGATACTTCACGCAGCTGGCTGGGTCGGGGGCGGTTCGTTTTACAGGCCGCGGAATGCCGATGCGCGCCTGAGAGAGCTTTACGGAGACTTGTCCTACGGCGCCGTCGATGTGCGGCTCGGCAAGCAGATCATATCATGGGGGCGCGCGGACGCTGTTAACCCGACGGACAACCTCACTCCTCGCGACCTCACCATGCTCGTTGCCGAAGATGACGACCAGCGGAGCGGGGTGCCCGCCGGGCGCTTGGCAGTAGCCGTTGGTGGATTGACTGTCACCGGACTCTGGCTCGCGGCCTTTCAGGGGAGCACCCTGCCGTTCGGCACGATGCTACCCGGCACTCGCACGAATCGGCCAACCCAACGCGAGGCGATGAGGCAGGGAGCATTGCGCATCGAGCGGGCCGGTGAACGAGTCGACTGGTCGGTCTCGTATTTTTCCGGGTTCGATCTCTCTCCGGACCTGGCACTCCGCTCCACGCCTGCGGGCGACGTCCTCGAACTGACCAACAATCGGCTTCACGTGCTCGGCGCGGACGCCGCTACGACGCTCGGCCGATTCGGAGTGCGCGCCGAGGCAGCAGTGATCACTACGGGCGATGGCAGTGGGAGTAATCCAGAGATAAAGAACTCCACGTTTTTCGCCGTCGTCGGTACCGATCGGACGTTCGGCGAGTACTTCAACGTGAACGTGCAGTCCATCGTCCGGGTGGTGCGCGGCTTTACTGCGCCGGAGTCGGAAGCCGATCCGTCGCGACGCGCGGTGGCGTTGCTGCTCGCAGGCCTATCGCAGCAGTTGCGCGCGGTTCAACACGGCGCAACGATCCGCGTGTCGAACAAATGGCTGCACGAGACCCTCGATGCCGAGGTCTCCGGAATATTCTTAGCGTCTCCCGGCCAGCTGCTCATGAGGCCGCGTGCGTCATATGCCTTCTCGGATCGGTGGAAGCTGGTGGCCGGCACCGACAGGGCTGATGGCGCAGCGGGAACGCTCTTTCGCTCGCTCCGCGCCAATTCGCTGGCATTCGCCGAGTTGCGACGCGGGTTGTGATCTGGACTACCGGCCAACGGCGAGCACCACGATCATCCGTCGCGACGCCTTCTGATAGCCACGGTCAGTTCGTTCGTAGCCTCTTAGACCGACCAACCTGTTTGCGCTTCCCAGTCTCCCCCGAATCCGGGTCGCGGTGGCGGAACTATCGGAAGCATTCGAGCGCAAACGACACCTCCGTTTCGGGTGCAAGCAGTGACAAGGCGGCCCCCGGCGCTCATCGCGGCGAACCAGTCGGAGCGCCCAGCGATTACCGCAGCTTGAACCGTCGGAGTGGTGAGTCGAAAGACTGCCTCCACCTCCGGAATTGTGCGTGAAACATCCCAACGCAGTCACGAGAGTGCGAACCGCAACAGGCGTCAGATCGCCTTCACTCGCCAGTCGGCGGCCGCGTCAACGGATTGCCTAGCCGCGCAGTGATCAAGAACGCAGCGAGAGTGCGGTCCGAAACATCATCCTGCGGCACCCCATCGGTCTAAGGGAGGTGAGGGAGGTGGAAACGCCATGCCTAAGCTCGGAGCACGCCAACTTCCTCGCGACGAAAAGTCTCGTGCCGGTAGTACCGTCGACAGCAAAGATTCGAGCCATCGGGCCCAGAAGAAAACGGGGTCCGGCAGTTTGCCGGCCGCCGTTTGTCGAGACGTTTAAGTCAGTGAACACATTCTGGCCAATTGACTTTACAGTCATGATGACCGACTGCATTTCTGTTTCGTGGACGAGCGA
>JBDUCM010000062.1:0-29917 GCA_040003455.1 bacterium
AGGACGATGCGAGGTGCCGTGAGGACGATGCGAGGTGCCGTGAGGACGATGCGAGGTGCCGTGAGGACGATGCGAGATGACCTTCCGGAACTGTCAGCTGCCGTGAGGACGATGCGAGATGACCTTCCGGAACTGTCAGCTGCCATGAGGACGATGCGAGACGACCTTCCGGAAAATCTTGCCGGGTTGTGCGAACGAATGGGAGTCACGCGGAACGCGCGGACCAGAGTGGTCGCCAACAGCCTTTCGCGTCATCTGCCGCGAGGGTTCGGCTATCTGCGGCGCGTCACGTGGTAGAGCGCAGTGATGCTGATTTCTCGAACACCAGCTCGATCGCATTTCCCGGTCTCGTCGCGAACCAGCGGGCGAGCAATTCGTCTCGCAGGGTGCGAACCCGTGCGATCTGGTCGTCCGTCAGCACCGGTGGCGGCAGCGTTTCCGCGTACTTGCTGGCGGACACGAAGGTGACCGCGTGGGCGTTGAACTCCTTCGTCGTCCAGTGTTCGCTGTTCCGTCGTTCGGAGTCGAAGAAGCCGACGATCAACTCGACCTCCCGTGCCTCACGCGGGATTTCTCCCCGCGGCCAGGGGGAAGCGAAATCGGCGATTTCCCAACCGTCGGCAACGAGGCCATAGAACGCCTTGTCGTAACCGAGCGAGGTCTCCACGGCGTAGTGCGTGAGATCATGCGGCGAAAAGACGTTGCCAAGCTGACCCTTCTGTCGTTGCCATGTAACGCCCCCGTCAGCGCGGGTCAGCGTCAGCGACGCCGAGCCGTCCGAGTGGCGTTTGATCCGGATGGATAGGGAGGGCGGCGTAGGCACGGCTGTGATCTCTATTCAGCGTAGTTGCAGCGCCGATGAGACAATGAACGAGAGAAAGAGGGATCCCACGATCAACGTGATCACCGTGTGGTACCACGCCTTCTTGTACACGCCCATGGATCCGAGCAGGATCCCGGAGACGAGATTGCTCCATGCCCCCGTATCCCGCAGGGATCCGGCCGTGACGGCGCGGCGAATTCCGTCGAGGATGGGACTCACGGCGAATACGCCGAAGAGCCACGCGCTGTTCTCATAGTAGTACGCACGCAGGTCGATGACGTCATGTCCCCGCTCACTGTCGTCGGGCAGCACAAACGCGGCAGCCAGGTACATCGTGACAGGACTCATGAGCAGGAACAGGAAGTAGAAGAAATTCCACTGCACCGTGGTGCGAAGGGCAAAGATGGACCACCACCATTCGACCAGTCCGATGAAGATCAGCACGAACCAGACGATGGGAAGCCAGTAGAATCGTACCCGTGATCGCACCTGGACCAGCTCGTGCACCGTCGTGAGCAGATGGCCAATGCCCAGGCCGATCACGATGGAGACGAGAACGGTGAGGTGCTCGAATGGAGTCATTCGGGAACGATGCCTTGCGGTCCGGATATCGCCGCGAGGCGCGACTTCACCACATCAAGTGCCTTTCGCAGTTCGTCATACCGCTCGACGGCGTCCTTGCTCACACGCTGGTCCGCGCCGATCGTCATGGAATAGAGGTAGGTGATGTGCGTCTGGAGACCTGGGCGGCTGTAGCGAACCACCGGGGTGAAGAACTCCGCCTCGATGGAGGAGAGTGTCGCGACGGACGCGGCAGGCATGGCCGTTGCTCGGGCGCGAGTGGAGCGGAGCCGCTCGGCCGTATGGTTCGCGTCGCTCACGAGTTCGCGTACGCGGATGTTGTGAGCGAGTTGCGTTTCGAGCACCGCGGCGGTCACGCCGTCCTTCGTCACCCGCGGATCGGCCGCAATCACGAGGGGCTGTGTGAGGATCGTGCCATTCGCCGACAATCGCACGGAGTAGCGCCCCGGTGGAGCGAGCGGGCCGCCGCGGCCACCCTGGCCGGCGCTCTCGGTGTAGGGGCCAGGATACGTCATGTCCCAGACGAATCGGTTAAGTCCTGCCGTCGCCGTCAGCGCCGTCGCGCCTCCACCACCACGACCGCCCGCGACCGGTGCGCGACTCTCGGCTGAGGAGAAGTTCTTGATCACAGCACCCTTGGGGTCAAGGATGTCGAGCGTGACCGGTGAGGACGAGGGGGATGAAAGCCAGAAATCGATACCGGCGCCGGCCGGGATGTACTGCGGTGCGTCGTCCGTGGCGCCGCGATCACCTTCGATGCCGCCGAAGCCAGCGCGGTACCGGTACCGCACCGCCGGTCGCGGAGCGAACAGGTGCGACGTCGCCGCGACCACCTTGTCGCTGAGCTGTTGAAGGGGCGTCAGGTTGTCGAGGATCCAGAAGGAACGGCCCTGCGTGGATATCGCGAGGTCATTGCGATGCACCTTGATATCGGTGATCGGTGTTACGGGCATGTTCAGTTGCAGCGATCGCCAGTGGCCACCGTCATCGAACGAGACGAACATGCCGAACTCCGTGCCGGCGTACAGCAGGCCTGCACGCGCGGGATCCTCACGGACCACCCGCGTGGGGTAGTCGGCGGGAATGCCGTTTGTACCCGAGGTGAGGCGCGTCCATGACTTGCCGTAGTCTTCCGTCTTGTAGATGTAGGGCTGGAAGTCGCCAAGCAGATACCGGTAGATGGCGACGTACGCCGCGCCAGCCCGCAGCGGCGACGGCTCGATGTTCTGCACTCGTCCGCCTGGCGGAAGGTCCTTCGGCGTGACGTTCGTCCAGGTCTTGCCGCCGTCGCGCGTCACGTGAATGGGACCGTCATTGGAACCGGCCCAGATCAGTCCAGGGGTGATTGGCGATTCGCGGATGGCGTAGACGGTGGCGTACATCTCCTCGCCGGTGGCATCGATGGTGATGGCTCCACCGGAGACGACATCGCGGTACTTCGGATCGTTGGCCGTGAGGTCCGGACTGATGCGCTCCCACGTGACCCCTTCGTCGCGCGAGCGATGGATGTACTGCGAGCCGTAGTACACCGTGTGCGGCTCATGCGGCGACACCTCCATGGGCGACACGCGCTGGAATCGGTACTTGAGGTCCATGTTGCGATTGCCATACAGCGACTGGGCACCGACCCAGTACTGCTGCTCCTGTCCCACGCGCATGCTCATCCGGCTGAACTGTCCTTTGCAGCCGCCGTACACCGTGTCGGCGTTCGTGCGATTCGGGATGATGGGACCTGTTTCGCAACCGGGCCCGCGCTGCCAGCCCTGGATCGGCTCGTCCAACCCAAGCGCGCTGGTAGGCAGGCTGGGCACGATGACGGTGCTATTGTCCTGCTGCGCACCGTACAGGCGGTACGGGTACTGGTTGTCTACGGCAACCTGATAGATCTCCGCCGTCGGCTGGTTTTCCTGGGTACTCCAACTCAGCCCGCCGTTCACGGTGACGTTCACGCCACCGTCGTTCGACTGGATGAACACCTTCCCGTTGGTGGGGTTTATCCACATGTCATGGTTGTCGCCGTGCGGTGTTCGCATGGTGCGAAACGTCTTGCCGCCATCGGTGGACTTGTAGAAGCTCTCCGTGCCCACATAGAGCACGTCTGCGTTGGTGGGGTCGGCGTGGACGTGGTCGTAGTAGAACGGGCGGGTGATGAGCCCCGACGTCCCACTCACGAGCGTCCACTTGACCCCCGCGTCATCGCTGCGATAGAGTCCGCCACCCACTCTGGCTTCGACCAGGGCGTAGACGCGCTGCGGCGCGGCATCGGAAACGGTGATGTCCGCCTTTCCCACCACGCCGGTAGGCAGCCCACCCGCCAGGCGGGTCCAATGGTCCCCGCCGTCCATGCTCTTGAAGATGCCGTCCTCCGCGCCACCGCTGAGGATCGTCCATGGATGCCGCATGCCGAACCACATGCTCGCATACAGCACATTCGGATTGCCGGGTTGCATCTCGATGTCGGCCGCGCCCACGCTGTCATTGAGGAACAGCACTTGTTCCCAGCTGCCGCCGCCATTCTTCGTGCGATAGACGCCGCGCGTCCTGCTGTTCGTGAACGGGTTGCCGAGCACCGCCGCGAATGCGATGTCCGGATTGGTGGGATGAACCACCATGGCCCCAATCTGGCCGGCGTCGGTGAGGCCGACCTGTTTCCATGTCCGTCCTGCATCACTCGACTTGTAGATGCCCTTGCCGATAGACACGTTGCTGCGAATGGCGGCGGAGCCCGTGCCGACATAGATGATGTTCGGGTCCGAGTCGGCGACGTCGATGGATCCGATCGAGGCGGACGCGAACACGCCGTCGGTGATGTTTTTCCAGCCAATCCCGCCGTCGATCGTCTTCCACACGCCGCCACCGGTGGAGCCGAAGTAGAAGGTGGCCGGTTCCTGGGGCACGCCCGCCACCGCAGTCACACGCCCTCCCCGCGCGGGGCCAACCATGCGGTAGCGCATGGCGCCGAACCGCGCCGCATCGAAGGACGGCACGTCCGCCGCCGGTTTGGCCTGGCCCGAGGCCGGCATCGACACTGCAAAGAGCGCGAGGAGTGCGCTGGAGACTGAACTGAAAGGACGCATGGGGGCGCGAGAGTTGGGAGAGCGACTTCCGGCAGTTGCATCTGGCAGCTGCATCTGGCAGCTGCATCTATATGTATCGGTGATCCCCGCGGCCGCAAATTCACTCGTGTTTTCCGCCGCGAGGCGGGAAGGGCGCACCTCCGATGTTGCGTCGGGGTTTCCAACCTTGCAAACGGCCATTCCGGGGACGAGTATCTTCACGACCCTCACTTGAGGAATCGTCACATTGCGGCCGACTGACGTCACCGATCCACACCATTATCACAAGGTGGTGGATTGCCAGTATGCGTGTCCCGCCCACACCAACGTCCCCGAGTATCTGCGCCTGATTGCGCAGGGGCGATACTCGGACTCCTACATGCTCAACCGCGAATCGAACGTGTTTCCCGGAATCCTCGGGCGCACGTGCGACCGGCCCTGCGAGCCGGCGTGCCGACGAGGCCGCGTGGACGGGAAACCGGTGGCGATCTGTCGCCTCAAGCGTGTGGCTGCCGACCTTCGCGATGATATCACGGATCGGCTGCCGAAGGCGCCGTCCGACAAAAATGGCAAGCGAATCGCCATGATCGGGGCAGGCCCGGCGTCGCTCACAGCGGCGAACGACCTCATGCCGCTCGGTTACGACATCACGATCTTCGAGAAGTACGACAAGGCCGGCGGGCTGATGCGGTTCAATATTCCCGCGTTTCGCCTCCCCGCCAATGTGCTCGACGACGAAACGAACTACATCATCGACATGGGCGTGGACGTCCGGTACAACACCACCGTGTCGTCCATGAAGGCGTTGCTGGGCGAAGGGTACGACGCCGTGTTCGTGGGCAGCGGAGCCCCCAAGGGAAAGGAGCTCGACATCCCCGGACGCGACAAGGGAAACTCGAAGGACGTCATCCATATCGGCATCGAGTGGCTCGGCTCCGTGCATTTCGGGCATATCGAGAAGATCGAGCCGCGCGTGCTGATCATCGGCGTGGGCAATACAGCCATGGACTGCTGTCGTAGCGCCAAGCGGCTGGGCGCCACCGACGTGAAGGTCGTGGCGCGGCGTTCACGCCCGTACTTCAAGGCATCGCCGTGGGAGCTTGAGGACGCCGAAGAGGAGAAGGTGGAGATCGTCGAGAATCATGCGCCGAAGACTTTCATCTATGCCAATGGCACGCTCGTGGGCATGGAGTTCGAACAGCTCGAATGGAGTGAGGCAGACGGCAAGCAGAAGAGCGTCGTTACGGGCACGGTCACTATTCCGTGCGACGCCGTCATCCTCGCCATTGGTCAGGACAACGCGTTTCCATGGATCGAACGCGACATCGGCATCGACTTCGACAAGTGGAACATGCCGGCGGTGGACAAGACCACCATGCAGAGCAGCCGCAGGGAGATATTCTTTGGCGGTGATGCTGCATGGGGACCGCAAAACATCATCTGGGCGGTAGAGCACGGTCATCAAGCGGCCGTGTCCATCCACCAATACTGCCAGGATCTGCCAGTAGCCGACCGGCAGCCGTTCGGCATGAATCTCGTGAGCGCGAAGCTCGGCATGCACAGCTGGAGCTACAACAACGACTATAATCCGTCGCCGCGTTCCAGGATGCAGCACGAAGAGCTGGTGAAGCGCTTCTCGGGCATTGGCGTAGAAGTGGAGCTCGGCTTCACGCCGGAGCAGACCGCCACCGAAGTGGAGCGCTGCCTCAACTGCGACATCGAGACGCATTTCACCAGCAAGCTGTGCATTGAGTGTGATGCGTGCGTGGATGTGTGTCCGGTGAACTGTCTCACCATCACCGCGGGAAGTGACGACGAAGCGGAACTGCGCCAGCGGCTCATGGTGCCGGCTGAGAACCAGACGCAGGATGTGTACATGTCCGATGCGTTGCCGCAGACGAAACGGGTGATGGTGAAGGATGAGGACATGTGCCTCCACTGCGGCCTGTGTGCTGAACGATGCCCCACGGCGGCGTGGGATATGCGCAAGTTCGAGCTGGTCATTCCTTATGCTTTCGCGCAGGTACAGCCAGCGGTTGGCGCAGTATGAGCGGCACGAGTGGTGTCAACGATTTCTCGTTCAAGATTGCGACCGTAAACGGCACTGGATCCGCGAGTGCCAACAGCCTGCTGATGCAGGCCATCTTTCGGATGGGCATTCCCGTCACGGGCAAGAACATCTTTCCGTCCAACATCCAGGGGCTCCCGACCTGGTATGAAATCCGGGTGAGCAAGGACGGCTACACGGCGCGCCCGCCGGAAATCGATCTCGTCGTCGCGATCAACCCGAGTACGTACGACAAGGACGTCGCGACCGTCCGCACGGGCGGGTATTTGTTGTACGACTCGAGTTGGCCGCTGCCTCCGGAACTTGCGCGCCATGACATCACCGTGCTGGGCGTCCCATTCGGGCAAATGTGCGTGGAATCGTTCGAGCGCGACCGCGACCGCACGCTGTTGCGCAACATCGCCTATGCTGGTGCATTGGCGGCGCTGCTCGAGATCGACATGGACGTGATCCACGAGATGCTGAACGAAAAATTTGGCAAGAAGCGCGCACTCCTCGACGCGAACTTCAAGGCCATCCGGCTTGGCTTCGACTATGCGCGCGCGCACCTGCCATGTCCGCTGCCGTTCCATCTCGAACGGATGAATGCCACCAAGGACTACGTCCTGATGGACGGCAATACTGCGTGTGGATTGGGCGCGGTGTTTGCTGGCGCCACGGTGGGCGCGTGGTACCCTATCACGCCAGCCACATCGCTGATGGAGGCGTTCAAGGAGTATTGCGAGAAGTATCGTGTGGACAAGGAAACGGGACTGAACAAGTTCTGCATTATCCAGGCGGAGGACGAACTCAGCGCCGCGGGCATCGTGATCGGCGCGAACTGGGCGGGCGCGCGAGCATTTACAAGTACGGCCGGCCCCGGCATCTCCCTCATGCAGGAGTTCATCGGTCTCGCCTACTACACCGAGGTGCCCGCCGTCATCTTCGATGTCCAGCGTGTTGGCCCGGCCACAGGCATGCCCACGCGCACGCAGCAGGGTGACCTCCTCTCGCTTGCGTACGCATCGCATGGCGACACCAAGCACATCGTCATCTTCCCCGCCAATCCCGAAGAGGCGTTCTATCTCTCCGTGACGGCGTTCGACCTGGCCGAGCGTTTTCAGACACCCGTGTTCGTGGCAACGGATCTGGACATCGGCATGAACGACTGGATGGTGAAGCGGCTGAAGTGGGATGACAACTATCGCCCTGATCGCGGCAAGGTCTTGAACGCTGACGAACTGGCGAATGTGAAATCATTCTCGCGGTACCTTGACGTGGATGGCGACGGAATTGCGGCTCGAACGCTCCCGGGGGTGCACGCCAAGGGCGCGTATTTCGTGCGCGGATCGGGCCACAACAAGTTCGGTGCGTACACGGAGGATTCCATCGAGTACCAGGAAGTGCTCGATCGGCTGGCGCACAAGCTGCGCGTGGCCGCCGATCACGTTCCAGCGCCGGACGTGCAGCGACAGGTTGGCGCGGACATCGGCATCGTATCGGTTGGTGGATGTCACGCCGCGGTACGCGAGGCGGTGGATGCGCTGCGGGCGCAGGGGGTGATTGCTGACTACATGCGCATTCGCGCGTTCCCCTTTGCCGATTCCGTCAAGGCGTTTGTTCTCGAGCATCCCCTCACGTTCGTGGTCGAACAGAACCGTGACGGACAACTCCGTTCGCTCCTCGCAATGGAAACCGGTGTCGCACGGGATCGCATGACCGCGGTACTGGACTACAATGGCCTGCCGTTGACCGCGGCTGCGGTTGTCGCCGCGGTCACCACGCATCTGGAGGGCGCTGCCGTATGACGTCGATCGCCAAGCCGCCGGTCCGTCATCCCGGCCTCCGCAAGAACTCGCTCGGTCTCACGACTCGCGATTACGAAGGCGCAATGAGCACCCTTTGCGCCGGTTGCGGCCACGATTCGGTGACCGCCGCCATCGTGCAGGCATTCTGGGAACTCGACGTCCCGCCGCATCGGGCGGCCAAGATGAGCGGCATCGGCTGCTCGTCCAAGACCACCGCGTATTTCATGCGGAGTTCGCACGGGTTCAATTCCGTGCACGGCCGAATGCCCTCGGTCACGAGCGGCGCCAATGCTGCCAACCGCGACCTCACGTACATCGGCATTTCGGGCGACGGCGACTCGCTGTCCATCGGACTCGGCCAGATGTGTCACGCCATTCGTCGCAATGTTCGCATGCTGTACGTCATCGAGAACAATGGCGTGTATGGACTTACCAAGGGACAATTCTCCGCCAGCTCCGACGTAGGCAGCACGAGCAAGCGGGGCGAGGCCAACGTACAGCCGCCGATTGATCCGTGCCTGCTGGCACTGACCCTTGGTGCGACATTCGTGGCGCGCGGGTTCAGCGGCGACAAGGCGCAGCTCATTCCGATCATCAAGGCCGGGTTGAGCCACAACGGATTCGCGCTCATTGATGTCATCTCGCCGTGCGTGAGCTTCAACGACCACGAGGGGTCCACCAAGAGCTACAAGTACACCCGCGAGCACGAAGTGGAGATTTCGTCCGCCGACTTCGTGCCGCTGCGGCGAGAGATCGTCGCGCCCGATTCGTCGGACACCACCACCGTCGTTACCATGCACGATGGTAGTACTGTACGATTTCGCAAGACGCACGACGGCTACGACGCCACCAATCGCGATGCCGCGTACCGGCACGTGCGTGAGTGCACGGTGCGGGATGAGGTGGCCACCGGGTTGCTCTATATCAATGAGCAGGGGTCCGACATGCACGCCGTGAGCAAGACGGTGTCCACTCCTCTCGTGGACCTGCCGTTCGAAGTGCTGTGCCCGGGCGCGAGCGCCCTTGATGCATTGATGGACGAATTCCGCTAGGGCAGTCGCCGGCGCGCGCCCTTGCGCGTCCGGCCAGGGGCGTGCAATTTCGGCATCCTGATCCGGTATACCACATTGGTGTCATGTGGTGCCGGCCCGAGGATCATCATGCTCCGGAGCACACCGCCGATGCTGCGCCACGCCCTCTTGTTCCCAGTCGCCCTTGCCACCGTCGCAAGCGCGCAGGGCACCCGACTCCTGCGCCACCCCACGATCAGCGGCAACGCCATCGTCTTCGCCTACGCCGGAGACCTGTGGGCCACGAGCCGGACCGGTGGTGCAGCGCGGCGCATCACCTCCACGCCGGAAGTCGAGGGCGATCCATTGCTCTCCCCGGACGGCTCCATGATCGCGTTCACGCGCACCGCCGCGAACAACACCGACGTGTTCGTCGTACCTGCGGCCGGAGGTGAACCCAAACGACTCACATGGCACCCCGGACTTGACCGCGTCCGCGCATGGACGCGCGATGGACGACGCGTCATCTTCGCTTCGGACCGCGCGAGTGCCCCGCAACTGGCCTACCTGCGCCTGTTCTCCGTCAGCATCACCGGTGGCGCCGAGGATCCCCTGCCCATGCCGCGCGCCGCGGCGGGTGATTACTCCCCCGACTCACGCCGCTTCGCGTTCGAGGAGATCACCACCGCATTCACGCCGGACTGGTACGAGATCACCGGATGGCGTCACTACCGCGGTGGGCGCACCCAGCCGGTCCGCATCTTCGACCTCGCGAACAACAGCGTGGAGAAGCTGCCGTGGAAGAACAGCAACGACCGGAACGCCATGTGGATCGGCAACACGATCTATTTCCTCTCCGATCGCAACGGCACCACCAACCTCTACTCGTACGACTTGAGCACAAAGGCGGTGAAGCAGCTCACGCGCCACGACGGCCAGGACATCATGAACGCCTCGGCCAGCGCCGACGCGATCACCTACGAGCAGGACGGATACGTCCACGTCTATGACGTGAAGCGCGGACAGGACCAGCAGCTCGCCATCGACGTGGTCGGCGACTTCCCATGGGCCCGTCCGCAGTTCAAGAAGGTTGCACCGCTGATCCGCGAAGCGGCCTTGTCGCCCACCGGCGTCCGCGTTGCCTTCGAGGCACGCGGCGACATCTTCACCGTGCCCGCGGACAAGGGCGACGCGCGCAATCTCACCCGGACGTCCGGCGCGCACGAGCGCAGTCCGGCATGGTCACCCGACGGTGCGCAGCTCGCCTGGCTCTCCGACGCGAGCGGCGAGTGGCAACTCATGATCGGCGACCAGGCTGCCTTGACGAAGCCGCGCGTGATGGCGCTGCCCGGCGGAGGCACCGCGTACTTCTCGGACCTCAAATGGGCGCCCGGCGGCAAGCATCTCGTGCTCGAGGACAACCACCTGAACCTCTGGGTCATGGACGTCGCCACCGGCAAGGCGACGAGGATCGACACCGACACCTACAGCACGCCTGGCCGAGCGTTCGACGCCTCGTGGTCGCCTGACTCACGCTGGATCGCGTACACCAGAAGCCTCGACAGCCATCTCCGTGCCGTATTCGTCTTCTCCGTGGCGGATGGCAAGTCGTTCCAGCTCACCGACGGGATGGCCGATGCCGTGTCGCCCGCGTTCGATGCGGGCGGCAAGTACCTCTACTTCCTGGCGAGCACGGACTACGGCCCGCGCACCGGATGGGTCGAGATGAGCGCCGTCGATCGTCCCGTGCGTCGGGCCATCTATGTCGCCGTACTCAGTGCCAGCGAACCGTCTCCCATACTGCCGGAATTCGGCGACGAACCTGCGGGGTCGCCAGCACCACGGACGCGCGCTGACTCCGTCGTGCGCATCGATGCCGATGGCATTGGTCATCGCATCCTCAGCCTGCCAATTCCCGCAGGCGACTACGGAACGCTCGTTGGCGGCCCCGCCGGCTCGTTCTTCTATACGGAACCAATGCCCGGCGCCTCCCCGGCGGCCGGCGCACGCTTGCAACGCTACCTGCTGAAGGAACGCGTTGGCGCGCCATTTCTCGAAGGCATTCGCGCCGTGGTCGTGTCCTCGGACAGGAAGAAGCTGCTGTACCAGGCGGCCGGCGGTGCACCACGATGGGGGGTGGTTGCAACCGACAAGCCGGCCAGGGTCGGCGACGGCCTCGTGAATGTCGCGCAACTCGAGTCATGGGTGGATCCGCACGTCGAATGGGCGGAGATCTTCCGCGAGTCTTGGCGCAACCAGCGCGAATATTTCTACGACCCCAAGATGCATGGCGCGGACTGGAACGCCGTGTGGTCCAGGTACAGCCCGCTCGTCGCATCGGTGAACCACCGCACGGACCTCGGCTACATCATCGCGCAGACAGGCGGTGAGCTCACGGTCGGTCACTCGTACCTCACCGGTCGCGGCGACGAGCCGGCCGAGTCGCCGCTCAGCGTCGGACTCCTCGGCGCTGACTATGCGGTGGAGAACGGCCACTATCGCATCAAGCGCATCTACACAGGAGAGAGTTGGAACCCGGAGCTGCGTGCCCCGCTCAGCGCACCCGGCATTCAGGTGGCCGAAGGCGATTACCTGCTGGAGGTCAACGGCCGTCCGCTCGACCCGGCGGCCAATGTCTACTCTGCGTTCGAGGAGACCGCGGGCCACCAGACAGTGCTTCGCGTCAACGCCACGCCGTCGCTGGAAGGATCGCGCCTCGTGACGGTGGTGCCAGTGGCAACCGAGGACGGACTGCGCACGCGCGCATGGGTTGAGGACAACCGTCGCAAGGTGGACGAATTGTCCGGTGGCCGTCTCGCATACATGTGGCTTCCCAACACGTCCACGCTCGGCTATACCGCGTTTACTCGCTACTTCTACGCGCAGCAGAACAAGGACGGCGCCGTAGTGGACGAGCGATACAACCATGGCGGGCTCGTGGCCGACTATATCGTCAATGAGCTCGAGCGAAAGCAGATGGGATACTTCGCCATGCGGGACGGGCGCACGTGGACGACGCCAGGCGCGGGCATCTTCGGCCCAAAGGTGATGCTCATCAACGAATCCGCCGGATCGGGTGGTGATGCGCTGCCGTACATGTTCCAGCAGCGCCACATCGGCCCCCTCGTCGGCACTCGCACGTGGGGCGGTCTCGTGGGCACCACCGGTGTGCCGCAGACCATCGATGGCGGTGGCATCACGGCGCCTGGTCTTGCGTTCTACGACATGAAAGGGCAGTGGAGCATCGAGAACGAGGGGATCAGCCCGGATATCGAGGTGGAATACACGGCTGCGGACGTGATCAAGGGTCACGACCCGCAACTCGAACGCGCGGTGAAGGAAGCGCTCCGGCTGCTCGACCAGAACCCGCCCAAGCGCGTGCCGCGTCCGGCACCGATTGACCGCACGCATCCGTGAGGTGACGATGTCGGCCGCGAGGCGCATGCGCGAGCTGCGTGGAGCCGCACTCCTGGTTGCAGCATTGCTCCACGCCGCCGCAGAGGCGGCGGCGGGGCAAGGCGCGCCGCCATTCGACATTCGCGGACACTACCAGAAGTACGACTACAACATCGCGATGCGCGATGGCGTGAGGCTGTTCACGTCCGTGTATGTGCCGCGCGACACGTCGCGCCCGTGGCCACTTCTCCTCAACCGAACACCATACAGCGTCGGACCGTACGGCGCCGACGCATATCCGCGACTCCTTGGTCCGGCCGTGGGCTTCGCGGAGACGCCGTACATTTTCGTCTACCAGGACGTGAGGGGCCGCAACCACTCCGAAGGGCACTTCGTTCACATGACGCCCCACAAGGACGTGAAGGACGGCGCCTCGGATGTCGATGAAAGCAGCGACACCTATGACACCATCGACTGGCTCGTGAAGCACGTGGCGCACAACAACGGAAAGGTCGGTCTCTGGGGTATTTCGTACGGCGGTTTCTACGCGGCGGCCGGGATGATCGACGCGCATCCTGCCCTCAAGGCGGTGTCGCCGCAGGCGCCGCAAGCCGACTGGTTCCTCGGCGACGATACGCACCACAATGGTGCGTTCTTCCTCACGTCGACATTCAACTTCATGGCGATGTGCGGCCGCGTCGGTTCCGGCGCGTCGATGTCGTGCGGCCCGAAATTCGATTTCGGCACGGGAGATGGCTACCAGTTTTTTCTCGACATGGGATCGCTGGCAAATGCCGATACGAAATACTTCCGCGGCCAGGTTCCCGGCTGGACCGAGATGATGGAGCACGGGACGTACGACGAGCTCTGGCAGCGCCGGAACATCCTGCCCCATGTGAAGGGCATCAAGCCGGCCGTCCTCATCGTGGGCGGATGGTACGACGCCAACAACTTCTACGGCGCGCTGCACCTGTTCCAGACGATCGAGAAGCAGAGCCCGGGAACCGACAACGCCATTGTCATTGGCCCGTGGTCGCATGGCGCATGGGCGCGCGACCCAGGCTCTGAGCTCGGTGTGCTCCGGTTCGGATCGAATACGGGCACCGAGTATCGCGAGCAGGTGCTGTTGCCGTTTTTCGAGCACTACCTGAAAGGAAAGGCCCCCGGGCGCGCGATGAAGGCGCACGTGTACGAGACCGGAGCCGACCGTTGGCGCGACTTCGCGGTGTGGCCGCCCAAGGCCGCCGCGTCGCGATCCTTCTATCTGGGCGCGAAGGGGACGCTCGCTGCAACGCCCAGACCCCCGCTCGGGGCGGACACCACCGACCAGTATGTGAGCGATCCCAGTCATCCGGTGCCGTTCATGCCTGGGCCGAGCACGGATATGGATCGTGACTACATGGCGCAGGACCAACGTTTCAGCGCTGACCGCCCGGATGTTCTCGTGTATCGGGGCGAGCCGCTCGCGGACGACATGACCATTGCGGGGCCAGTGTCGCCCACGCTCTTCGTGTCGAGCACCGGCACGGACGGGGATTGGGTGGTCAAGGTGATCGACGTGCATCCTGATGGGAAACAGGAGCTCGTTCGGGGCGATGTGATGCGAGCGAAGTTCCGCAACAGCTTCGAGAAGCCGGAGCCGCTGGTGGCCGGCAGGGTGGTGCGGCTGGACTTCACGATGCCCGACGTAATGCACACCTTCCGCGCGGGGCACCGCGTGATGGTGCAGGTGCAAGGAAGCTGGTTCCCGCTCGTGGACCGGAACCCGCAGACGTTCGTGGACATCTATCGCGCGAAGCCGAGCGACTTTCACGAGGCCACGCAGCGCGTCATCAGGTCGGCCTCGCAGGCGTCGCGAGTGACGTTCAATGTGCTGCCGTCGGCTGTGCCCTGATCGGCCGGGCGCACCCTGCTCCCCTTTCCAGCGGCTCGCATGGGGCTGCGGAGGATACGTACCATGGTCCGACATTTGTCCGTGCGACTCGCGTTGTTCTGTTCGTTGACGGCATGCGCCTTTGCCTCCGCTTTCGCGCAAGGTCCTCTCGCAAGAGTGGATGCAAGACCCGGGACGACAACACCGCCTTCGCCCGCCGCCGCCCCGCAGCTTTCGGCACAGGATCTGGAGGCATATCTCGACGGCATGATCCCCATTCAGCAGCAGCAGCACGACATCGCCGGCACGGTGATCCTCGTGGTGAAGGACGGGAAGGTTCTCTTCACGAAAGGGTATGGCTTCGCGGACGTGAATGGGCGCACGCCAGTCACCGACGCCACGCTGTTTCGGATCGGCTCCGTGTCCAAGACGTTTACCTGGACCGCGGTGATGCAGCTCGTGGAGCAGGGGAAGATCGATCTCGACCGCGACGTGAACACGTACATCGACTTCGCGCTGCCCGCGCCGTTCGGGAAGCCCGTGACCATGCGGAATCTGTTGACGCACACGGCAGGGTTCGAGGAGAGTATCAAGGATCTCTTCGTGGCTGCGCCCACCGACATGACGCCGCTTGGCGTCTACCTGAAGACGCACGTGCCGCACCAGATCTTTCCACCGGGCACCACGCCGGCGTATTCCAACTACGGCGCCACGCTCGCTGGGTACGTCGTGCAACGCGTGTCGGGCATGCCGTTCAACGACTACATCAACGCGCACATCTTCCAGCCCCTCGGCATGACGGCCGCGACCTTCGCACAGCCGCTGCCCACGGCGCTCGCGCCGCAGATGTCGTCAGGCTACGCGCTGGCATCCGGCAAGGCCAAGGCCTACGAGCTGGTGCAGGCGTGGCCCGCGGGGAGCATGGCCGTGAGTGCGGATGCCATGTCGCATTTCATGATCGCGCATCTCGAGGATGGCCAGTATGCTGGAGCGCGCATCTTGAAGCCCGCGACGGTACGCGAGATGCATTCGCGCCTGTTCGGCGCGAATCCCGCGCTGAACGGCATGGCGCACGGATTCTATGAGGAAACGCGGAACGGCCAGGCGATCGTGGGGCACGGTGGTGATACGCAGTGGTTTCACAGCGACCTTCATCTCGTGCCCGGTATGCGTTTGGGCTTCTTCATCTCGTCCAATAGTGCCGGCAAGGGCGGAGACCTGCGTGGCATCGTATGGAAGGGTTTCCTCGACCGCTATTTCCCGTACACTCCGCCCGTCGCAGCGCCTCCGCATGATCGGCTTGCCGACGCTCGCTCGGTTGTGGGCCGGTACTACAGCAGCCGTCGCATCGAGACCGTTTCCGCATCGGTCATTGGGCTGATGCAGACCACCGTGAGCGTCAACGCCGACAGCACAATCAGCAACGACGCGCAGAAGGATCCCGCCGGCAACCCCAAGCGGTACCAGGAGATCGCTCCGCTCGTGTTCCGCGAAGTGCACGGCCAGTCACTCCTTGCCTTCGCGAAGGACTTCAACGGCGATCTCGCAATGGGTGCGGACTATCCGTTCGAAGTGGACCAGCGCGTGCCTGCTCGCAAGGCGGCCCCGCTGAACTTCCTGGCTCTAGGCGTCGCCGTGGGGGCATTCCTCCTGACGCTGCTGTGCTGGCCGTTGGCCGGCATGCTTCGACGACACTATCGGGCCTTTACCATCCTTCCGCAGGGATACAGCCGACTGCGACTGATCATGCGCGTCACGTGCTTCACCGCGCTGTTGTTCCTTGCATTGCGTGCCAAGCTGCTCGCCTCCATCTCGTCCGATATCAGCGCGGTATCGAGCTCGAATGACGGCTATGTGCACGTGCTCCAGGTGATCGGCTTCGCTGCGATGCTCGGGTTACCGGTGGCGATCGCCTACTGCGCGCTCTCGTGGCGAACCGGCGCGCTCTGGGTGTGGAGCAAGGTCTGGAACACGATCCTGGCGGTCGGCTTTGTGGCGTTCGCCTTGTTTGTGCTCAACTGGCATCTCCTGTCGACGTGAGGCCAGTGTAGCGCGCCACTCCGGGCCGCGCGCTATCGCTTGCGGGAGGGGGCCACGTCCGGTGTCCATGCCTGCCAGCTTCCGCGCTCGCCTTCCTTGGCGATGATGCGCGTGAGGCGTTCAGCGGCATTGTGCCAGTTTGTTTCGGCGGCACGTTGCGCGGCGTCTGCGTCGCCGCGGGCAATGCTCGCGGCGATTTTCTCGTGTTCCTTCACGGACGTCGGGAGTTGGTCGAGGAGGACGCTCACGTACAGGCGCGAATAACGGTCGCTCTGCGGCTTGATGGCGCGGTGCAACGTCAGCAGGCGGGGCCCGACGACATCGTCCACGTACAGGTTGTGGAAGACGTGGTCGAGCTCGAAGAAGCGATCAGCGTCGCCGATCCGGCGGGACTCGGCGGCGAGTTCTGCGTTCACATCGCGGAGCTTCTTGGCGATCTCGCGTCGCTGGGCCGGGGGCAGCAGTGCGGCGGTGCGCGCGGCAAGGCCTTCCAGGTGGCCCACGATGAACATGACTTCGCGCCCGTCGTCCATGGTCAGTGGCGCGACGATCAGGCGTCGCTCGCGACCTTGTCCATTGGAGGCGACAAACCCTTCCTGCTCGAGCCGGTGGAGTGCGCTGCGCACGGGAGTGCGGCTGAGTCCGAGCCGCGCTGCGATGATGCGTTCCGAAATCGGCGACCCCGGAGGCAACTGCCCGCTGACGATGACGAGCCGGAGGGTCTGGTAAGCGCGTGTGACGTTGTCGAGCTGATCGTCGGCGTCCGCGGCGTCGCGGACGGCACGGCGTTTCGCCGGCACGGCGGAGGTGCGGGTTGTTGCGGGAGTCATTTGCGAGAACGTTAACGGCGGCGAAATTAGCGCGCAAGCTGCGGCGTCGCTTCAGGTTACGCGACGCGTCGACCTTCTGGTCTCGGGCGCGTCGCCCGGCGAGCGCTGCCCACGGTCGTGCGCGGTGCGCCATTGCCCGCCGAGTGTGCCATTGTGGTATACCGCATTGGCATCTATGTTCGTCGCCCGCGCTCGGTTCGCCCGTGATGTGCATCGATATCACCGCCAGCCGGCGCACCCATTCACCAGTTTTTTGCGATGCACACCAGACGAATCGTATTTGTGCTGTTGGCGCTGTTCGGAACGGTCGGCGGGCGGAAGGACCTGGGCGCACAGGAGCCCTATCCAGGATTCGATGCGTACGCCAACGCGGCGCTGAAGACGCTCAACGTGCCGGGTGCGGCCGTCGCGATCGTGCGCAATGACTCCGTGATCTATGCCAAGGGCTTCGGCGTGGTTGCGCGCGGCCAGTCGCCGGTCAACGCGCGTACGCTGTTCGAGATCGGCTCGAGCACGAAGGCCTTCACGGCCACGCTCGTCGCCATGGGTGTGACCGACGGCAAGCTGCGCTACGATGACCTCATCTCGAAGTACCTGCCCGACTTCAAGCTCTATGATCCGGTTGCAAGCGCGCAGGTGACCCTGCGCGACGGCCTGGTGCACCGGAGCGGCATCGGGCGCGGTGAGTTGATCTGGCTGGATGCCGGAACCTCCCGCGACGACGTGTTGCATCGCGTTCGCTTCCTCAGGCCCGAATCCGGCTTTCGCTCGAAGTGGTCTTACCAGAATATCCTCTATCTCGCCGCAGGCGAGGCGGTCGGCAAGGCCGAAGGCAGCACGTGGGACGACCTCGTTCAGCAGCGGATCTTCACTCCGCTCGGAATGACGTCCAGCGCCGTCACCTACCGCGGACTCACCACTACCAACCTCGCCGTTCCGCACCGGATGGACCACGACACTGCGTATGGCGAAGGCCAGTTCAACGCCGAGAACATCGCGCCGGCGGGCTCGATCCTCTCGAGCGCGGTGGACATGGCGCAGTGGCTCCGCTTCCAGCTGAACGATGGCGTCGTGAATGGCAAACGCCTGGTGAGCAGTGCCGCACTTCGCGAGACGCACAGTCCCCAGATGATCATGGGTTCCGGCGCACCAGGCGGGAGTGATCTGACGCTGTTCGCCACCTACGGCATGGGCTGGATGGTGGAAGACTACCGGCACGAGCTGATGTGGGAGCATGGCGGGAACACGCCCGGGATGACGGCGGCGGTCGGCATGCTGCCGGAGCGGAGGTTCGGCGTGGTGGTGCTGAGCAACATGGACCACACGCAGCTTCCCGCGATGCTGATGCGCTACCTGTTCGATCGTCATCTTGGCGCGCCGATGCGCGACCATGTGGCCGAGGCGTCGGCGCGCGTCATGGCGCAGCGTCGGCCGGACACGACGGCGGCGCACGTTCCGTCCGCTCCGGCGCTGGCGTTGTCGGCATATGTGGGCACATATGCCGACAGTCTCTACGGCGGGGCGACGGTTACGCTGCGCGACGGGCATCTCGAGTACGCACACGGGCTGGAACGCGGCCCGCTCGAGAACTGGAACGCCAACACCTTCCGTTGGCGGAGCAACGGTTCAATTCCCGCGGCCACGCAGTACGTCAAGTTCGACGTGTCGCCGGACAACGTGGTGACGGGTGTGTACTTCGGGCTTGCCCCCGATGTCGGGTTCCTGGTCCGCGTGACGCCGAGGGCGGGGCGTGGTAGTCGATGAAATAGACGACCAGATTGATACGCCGATATGGTAACCATTGTGGTATACCGCCATGTGCCGTATGTTCGTCGCGTGCCACGAAACCCGCCTGCCGCACACTCCTCGACGCACACCGAATGAGCCACGAAGTCACGCGTCACCCAGGCGCTCACGGCACCGCTGCCCCACTCGGTGACGACACGGCCCAGGACATCCGCATCAGGGCCGTCGCATCCCTCGCCGAGTTCCGCGCATGTGTCGGGCTGCAAGTCGAGGTGTGGGGGCCGGAGTACACGGACAGCGTCCCCGCGTCCCTGCTGCAGGTGTCCACCTACGTCGGCGGCCTCGTACTCGGTGCCTTCACCCCGGCGGACGAGCTTGTGGGATTTCTCTTCGGCCTCACCGGAATGGATGGCCCGGATGTCGTGCACTGGTCGCACCTGCTCGGCGTCCGGCCCGGCGCCCGTGACCTGGGCGTCGGCCGCATGCTGAAAGAGGCGCAACGTGCCACACTCGCGGCCCGCGGCGTGCGCCGCATGTCATGGACATTCGATCCGCTCGTCGCCAAGAACGCCTACCTGAACTTCAATCGCCTCGGCGCCTACGTCGTGGAGTACGTGGCGGACATGTACGGCACTACCACGAGCCCGCTGCACTACGGGCTCGCTACCGATCGACTCGTCGTGTGCGTGGACACCGACACGCCGGCGCACGTACCCGCAGCCACCGAGTTCGGCGAGGAACGGCTTCCAGTGCTGACCCTGGAACTGCGCGAAGGCGACCTCGCTGTCAGCAGCAGGAATCCGCCACCGTCACTCTGGATCGAAATCCCCAACGACATTCACCAGGTGATCGAACGCGCGCCAACCTCGGCCGTGGCGTGGCGCAAAGTGGTCCGGGACCATTTCCAGTGGGCCCTGGCGGCCGGCTATGCGGTGTTGGGACTTCATCGCGACGCGGCAACATCGCGGTCGTACTATGTATTGCGCAGGCAAGGGGCGTGATGACGCAAGCCGCCAGCACCAGGCACGCGCCGTTCGGCGTTGATCGCATCATTCTTCGCGAGATCCGGCTGGAACTGCGCGAGCCGTTCCGCATCTCGTCCGGCGTCATGGCCGACCGCCGTATCGCACTGCTCGAATTGTTCGACGAGAGTGGCGCGCGCACCTGGTCGGAGTGTGTCGCCTTCCAGCTGCCGATCTACACGTCGGAGACGATCGAGACGGCGTGGCTCGCAATCAGGGAATGGCTCGCACCGCGCATCCTGGGCAAGAAGTTCGCTGGCCCCGGGGAAATCCACGCGGTGCTCGAGAAGAACATCCGCGGACACAACATGGCCAAGGCGGCCGTGGAGATGGGATGCTGGGGACTCAGCTCCGTCGTCTGTGAAACGCCGCTTTCGCTGCTCCTGGGTGGCACCCGCGATCGCGTCCCCACAGGCATCTCGCTCGGCATCCAGTCGGAGCCGGCGCTGCTGGTGGCCAGGGCGCAGGCTGCGGTGGCCGACGGCTATCGCAAGGTGAAGGTGAAGATCCAGCCCGGACAGGACGTGGAGTACGTGCGTGCCGTTCGCGAGGCATTGGGCGACGCAGTGGGCATCATGGCCGACGCGAATTCCGCGTACACGCTTCGCGATGCAGATCAGCTCGCGCAACTCGACGCGTTCGATCTCATCATGCTCGAGCAGCCGCTCGGCGACGATGACCTCGTGCGTCATGCGACGCTGCAGAAGCGACTCCGCACGCCCATCTGCCTCGACGAGTCGATCACCACGGTGGATCGCGCCGAGGACATGATCACGCTCCAAAGTGGCCGCATCATCAATATCAAGCCGGGTCGCGTGGGCGGCATGAGCGTGTCAAAGGCGATCCACGATGTCGCGCAGCAGGCGGGCATTCCCGTCTGGTGCGGCGGCATGCTCGAGAGCGGCATCGGTCGCGCGTACAACGTGGCGCTCGCGTCGTTGCCCAACTTCTCGCTGCCCGGAGACTTGAGCCCCAGCGCGCGATACTGGGCACGCGACATCGTGTTGCCAGAATGGACGATGGATGGGGATGGCATGGTGCATGTCCCCCTCGATGTCCCCGGGCTCGGCGTGAAGGTCGACGAGGATCGTATCGAGGCGCTAACCGTGCGGCGCGAGGACCTGCGTCCGGCACGAATCTCGGTGCCCGTCGCGTGAGCGACTCCCGCGTGCCGGCGGCTGCGCCTGGCGCACTCGTGTCACCCGTCTTGCGAGAGCGGCTGGTGGCGCTGAGACGCGACCTGCACCAGCATCCGGAATTGTCGTTCGCCGAGCGGCGCACGAGCGAAGTGCTCGCCCGTGAACTGGGATTGCTCGCGCCGGCGCGGATCGACGTGGTGGCGGGAACGGGACTGATCGCGCGGATTGCTGGGAGAAACGCCAACACTCCTCTCGTGGCAATTCGCGGCGACATCGATGCGCTGCCCATTCAGGAGGCGACGGGCCTGCCGTTCGCATCCGCGAACAATGGTGTGATGCACGCGTGCGGCCACGACGTGCATGCGGCCTGGACGGTCGGAGCCGCTGCGCTCCTGGCGGAATGCCCGGCCGAGGGTGACGTGCTCGTGCTGCTGCAGCCTGCCGAGGAAATCGGTGCGGGCGCCGCCGCCGTTCTCGAGTCGCGAATGCTCGATGACGTGAAGGCGATTTTTGGCGCGCATGTCGACCGGCGATTCACGGTTGGCCAGGTCGTCGCGCAGGCGGGACCACTCGCTGCATCGGCCGACACTTTCGAGATCGTGCTCAGCGGCAAAGGCGCGCACGGCGCGCGGCCGCATGAATCCGCCGATCCGATCGTCGGCATGGCGGCGATCATATCCGCGCTGCAGACGATCGTATCGCGTCGCGTGAATCCTGCTACGCCCGCCGTCGTCACCGTCGGCATGGCCAGCGCGGGAACTGCCCCGAACGTCATCCCGGATCGCGCGATGTTGCAAGGTACGTTGCGCGCAACGGATCACGAGACACGCGCCCTGCTCCAACAGGAGCTGCAGGATATTGCCCACCACGTCGCCTCCGCCCATCGGCTGGCGGCGCGAGTGACGTTCTCGGCCGGCGTGCCTCCTGTGATCAACGATGCGAAAGCGGCGGGGTGGGCCGCAGACGCAGCGCGACACATCCTTGGGCAGGACTCTGTCGTGCCGTTGGGCATCACGAATATGGCAGGTGAGGATTTCGCCTGGTATCAGCGGCACATTCCGGGCTGCTTCCTGCGTGTCGGCGCGCGGCGGGACGGTGAAGAAGTGATCCCCGCGCACTCGCCGCGGTTTGACGTGGCTGAGGAGGCGATCTTCGTCGGCGCAGCGGTACTCGCGGAAGCTGCCCGCCGTGCATCGGCATCACTTGCGGGGATACGAGCATGAGTGCGCCCACGTCTGCTGGCGATCTCCGCCGCATGCTCGGCTTCAAGGACCTCGTGCTTTTGGCCATGGGCACGGTGATCGGCTCGGGCATCTTCCTCGTGCCTGGAGTGGTGCTGCGACAGACCGGCGAGCACACAGGACCGGCCATGCTCGTGTGGGTGGTGGCTGGCGTGCTTTCGCTGCTCGGCGCCCTTACGTACGCGGAGCTTGGCGCAATGAAGCCGGAGGCCGGCGGTCTGTACGCTTTCATCCGCGATGCGTTCGGGCCGCTGCCGGCATTCCTGTACGGCTGGACGAGCTTCTTCGTCATCGCCAGCGGATCCGTCGCCACGCTCGCTGTGGCATTCGCCGGCTACGTCGCGCAGATCATGCCCGTTGGGCCGGCAGTGTCGCGACTCATCGCGGTTGGCGTCATCGCGTTCACCGCTGCCATCAATATCCGCGGTACGCGCGGCAGCGCCAACGTGCAGAACGTGACCACCGGGTTGAAGGTCGGCGCGTTGATCGTCATGGGCCTCTTCCTCATCGCGCGCGGCCAGCCACCGCACGACGCGGCCGCACCGGTATGGCCGTCCACCGTGACGCCGTCGCTCATGACCGGCTTCGGCACGGCCATGATCGGCGTGCTGTGGGCGTACGAAGGTTGGCAGTACGTCACCTTCGCTGCCGGCGAGACGATGAATCCGCAGCGCACCTTCCCGCGCGCCATCGCCGCGGCGACCGCAGCGTTGATCGTTACATACTTGCTCGCCAGCTACGGATACATCGCTGCACTCGGCCCCGCTGCCGCCGCACGCACCGATCACGTGGCGGCGGATGCTGTGAGTGCGCTGCTCGGTCCAGTGGCCGGCAAGCTGGTGGGGGCGCTGATCCTGGTGTCCATCTTCAGCGCTACCAACGGCCTGATGCTCTCGGCGCCGCGCATGTACTTCGCCATGGCGCGTGACGGCGTGTTCTTCCAGAAACTCGCCGTGGTGGACGGACGCTTCGGCACGCCGGCACTCGCCATCTCCGCAACCGCTGTGTGGGCGGCAGTGCTCGCGCTGAGCGGAACGTTCGAGCAATTGCTCACCTATGTGGTTTTCACCGGCTGGATCTTCTACGGGCTCGGTGGCCTGGCCGTGATGCAGCTCCGTCGGACGCAGCCGCACACCCCGCGGCCGTTTCGTGTCCCGGGTTATCCACTCACACCGCTGCTGTTCGTTGCCTCGGCCACTTTGCTCGTGGGCAACACTGTTGTTGCGCAGCCATCACGCGCGGCCGCCGGCATCGCCGTGGTGCTCCTTGGTACTCCTGCCTTTTATCTCTGGCGCGCCCGGTCACGACGCGCGCCGATCGTCTCGTCGCCTGTCCAGATGGAGCGCTAATGCGGATGCCTCAGCAGTACGACATCAAACGACTTGCTGCGCGTGCGCCTCGTGTCCGCGCGCATCGTCATCTGGGCGCGATCGGTCTTGCGTTCGTCGCTGCCTGCGGTGGCGCGCGCGCGGCGAACGTCGGTGACGGTGCAGCGCCTTCGAATGGCGTTTACGATATCGTCATCACGAACGGCCGGATCGTGGATGGTGCCGGCAACGCGTGGTTCTACGGCGATGTGGCGATCATTGGCGACAAGATCGCCAAGGTCGTACGACGCGGAGCGCAACCCAGACTGGCCGGTCGACGTTCCATCGACGCCACGGGCATGGTGGTCGCGCCGGGTTTCATCGACATCCAGGCGGGGGGAAACTACGTCTCCGGCGACGGCCGCGATGTCAGCAAGGTCACGCAGGGTATCACCACCGAGATTTTCGGTGAGGCGTATACGGGCGCGCCCATCAGCGAGGCGTCGCTTGCCGATGCGCCCGCAGCATCGGCGACCCAATCTCGGCGATTCATGGGCCCGCACGGGTTCGACACCTGGCTTCGCGCCATGGAGTCGCACGGCATTTCACCGAATGTCGGCTCGTTCGTTGGCGCAAGCACGCTGCGCACGTATGCCATGGGCATGCGCATGGGCGGCGCGGCTCCCGCAGCGATGGACTCCATGCGCGTTGCGATGCGCAACGCAATGGAGGACGGCGCCTTCGGGCTCGGCACGGCACTCATCTATCCACCCGGCAACTTCGCGAGCACCGAGGAGCTGATCGAGATCGCGAAGGCCATGGCGCCGTACGGCGGCATCTATATCACGCACATGCGTTCCGAGGCGGACCAGGTGCTCGAAGGCATGGACGAGGCACTGCGCATCGGTCGCGAGGGCGGCGTCCCCGTGGAGATCTACCACCTGAAGGCAGCAGGGGTCGGCAACTGGAAAAAAGAAGTGGCGATGATCGCCAAGATCGATTCGGCGCGCGCAGCCGGATTCGACGTGCAGGCCACCATGTATCCGTACACCGCCGGCGGCACCGGCCTCGCCGCGTGCCTCCCCCCGTTCGCCTCTGCGGACGGAAAGCTGATGGCTAACCTCGCCAGCCCGGAGGCGCGCGCGAAGATCCGCGCCGAGGTGGCACATCCCACGAGCTTCTGGGAGAGCCTGTGCGAACAGAGCACGCCGCAGGGGGTGCTCATTAGCGGGCTGCGCAACGCGACCAACCAGAAATGGAGCGGCCATCGCCTGGCGGAAATCTCGGCCGCCATGGGGAAGGACTGGCTGGACACCGTTATGGACCTGCTCAAGTCCGAGCAGCGCGACATCGGCACCATCTACTTCCTCATGAGCGAGGACAACGTTGTCCTGCAGCTCAAGCAGCCGTGGATGATCATCGGCACGGATGCCGGTGGCTCAGACCCGGACAGTACTCGCGGGCTCACGCATCCGCGCTCGTACGGCACTTACCCGCGCATCCTCGGGAAATACGTGCGCGACGAGAAGGTCATCCCGCTAGAAGACGCCGTCCGGAAGATGACGAGCGCAGTCGCACAGCGGCTGCTCATCACGGATCGCGGTCAACTGCGACAGGGCATGTACGCCGACGTCGTCGTATTCGACCCAAACAGAATTCAGGAGAATTCCACCTATGAGAAGCCTCTGCAGCTGTCCACGGGCATTCGGGAGGTTCTCATCAACGGCGTGGAGGTCGTGCAGGACGGCCGCCACACAGGGGCGAAGCCCGGGCGCATCGTGCGCGGGTCTGCGTGGCGTCCCGCTGGTACTTGATCATCGACAGGAGCTCGGAATGCGAACTCGGCGTGGGCAGCACCTAAGGGGTAGGGCGCTGGTGGCCGCGTGCCTGGTGGCGGGCGCCATCAACGCGAGCGCCGCGAATGGCGCGCACGCAATGCAAGGAACACAGCAGTCGACATCGACCATCACCGGCGTCGTGACCGACCTCCGGAGCACCCAGCCGCTCGCGAGTGCAACGGTGATCGTCGTCGGCACGCGTTTCGGCGCACAGACGGGTGCCGATGGCCGGTTCCGCATAAGCGGCGTGCCCAATGGCAGCGTGGTGCTGTCTGCACGGCGGATTGGCTACGCGACGCAACGGCAGAGCATCAGCCTGTCCGGCGATGCATCAGTGACCCTCGTCCTGGAACCGGCGGCGGCATCGCTCGATGAAGTGGTAGTCACCGGAACCGCCGGCGGCGAAGTGCGCCGCTCGATCGGCAACACTGTCGCAACGATCGACGCGGACGACGCGATGTCCAAGTCTGGTGCGCAGAGCGTGAGCTCACTGATCGGCGCGCGCGCGCCAGGCGTCATCATCGCTCCAAGCACCGGTCGTCTCGGCGCAGGTCCGGCGATCCAGATTCGCGGGCGCAGCAGCATCGGACTCGACAACTCGCCGCTTCTCTTCATCGACGGCGTTCGCGTGAACAACCAGACGAACGCCGGACCGGTCGCGCCCCCCGGCCGCCTCGGCGGGCAGGCCTCCAACGTTTCTGGCCGCCTCAACGACATCAACCCCGACGACATCGAGAGCATCGAGATCATCAAGGGGCCAGCGGCCGCAACGATCTACGGTACGGAAGCAGCAAACGGCGTGATCCAGGTCATCACGAAGAAGGGGGCCGCCGGAAACAAACCGCAGCTTTCGCTGATGACAGAGCAGGGTACGATCAGCTTTCGTGACGCGGCCGGGCGCACTCCGACGAACTACGCGAAGGACGCGGGCGGCGCGATCGTGACGTGGAACGGCGTGCAGGCCGAGGCGGATCGCGGAACGCCCATCTACCAGACCGGCCAGACGCGCAAGTACAACATGTCGCTGTCGGGCGGACGTGAGGCGGTTACCTACTTTGTATCGGGCGGATATGAAAACGACCTGGGCGTCGAGCCGAACAACACGCTGCGCCAAGGCACGTTCCGCGCAAACCTCAACATCCAGCCGGCCTCGAACTTCGACGTTGCGGCCAATATCGGGTTTGCATCTCTATCCAGTCATCTGGGCGCGGATGTCGGCGCTTCCGTCCTGCTCGGCGCGGAAGTTGGCCATGCACTGCTCTTTCCCGGCGGCCGTGGGTTCTATCCCAACTACACGCCGGATATCCCGCAGAACCTGTATGACAACGCGCAGGGGGTTGAACGCTTCACCGGGAGCATGACACTCTCCCACCGCACGACGAGTTGGCTGACACAACGGGTAGTGGTCGGCATTGACCAGACGGGCGACGACAGTCGCGCCATTGAGCATTTCACGTCAACTCCGGCGCAAGTCGCGCTGATTGGCGCCGTCGCTGCCGGTGGCTCTATCGGCCAGACCCTGCGGCATAACACGATCTATTCGTCGGAGTACGCGGTCAGCGCCAAGGCGAATCTTACGTCGGCATGGGCCACGACGACGTCGGTCGGCGGCCAGTTCTACCGGACAGAACTGAACTCCAGCTTCCTTGGCGGCACAGGATTCCCCGGGCTCGGCGTGGAAACGGTGAATTCCGCGTCTGCGCCCTCGTCCTCCACGCAGACACAGACACTCAATACAACAATCGGCGCCTACGGCCAGGAGCAGCTGGGTTGGCGCGACCGCCTGTTCCTTACCGGTGCGTTGCGGGTGGACAACAACTCCGCGTTCGGCGACAGGCTGAAATGGGTGACGTATCCAAAGACGAGTCTTTCGTGGGTCGTGAATGAGGAGTCATTCTGGCACAAGAACGACTTGGTGAACTCCATGCGCGTGCGCGCGGCGTACGGAGAGTCTGGCCGTCAGCCGGCCGCGTTCTCCGCGCTCCGCACCTTCAGCCCGGTGCAGGGCCCAGGCAGCACCAACGCTGTTACGCCGAATTCCATCGGCAATTCCAACCTGAGGCCGGAGCGGGGCAAGGAAGTGGAACTCGGGTTCGAGAGCCAGCTCTTCAACCGTCTCAACCTCGACTTCACGTATTTCAACAAACGTACGACCGACGAAATCGTGAACCAACCGGTCGCACCGTCGAGCGGGTTCTATGTCGCGACGCCGACGAACCTTGGCCGCGTGGACAACCACGGCATCGAGTTACTCGCCACGTTCCAGGCGCTCAATCGCCGGAACCTCTCATGGGAGGTTGTCGGCAACTTTGCCAGCAGCACCGACGAGATCAAGGATCTTGGCGGCGTCGGCGGCGTGGTGCTGAGTGCCGGCCAGACCAATGTCATCGGCGGCCCGATTGGCGGCATCTATACGAAGCGCGTGGTCTCGGCGGATCGCGATGCAACGACAGGGCTGGCCAGCAACGTCCTCTGCGACGGCGGAGCAGGCAAGCCGGCGGTCGCGTGCGCATCGGCGCCGTTTGTCTTCATCGGAACACCCACGCCGAAAGTGACCGGTTCGGTGGCGAACAGCTTCAATATCATGGGCCGTTTGCGCCTGTATGCGCTCGTCGATTTCAAGCGAGGCAACCGGGTGTACAACGCGGTCGAGCAGTTGCGCTGCACGGGAGCCATTGGAGCGCCGCTCTGCCGCGCGAACTACTTCCCGCAGGAGTTTGATCCCGTGTACCTGGCGGAGCGCGTCGGCACGGCGGCATCACAGGGCATCCTCGATCAATACTACCAGGATGGATCGTTCGCAAAGCTCCGTGAGGTATCCGCGACGTACAGCGTTCCGGGAAAGCTGCTGCACGGATATGAATCGGCGTCGATCACCCTGGCCGGGCGCGACTTGCACACCTGGACGAAGTACGCCGGCATCGATCCCGAGGTAAACCTGAACAACATTGCGACCTCGTCCACCACGAGCGACCAAGCCGTCACGCCACCGCTGACGCGGTTCATCGCGACCATCAACCTCAAGTTCTGACCATGCGACCCCTCACTCAAAGACGTCGCGAGAGCCTGATGCTCGGGCTCGGCCTCATGGCGATCCTGTCGCTCGTCGCCTGTCGCGACATCACCAGCCTTCAGCAGGAAAATCCTGGCGCGCTGTCCGGCGTCACGCTGTACGTGCCCGGAAACGCACAACTGATCGTGAACGGCGCCGCCGGAGATTTCGAATGCGCCTTTGCGCGCTATGTCGTGGGCAGCGGCCTCTTCACGGATGAGCTGTCGGTCGGCATCTCGCAGACCGCCAACTTCGACTACGATGCGCGGCGTCTCCTCACGAACGCAACCTACGGCACGAACACCTGTGCTGCCACGCCAAGCACCACGCAACAGCCAGGCATCTATACGCCACTCTCCACGGCACGCGCGACCGCGGACACCGCGGCGGCAAACCTGGAGCACTGGACCGACGCCGAGGTGGCCAATCGCACAAAGCTCCTGGGCCAGAGCTACGCATATGCGGGATACAGCCTCGCGTTGCTCGGTGAAGGCATGTGCACAGCGGCCATCAATCTGGGCCCGGAACTCACGCCGGCGCAGCTCTTTGCCGAGGCGAGGGTTCGCTTCGACAAAGCTATCACCGCGGCGGGTACGGCCAACGATGCGACCACCTTGAACTTTGCGCGTGTGGGCAGGGCGCGGGTGTTGGTAGACCTGGGGGGTGCAGCGAACCTCGCCTCGGCTGCGACTGACGCCGCTGCGGTACCGGCAACGTTCGTAATGAACACTTCACCCGATGCCGTCAACGCACGCAGGCAAAACACGCTCTTCATCGCCATCTCGCAGAGTTCCTTCTCCACGGTGGACACGTCATTCCGCAATGTGCTCGTGCCAGGTGGCACGACGCAGGACCCGCGCGTGCTCGTCACGGACCTGGCGCGCAACGGCACGGCAACCGGATCACGCATTTTTCTGCCGGCCAAGGCGGCGACCAATGCAACGGCCATGCGCGTCGCGAGCTACGCCGAGGCGCAACTCATCGTTGCGGAGGCCGCTGCAAGCGTTGGTGACCTGGTGAGTGCCACCACTGCCATCAACAACGCCCGCGCGCGGACGGCTGGCGTGCCGGTCTACGTTCTGCCTGCCGGGGCCAATACCGCAACGG
>JBDUCM010000190.1:0-9294 GCA_040003455.1 bacterium
GCGCCGCGCGGCGCACCCCGGAAGGCAAATTCCAATCGAGAAGCACAGTGCGCAGCCACTCGCCGGTATGTGATCCTTTCACCCCCGCGATCTCCTCAGGCCGCCCCATGGCAACCACCTCGCCTCCGGCATCGCCCGCCTCGGGTCCGAGGTCGATGACCCAGTCGGCAAGCTTGATCACGTCGAGGTTGTGCTCGATCAGCACCAACGTATGCCCTGCGTCCACCAACCGGTCGAAGACGGCCGCGAGCTTGCGAATGTCGTCGAGATGCAGCCCCGTGGTCGGCTCGTCCATGATGTACAGCTTGCGGCCGCTCTTCCTTGCGCCGAGTGCAAGCTCGCGTGCGACCTTGAGCCGTTGCGCCTCGCCACCGGACAACGTGGTGGCCGGCTGGCCGAGCCGAAGATACCCAAGGCCAACCTGCTGGAGTTGCCACAACGCCTGCCCAAGTTTCTCCTCGTACGGGAAGAAACGAATGGCCGCATCAACAGTGAGTTCGAGCACGTCGGTGATACTCTTGCCGAAATACTTCACGTCCAGCACGTCCGGCTTGAAGCGCGTTCCGCCGCAGATGTCGCACGGCACGTACACGTCGGCCATGAACACCATCTCCACTTCGAGATAGCCCGCGCCTTCGCAGTTCTCGCAGCGGCCGCCCGCGACATTGAAGCTGAAGGTTCCTGGCGTATAGCCCCGCTGGCGCGCGATGGGCAGCGCCGCGAAGATGCGCCGGATCTCGTCGAACGCCTTCACGTACGTGACCGGATTGGAACGCGGTGACTTGCCAATGGGACTCTGGTCCACGAGCACCACATCGTCGAGCGATTCGTAGCCCGAGATCGACGTGAATGCACCCACGCGCTCGCCCAGGTGCTGCTTGGCGGAATGCTCGCCCGTAAGCTTGGTCTCGAGCGCACGCATCAGGACATCGTGAATGAGTGTGCTCTTGCCACTGCCCGACACCCCCGTCACCGCCGTCACCGCGCCCAACGGAATGCGAACGTCAACTCCCTTGAGGTTGTGTTCGCGCGCGCCATTGAGCGCCAGCCACTGCGGGCCGAGGCGACGACGCGTTTCCGGAACGGGAATGGAACGCTCGCCGCTGAGATATTGGCCGGTGAGCGGACTCTCGCTCACACGTGACATCGGCCCCGCAAACACCAGCTCTCCCCCCTTCTCTCCACTGTGCGGCCCCAGCTCCACCATGTAGTCTGCGGCGCGGATGGCATCCAGGTCGTGCTCCACCACGAGCACGGTGTTGCCGCCATCGCGCAAGCGAAGCAGCAGCCGGAGTAACCGGTCCATGTCGCGCGAATGCAGCCCGATGGACGGCTCGTCGAGCACATACAGCGTGTCGACCAGCCGCGAACCCAGCGAGTTCGCGAGACCGATCCGCTGCGCCTCGCCGCCAGAGAGCGTGCGCGTCGCCCGATTGAGCGACAGGTAGTTCAGCCCGACGTCCACGAGAAAGCGCACACGATCCTGCGCTTCCTTGAGGACGTGCGACGCCACCTGAGCGTCGAACGGGGACAGTGCGAGCGAATCGAGCCACTCCGTGAGCGTCCCAACGGAATAGTCGCACACCTCGGCGATGTTGCGGCCACCAACCTTCACCTGCAACGACTCGGATTGAAGCTTGGTGCCATGACACGTGGGGCATTCCTGCGCTGTCTGGTATTGCCGCAGGAACACGCGGATGTATTGCTTGTAACGCTTCTCTTCGAGATCGCGCAGGAAGGGCAGGATGCCCTTGAAGCCGCGGGAATTGGCGTTGAGCAATCGTTCGCGATTCTTCGCCGGCAATTGCTCCCATGCGGCGTCCATCGAGATCCCTTCCTTCTTCGCATACTCCGCCAGCGTGCGGCGCTTGTTCTCGTAGCGCGGCATCGTCCACGGCGCGATGGCCCCCTCCCGCAGCGAGCGCTCGGGATACGGGACGATCAAGCGCTCGTCGTATTCGAGGATGGCGCCGAACCCGTTGCACTGCGGACACGCACCGCGCGGTGAGTTGAACGAGAACAACTGTGGCGTGGGCACCGGCGCGATGGTTCCGTCGTTCGGGCACTGGAATCGCTCGGTAAAACGCAGCGGCGCCGTCTTCTTCGCCGCCTCGGCAAAGATGACACTCGCATCGCCGTCACCCTCCCGAAACGCGGTGGCCACGGCGTCGGACAGCCGACTCCGCGCATCATCCGCCACGGTCAGCCGGTCGATGATGACCAGCAACTCCTTGGCGAATGTGACATCCACATTCTCGGTGTCCACGTCGTCCAGGTGCTTCACCACGCCATCGATGCTGATGCGCACGAAGCCCTGTGCCCGCAGATTCTCCACCACCACTTCGTGCGACACCTCGTTGGACAGCTTCACCGGCGCCGCAACGTAGAATCGCGTTCCCGACGGGAGCGCCAATACTGCATCCGTAACGGACTGTACGGTGTCAGGCCTCAGTTCCCGCCCGCACACCGGACAGATGGTGTGGCCCACGCGCGCCCAAAGCAGGCGCAGATAGTCGTAGATCTCCGTAGCGGTGCCAACGGTGGATCGCGACGTCTTGGTCGGGTTCTTCTGTTCGATGGCGACCGCTGGAGACAGCCCGTCAATGAAATCGACGTCCGGCTTCTCCATGCGCTCCAGGAACTGGCGCGCGTACGCCGACAGCGACTCGACGTACCTGCGCTGGCCCTCGGCGTAGATGGTATCGAATGCGAGGGAGGATTTTCCGGATCCCGAAGGTCCCGTGACGACCGTAAAGGTGCGTCGCGGGATCTCGAGATCGAACCCTTTGAGGTTATGCTGCCGCGCGCCGCGGACGACGATCTTGTCCTTCATGCGCGGTGGAATCTAGCGTGACGTCCCCCGAATAAACACCGACGGGGGGATGAACTCAGGTCGTCATGCGGCTGCGCATGGTGAGCCGATAGACCCAGAGCAGCAGCATCGCGCCGACAATCGCCAGCAGCACGCTCCACACCGAAAAGCCGTTGAGGCCGGCGCCCATGATCGCATTCGCGAGAAATCCGCCGACGAAGGCTCCGACAATGCCGATGAGGATGGTGACGATCAGCCCCCCGGGGTCCCTCCCCGGCATGAGCGCCTTGGCAATCGCCCCTGCGATCAGCCCAAGCACGATCCACGCGACGATACCCATACTGCCGCCTCCGCTGATGAGTTGAAATGCGAGGCTTGCTAGTGCAACGGATGGGCCAATCGGGCGGCACCTGGCGCTGCGGCGGCGCCACGAGCGTGGTTACCATTCTCCAATGGCCGCAACGCTTTCACCACATTTCGACGAAGACGCCACCGCGAAGAAATACGACCGCCGCCTCGCGCGGCGATTGATCGTATATGTGCGACCCTATCGGTGGCTGATGGCGGGCGCGCTCGTGTTGCTGATGCTGGAGGGCTTGCTCCAGCTGGTCGGGCCCTTCCTTACGCAGCGGGTGATCGACGTCGCGTTGCCCACGCACGACGCGGACATGGCCGTCCGGTCCGCCATCCTGTATGGCACGTCGCTGGTCGTGGCGTTCGCCTGCTCATATGGCGAAACGATCCTGACGGCCCTGCTGGGCCAACGCGTGATGCGCGACCTGAGGCACCAACTGTTCGAGCACGTCCAGCGCCTGTCCATTGCCTTTTACGATCGCACGCCCGTTGGACGACTGGTCACTCGCGTCACGTCCGACGTGGAGGCGCTGAACGAACTGTTTACGGCCGGTGTGGTTGCGGGGCTGGGCGATGTCTTCACGCTCCTCGCCATTGCGGTGATGATGGTCGTCACGGATTGGCGGCTCGCACTGGCCGCGCTCGCGGTCATCCCGCTCGTCTATCTTACGTCGCACGTCTTCCAGAAGCGCGTCCGCCTTGCATATCGCGAGATTCGGTCGCGCCTCGCGCGCATCAACGCGTACCTCCAGGAGCGCATTACCGGGATCCGCGTGGTGCAACTGTTTGGGCGCGAAGACGGAGAGGCCGCGCGTTTCGGCGGCTTGAACAAGGCGCACCTGGACGCCAATCTCCGGTCCATCACCATTTACGCGCTCTACTTTCCCGCCATCGAATTCCTGACGTCACTCGCGCTGGCGATCCTCCTGGTCGCCGGCGCGCGCCGGGTTGGCGCCGGCTCGCTCACGGTGGGCGTTGTTGCCGCCTTCCTCCAACTGCTTCGGCGATTCTATCAGCCGCTTCAGGATCTCGCCGACAAGTTCAACACGCTCCAGCAAGCCATGGCCGCGTCGGAGCGCATCTTCCTCCTCCTCGACACCGAGCCCCAGGCGGACGACGTGGCCGCACCGCCCGTCGGCTCCGAGAGTTCGGCGCTGCTCCGCCGCGCCACCCCGGTGGTGATCGCCTTTGAGGATGTGTGGTTTCACTATGGCGAAGCCACTCCCAACCCTGAATGGGTATTGAAAGGGGTAAGTCTCGAGGCGCGCCCGGGCGGCACGATTGCGCTCGTGGGACACACCGGGGCCGGCAAGACCACCATCGTGAACCTCCTGCTGCGCTTCTACGAGCCCCAGCGCGGTCGCATTACGGCGAATGGCGTCGACATCCGTCTCTTGCCGCTGGACGACTGGCGGCACCTGATCGGTTACGTGCAGCAGGACATCTTCCTGTTCGCGGCGGACGTTCGGACCAACCTGCGATTGGACGCACCGTTGGACGATGCCGCCGTGATGTCGGCAGCGTCGCGGGTGGGAGCGGACCGCGTCATTGCCCGACTTCCCTCGCAACTGGACCAGGTACTGGGTGAGCGAGGCGCATCGGTAAGCGTTGGCGAGCGGCAACTCCTGTCGTTTGCCCGGGCCATTGCCGCGGATCCGGCCGTGCTGGTACTGGATGAAGCCACAAGCGCCGTGGACAGTGAGGCGGAGGCGGAAATCCAACGTGGATTGGCAGCGCTCATGCGCGGCCGAACGACCATTGCCATCGCGCACCGGCTCAGCACCATCGTCCAGGCGGACGAAATCCTGGTACTCCATCACGGCGAAGTAAGGGAACGAGGCACACATGCCGAGCTTCGCTCGCTGGGCGGGCTGTACGACCGGCTGTACCGGCTTCAGGCCGGGGAGGCTGGACATGAGAACTCTATAATGACCGCGCTTGCCAGTACTCAGGGCGCCGGGTAGTTTCCGCCCCTACTGGGTCCCGCGCGCATCCGTCGCGAGACCCAGTTCGCGTCGTCCGCAAGGCAGTCTGACAGTGCATCGCCCCGACATGCCAGTCCTCCAGCTCGACGATCAGCAGTTTCCGCTCAATGCGGGCTCCACCCGAATCGGCACTGGTGCCGGGTCGGATGTCGTCGTCCCGGGGTACTCCACCGTGCCGGTGGAAGCTGTTATCGATGGGGGAGTCACCAGCACCATTCGGCGAGCGGATGAGGCAGCGCACGTGCGGGTAAACGGTGTGTTGCTGGGTGCCGAGCCAACCCCCCTGATGCACGGCGACAAGGTGGAGGTGGCGGGTCTCGAGCTGCGTTTTGCGGACGACACCAAGGGTGGTGCCACCCAATTCGTGAGTGCCAGCGAAATCGCGGCGCTCGCCGGTGCAAAGCGCTCGGGCGCCGCCCGCGCCACTGCCGCGTCGGGTGGACGCCTCGTCTCGCTGGTAGACGGCAAGGAGTACACGGTCGCGGACTCGGGAATGGTGTTTGGGCGCGAAGCGTCGTGCGATGTGGTCGTCGCGGAGACGGAGGTGTCCCGTCGCCATGCTTCCATAGGAATTGCCGGCGACGGGTATCTCCTTACCGACACGAGCGCCAACGGCGTCCTCGTGAACGGTATTCGGGTGCAGGGCGAACAGAAGCTGTCGCGCGCAGACGTGGTTCGTATCGGCACCGAAGAATTCCGGTTCTACGCCGACGTCCTGCCCGCCAAACCCACGCCGCCCGTCGCAGCGTCTCCGGTGCCTCCCGTTACGGCCGCCGAGCCTGTGCCCGCGCCGGCACCGGCGACAACGCTTCCGTTGTCGGACATGTTCGAGGTTCTGGACGTGCCGGAACCCGTCGCGCCGCTGCCTGTTCCGCCAGCCATCCCTGTGGCACCCGCTTCCGCGCAATCAACGGCGCCCGTGCCCTCAATGCCCGCTGCTCCCGCTGTTCCCGCGAGTCCCTCCACCCCGGCGGCCGCTCCCACGCGAGACGATCCGCGACCGGTGCTCGCCACGCTGGAATGGGTCAACGAAGGCCCGACCAAGGGTACGATGTTCGACTTGCGCAACGCGCTCTCGCATATCGGACGGGGACTGCACAACGATGTCCGCCTACAGGATGAAAGCGTGAGCGAAACCCACGCCAAGCTCCAGCGACGCGAGGACGGTTGGTACGTTGTGGACATGGATTCCACCAATGGCACCTACGTTGGCGGCAATCGCGTCACCGGTGAACGACGTCTGGAAGGATCGCCGGACGTTCGATTTGGTGGAATGAAATTTCGCTTCAAGGTCCTTGGCGCCGGCAGCGCCTCGGACATCGAAGCCAAAGGCACGAAGGCCATTGCACGGGTCACCCTCGGACCCGCCGGCAGTACCCAGAAGACACCGCTCCCGCCGGTGCCAACCATATCGCCAACGCCAGCAGCGACTCCCACAGCAGCCAAGGGCGGCATTCCCGCCTGGATCTGGATCGTGGTCGTACTCGTCGTCGCTGGCGCGGCATTCTTCGTCCTGAAGGGACGCGCGTGAAGCTTCTCTACGCAGCCCGCACGGACGTCGGAATGATCCGGTCCGGCAATGAAGACAATTTCACGGTGGACGTGAACGACGCCCGGGGCATCTTCATCGTCGCGGATGGCATGGGTGGCCACGCGGCGGGTGAAGTCGCCAGCGAGATGGCGGTCCAGATCGTCCAACGGGAATTGACCGGCATCATCAACCTCGACACGGAAGAGGTCGCGCAACTCGTCGGCAGCACACTGCGCAAGGCCAATCGCTCCATCCACGATCGCACGCTCACCGAAGTGGACAAGCAGGGGATGGGCACCACGGCATCCGTCCTGCTCGTTTCCGGCACGCGTTACATGATCGGACAGGTCGGCGACTCCCGCGTTTACCTGCTGCGCGACGGCACACTACAGCAGCTCACCAAGGATCATTCGTACGTTCAGGAACAGGTGGACGCCGGATTCCTTACCCCCGAACAGGCTCGCTATCATCCATACAGCAACGTGATCACCCGTTGCGTGGGAGCCAGCCCGGACGTCGAACCCGACGTCTACCGCGGCGAAGCGCGCGTGGGCGACCTGTTCCTGGTTGCAAGCGACGGCCTCACCGGCATGGTCGACGATCGCCGCCTTGGACAGCTCCTCGGCTCACGCGCCGAGCCGGAGCGCAAGGTGCAGGCGCTCATCTCCGAAGCAAACGGACGCGGTGGGCTCGACAACATCACCGCGATCATCGTCCAGCTCCTCGGCGACCCGCCGGCCACGGACGACCGTACGGTGGAGATGCGCACGGTTGGCTGACGAAACCGTCGCATCGCTGGCGCAGCTCTACCTGGGCAACATCCTGTACGCACTCGAGCTGGCGGCCATTTCCCTCGAAACACAGGGGAAACCCGACGACGCCGGCTACTATCGCGGCATCGCGCGGAAACTCGCCGAGGCACGCGGGCGGGACAAACTCGCCGGCGAAGAGAACGGCGCGCGCTGAATTCAGGCCCGTCATCCGTCCTTCGTTGTCCGTCGCGAGTTTGCCGACCCGTTTTCCGTTTCCGTGATTCGTCGTTCGCGGTCCGTCAGGCGGAACGGCGGAACGGCAAGCCCCATCGCCTCGCGTGCACCACGCCGAGGATCACGGATTACGGATTACGGATTACGGATAACGAATCACGGAAAACAGGTAGGCAAACTCGCGACGGACAACGAAGGACTGATGACGGGTTGGCGGATTTACCCCGTCAGCAGCGCCCCCCGCTGAAGCTTTGCGCGCACCTCGCCAGCATCCAGCGAAGCCAGTTGAACGATCGCCGCCCGCGACACATCAACCCGGCGCACCGCAAACACGCGCAACCAGCGCGCGCTCCCGTACAGCTCCTCCGAAAGCTTCGGAAGGTTCACCGCCCCTTCCCATCCCTCGGCAGTGAGCCGGCGGACACTCCCATTCCGGCGACGCACGGGGATGTCCAGTCCGAGCATCTGCGTCTTGGTCGGATAGTCGAGCAGCAATTCGCCCGCGTCGAGATGCAGTTCCCGCGCGAGCTGATCCTCCACCGCGATCACCAGCGCACGATCGTCCGCAATCCACTCGCCAATCCCCGCCGGCAACTCCGCGGCAGGGCATTCGAAAATGCGCTTGTACAAGCGTCGCTCGCGCAGTGCCGACAACAGTGGCGTAGGAGCACGCGTCGCCAGCTCGTGCAAGAGTCCTTCGTCCGTGAACGCGGCGAGGGTCTCTGCGCTCAGCGATCCGGCGCGCAGGGCGCCATCCACCAGCCGCTTGTACATCGCCGTCGCACTTCGCACCGCATGGTGCCAGTACACGTTGCGGTACATCTGATATTTCGCAAACAGGAGCGACTCCAGCGCCGAGAGCCCCTTCTCGGAAATGCCGACCGTTTGCGTACCTCGCTCCGGGTCATCCACGATGGTGAGCGAATTGAGCAACCGGTCAACGTCGATGTCGCCGTAATTCACCCCGCACATGAACGCATCGCGCTTGAGGTACTCGATCTTGTCGAGATCCAGCGAACCAGAGATGAGGCCTTGCAGCGGACTCTCGCTCTGTCCGCGAATGAGCGCCATGATCCGTGCAGGCGCGTCGTCGCCAAGCTCGGATCGCAACACATCGGCGACTTCGCCACCCATGATGAGCGGACGCGCCACCTCTTCATGGTGTAGCGCGCCAATCTCCTCCAGAGCGTGCGAGAACGGATAGTGTCCAATATCGTGCAGGAGCGCAGCGTAGCGAACGATGACTCCATCGTCGCGGCCAACGCCGAGTGTCAGGTCGCGTTCGTCGAACAGGGATAACGCGCGGCGCGAGAGATGGTACGCGCCCAACGCATGCTCGAAGCGCGAGTGGCTGGCACCCGGATAGACGAGGTACGCGAGACCCAGCTGCCTGACGTAGCGCAGCCGCTGAAACACCCGCGTGTCCACCAGCCGCATGGCCAGTGGATCGACGCGGATGTTATTCCACAGCGGATCGCGAATGATCGAGAAGGACATGGTCCTCACGTACCGCCTTACCCAGCGATTGTCCTCATCCCTGCGGGCCAGCCGACTTGATCGCGTCAGCCACGCTGCCGAACTTCTCGAAGTTCTTGCGGAACATCTCCGCCAGCTTCTTCGCCTGGG
>JBDUCM010000063.1:0-29594 GCA_040003455.1 bacterium
CTCACGGTTACCGATGCGGCGGGCCGGACCAACAGCGTGACGAAGCAGGTACCGGTGCCTAACAAGCCTCCGGTCGCAGCAATCACCTCGCCGGCGGTTGGTGCCTCGTTCGTTCAGGGGTCCCCGGTATCATTTGCGGGGACCGGAACAGACGTTGAGGATGGCGCGCTCGCGGGTGCGTCGCTGGCATGGACGAGCAGTCGCGACGGAGCGATCGGAACGGGCGTGTCCTTCTCCACGAGCACGCTCTCGGTGGGGACACATACCATCACCCTCACCGTGCACGACGCGCTGGGTGCAACCGGCATCATCACAAGCTCGGTTACTGTCACGGCTGCACCGGTGAACACACCACCAGTGCCACGATTCACGTTCACGTGCGCAGGTCTTGCCCCGCATCAATGCGCGTTCGACGGAACCGGTTCGACGGGCAGCTCCGCGCTCACGTCGTATGCGTGGACATGGGGCGACGGGAAGAGCGAAGCGCATCCGACAGGCGCAACAAGGAAGACGTACCCTTCGTCCGGTACGTTCAACGTGATGCTGACCGTTACGGATGCGAAGGGGTTGACGGCGTCGCTCACGCAGGCCGTGGCGGTGCCCTGACGCCACCTGCACCGGCACATTTTTCGGTGGTGACGGCTGATTATTCGTGTGGGACGGCTCACGATTCGTGGGGGCCGTCCCATGCGTCGTTTTGGACGCCTCGTTCAACGTGTCGGGCGTCTTGCGCACGGTGTCGCTCATCGCATGCAATGTTCAGGACAGCCCATTCACGGCATGGCTCGTTCCGTCCAATGTGTGTGACAGCTTCGCCGGTACCTGACTTCTTCCCGCCGATGTCTGGTTCGCTTTCGGCAGCGTGTCGTTCGTTCTCGCCGGTGCCTAGCGCGGCTTCGCCAAGGTGCAGGACGCTCTTTTTAATCTTCGGCGCAGGTTTACCAATGCCTGAAACGATTCGTTCGACGTAGAGGCCGCTTCGTTCGATGTGCGGGACGCCCCGTTCAATGTGTGAGTCACTCCATTCAGTATCAGACGAGTATTTTCCGCGGTGTGAGACGCACTGATCAGTCTCAAGTAGACATTGATCAGTCTCAGGTAGACGTTGATCAGTCTCAGGTAGACATTGATCAGTCTCAAGTAGACATTGATCAGTCTCAGGTAGACATCGGCCAGTTCAAGTCAGACTTTTATCAATGCATTGCGGACATTGATCGGTGCCAGGCAAGCAATCGCGAGTGCTCGGCAGGCATTCACCAACGCTCGCTAGACATTCACCGGTGAAAGGCAAGGTTTACCCTTGCTTGGCAGACATTCGTGAATGCTCTGCAGACATTGCCCAGTTCATGGCAAGCATTCACCAATGCTCGGTAGACATTCGCCGGTGAAAGGCAAGCTTTTACCCTTGCTTGGCAGACATTCGTGAATGCTCTGCAGACATTGCCCAGTTCATGGCAAGCATTCGCCAACGCTCGGCAAACATTCGCCAGTGCGAGGCAAGTGTTCGCTCGTCCTCGGCAGGCATTCGACAATGCATGTCACGCATTCGTCGGTATGCGGCAAGCATCCGCCGATGGTCGGGAAGCGTCCACAAGTGCTCGACCCGCATGCGCCGGTGCTCGGCAATCATTCACCCCGGCGCGGCAAGCATTCGGCGGCGCGGAGCGGACATCAGCCGGCCTCTGAGAGACATTCGCTATTCAGTACCAGACATTCACCGCTATCTGGGACGCCGCTATCCAGGTCAGTCTGGCATTCGGGGTGTGAAACCGTACGCGGGCCGCTGAGGTCCGTATGGCCATGTCACGAAGGCAAACCCGGTGGACGGTGAACGACGCCGACAGATCAGCCGACAAGTGACGCCAACCGGCGCGCTGGACGTGAAGACTTTGCGTGCGGTGTACTGGCGCGACTATCCCCCGGCCGGTGGAGTTGACGTGCGTGCTGAGCATCCGCGAGCTGGAACGCTGATGCGAGTGCCCGCAACTCGTCCGCCTGTGCCGAGAGCTCCTCGGACGATGCCGCCGCTTCCTCCGAGGTAGCGGCGGTCGTCTGCGTCATCGCGTTCAAGCGGTTCATCGACTCGCCGATCTCGGTGATGCCGCGGCGCTGTTCCTGGCTTGCGGCGGCCACCTGTGTGACAACCTGCGTAATCTGGGAGACTTGATCGCGGATTGCGGCGATGAGCGCGCGGGCGCCTTCGGTGGTGGAGGCACTCTCTTTTGCCTTCGACAGCGCTTCCGCGATGAGTGTCGCCGTCTGCTTCGCCGCTTCCGCTGAACGAAGCGCGAGGCTTCGCACCTCGTCCGCCACTACCGCGAAGCCCTTCCCGGCATCGCCTGCGCGTGCCGCTTCCACTGCGGCGTTGAGTGCGAGCAGATTGGTCTGGAAGGCAATCTCGTCGATGGTCTTCACGATTCTGGCCGTGGACTGCGAGGCTGCTGCTACGTCGGTTACGGACTTCGTGACGGCATCCATCGCCTCGGCGCCGCGAATGGTGCTTGTGCGCGCCGTGTCAGCGAGGCGCTGTACGGACGCGACGTGCTCCGTTGTCTGCGCCACCATGGACGTGATCTCGGTGAGGCTCGCAGCGGTTTCTTCCAATGCGGAGGCCTGGCCGGCGGCGCCGCGCGCAAGATTCTGGCTTGCGTCATTGATCTGCTCAGCGCCGAAGGACACCTGATCGGCGGCCACCGCTGTGTCGGACAGCACCTGGTTCAGTTGCGCCATGGTTTCATTCAACGAGGTTGCGAGTTGGGCAAACTCGCCTTTCAGGTCGTCGCGCATGCGCCGCCGGAGGTCACGGGATGCGACGCTTGCAAGTATATCCGATGCTTCGCGAATGGGCGTCACGACACTATCGAGGAGGTGGTTGATGCTACGCACCAGTTTGGCGTACTCACCGTCGCAACGCGCGGCGTCTCCGCGTTCGCCGAGCGCGCCAGCCTCGGCAGAACTCACAAGTCGCTGCACTTCGCCGAGCACGTCGCGCACTGCAGACTGCGCGTTGCGTACCTTCGTGACGGACTCCATGGTCTGGCCGATGATGGCATTGACGCTTCGCGCGAGGTCACCCAGTTCATCGGTGCCCGACGCCGCCAGTGCGGCGGTGACGGGCACCGCGACTTCTGCAAAATTGCCTCTCGCCATCCCGTCGGCGATTGACGCGAGGCCGGCGACGCTCTCATTCCCGAGTGATTCCACGCGCTCGGCGATGCGGCGAATGGAACCCGAGAGGCGACGTGTCAGCACGACGCAGATGAACAGCGAGGTCAGGGCCACGAGGATTGCGACAGCAACGCCAATCGTGATCGTCTTCGAGGATGTGGCATGCTGGCTCGCGATGGCACGCTCGCTGAGTTGCGTGCTGCGGTCCACCAGCGTGTCGAGGATGGCTGAGACGGGGCGATCCTTGCCGCGCAGCATCCTGTCGATCGGGAACGGCGCTTTCGCGGTATCGGCGCGGAACGCCACGATGCCGACGTCATATGCTCGTGCGAGCTCGTCGTGCGCTGTGGCGAAACGCGTGAGCAGGGCGAGGCTGGCCGTGTCGGTGTTCTGCCCGGACAGTGTGTCGGCGCGCAACCGCACCTCGGCCTGACGCTGCCGAAACTGCCCCTCGTACTTGGTGAAGTCAGCCGGGGCCGCTCCACGAAGCAGCAGATCCTTCCACTCCTGCACCTCCTGCTTGAACGCGCCCTGCACCTCGCGCGCACGTGCGCGGTTGGTCGCCTCGTGATTCAGGATGCCGTCGTAACCCACGCTCACGTAATTCAACGTGACCAAGGCCGCGATCAGTCCGAGCGACGCCACACCGGCGGTCCCGGCGAAAGCAAGCGCAAGCTTCCGTGAAATCTTCAGATTGTCAAACCACTGCATCGTAAACGGAGTTTGAGGGAGCGGAGGATCGGCAGGAGCGTCGCTCGCGCGATGAGGAAGTGCACTCAGTGCTCGATCCGCCGCTATCACATAGGCTCGACGATCGCCTGGTCATTCTGGAGAGAAAACATTGTAACAAAGCCGAAGATGACGGAATCGTCACCTTCGCGTTATCCTCGCCGCGGCTTGGGCGGAAGGCCGCTATCCTTCGGTATGCGGAATCTGCGAATCACTGTCCCGGCCCCGCCGTCCGGCAGCCCGCCGCCCCAGCCGGGCACCGATCTCGATGACGCCGGTCTCTCCGACCTCCTCGTGGCATTCTACGCCCGTGTCGGCGCCGATCCTGTGCTCGCCAGTTATTTCGCCCCATTGGACATGGCCGCGCACATGCCCCGCATCGTCGCCTTCTGGTCCACGATGATGTTTCACACGGGTCGATACAGCGACAACGCCTTCAAGCCACACCTCGAGATGCGCGGCCTCACCGCGCAGAGCTTTGACCACTGGATGCGCGCCCTCGAGGAGACGATTGATGCCCGCTACTGCGGCCCGAACGCCGAACGCATGAAGACACTCGGCCATCGCGTTGCGTACAGCATGCAAGTGCGGCTGGGCATCACGCCTTTTGCCGAGATGCGGGACGAGTGACACGATGAGGGCGCCCCGGCATATTTCACCAATGCTGTATGTCGACAATCGTGGCGTCACCGATGCCCACCTGAATCTCGCACTCGAAGAATACGTCCTCCGCAATCGCATGGGCGAGGATGATCTTCTCCTTTTCTACGTGAATGCGCCGGCCATCATCATCGGTCGCAACCAGAACACGGTAGAGGAGATCAATTCCGACATTGTGGCCGAACGAGGCATCAAGGTGGTGCGCCGCATTTCCGGCGGTGGCGCGGTCTATCACGATCATGGCAACCTGAATTTCAGCTTCATGACGCGCGACGTGAAGGGTCGCTTCAATCGGTACGACCGGTTCAACGGCCCCGTGGTGGACGTGTTGCGCGACCTCGGCGTGCCCGCGGAAATCGGCGGTCGCAATGACATCCTCGCCGACGGCCGCAAGATCTCGGGGAACGCACAGTTCGCGACAACCGACCGCATGTTCAGCCACGGCACGCTGCTACTCGATTCCAACCTCGACGACGTTACGGCCGCCCTGCGCCCTCGGCCCGGCAAGGTGGAATCCAAGGGAGTGAAATCCATTCGCAGTCGCGTCGCGAACATCAGTGAGTTCCTTGCGACGCCACTCGCCGTTGATGAACTCCGCGAGCGAATTCTCGAACGCATCTTTGGCACGCGCGACCATGCGCAAATCCCCACGCTCGATCTCGGCGATTCCGACTGGGCTGCAGTGCGCGAACTCCTGACGCAGAAGTATGGCACGCACAAGTGGAACTACGGCGAAAATCCGCCGTTCAACGTCCAGCGCGCGCAACGCTTCCCCGCCGGTGAGATCGACGTGCGGCTGGATGTAAAGGAAGGCCGCATCGCCTTCATCCGCGTATTCGGCGACTTCATGGGCCGCTTCGACGTTGCCGACCTGGAGGCGAAGCTCTTCGGCATCCCCTATGAGCGCGACGCCGTCATTGCGGCGTTCGATGACGTCGACGTTACGGACTACTTCGGCGACATCGGACGTGGCGAGGTCATTGGGCTCTTCCTGCCCTGATCACTTCGGGGGCACTTGACTCTCGGCCGCTGCCAACCGATACTGTACTCCATGCATCGCTCGACGGTCCTCCTCCTTACCAGTGCCCTCGGCCAAGTTGTTATTGGTCGCGGGCTCTCGTGCATGGGAGGATTACCCGAGTAGCGCGACGCCAGCGTCGCGAACGGCCCCTCCTACGCATGTCGTAGGAGGGGCCGTTTCAGTTTGTCCCATCGACATGCATGCCGGAGAGTGTTCGCAACGAGCCTCGCGCAGCCCGGGAGTCCCATCACCCCTTTCTGCGGCCTGTCTCATGTATTCGTTCACCCCTCAGTTCCAGAGTTCGTACTTCTCCTTCGTGCGGCCCACGGGTTCGCCGAGCCGACACGGTGGCTCCCGTCCGTCGCCACGCACAGGTGGAGACGCACCGGCATCCGAGCCGCCCCAGCCGGCGCATGAAGGCGGCTGCCCACAGGCTGACGGCGAGCCGTGACCCTCGACTTGGCCACGGCGCAGGGCGCGCCCGATCACGTCCGTGTATTCGACACCACGCTTCGTGATGGTGAACAAGCGCCCGGCTGCACGATGTCACGCGAGGAGAAACTCGAAGTGGCGCGCCAGCTCGCGGTACTCGGCGTGGACATCATCGAGGCGGGTTTTCCTGCGGCGTCCCCTGGCGACGCGCAGGCCGTGCGCGCGATCGCGGAGCAGATCGGGCGTGCCGACGGTCCCGTGATCTGCGGGCTCGCGCGCGCGAACGAGGCGGACATCAGGACCTGCCTCGATGCCATCGGGCCGGCCGCAAAGCGACGCGTTCACCTGTTCATCGCCACGTCGGACATCCATCTCCAGCACAAGCTGCGGCTGACGCGTGCGCAGGTGATTGACCGTGCTCGCGAATGCGTTGCCATTGCGCGCGCCTGCGTAGGCGATGTCGAGTTCTCCCCCGAGGACGCGACGCGCTCCGATGTGGACTACCTGCTCGACGTGCTCGCTGCGGTCATCGAAGCCGGTGCGACCACCCTGAACATCCCCGACACTGTGGGCTATGCCACGCCAACGGAGTATCACGACCTCATCGCGCGCGTGTGTGCGCTGGCTGCGCGGTCGCCGGGCATCGTGGTCTCCACCCATTGTCACGATGACCTCGGGCTCGCGGTGGCGAATTCGCTGGCGGGGGTGCGCGCCGGAGCGCGTCAGGTGGAGTGCACCATCAACGGCATTGGCGAGCGCGCGGGCAATGCACCCCTCGAGGAAGTCGTGATGGCACTGCACACGCGCCCCGACTTCTTTCGCACGCGTTCGCGCATCGACACGCGCGAGCTGATGCGCACCTCGCGGATCGTGTCCTCATGCACGGGGGCATACGTCGCGCCAAACAAGGCCATCGTCGGTGCCAATGCCTTCGCGCACGAAGCGGGCATCCATCAGGACGGCATGCTCAAGCACGCATCCACGTACGAGATCATGCTGCCGGAGACGGTTGGCGCCGACGGCAGCTCTCTCGTGATGGGCAAGCACTCCGGGCGCCATGCGTTGCGCCAGCGGCTCTCGTCCATGGGCTACGAACTCGATGACGAACGTTTTCGCGAGGTGTTCGCCCGCTTCAAGGAGATGGCCGACCGGAAGAAGATCGTGGGCGAACGGGATCTTGCCGTGCTGGCCTCCGGTGCGCATGACCACGCCCCAGCTGGTTGGCGGCTCGAGCAATTGCAGGTGGCGTGCGGTACCCACGTGATCCCCACGGCCACCATCTCACTCCAGGCGCCCGATGGCGCGAGCCATGTGGCCTCGTGCACCGGCAGCGGTCCGGTGGATGCCAGTTGCAAGGCGGTGAACGCGGTGATCGGCGAAGCCGTGGAGTTGCAGGGATTCACCGTGCGAAACGTGACGGAGGGGCACGAATCACTTGGCGAAGTGACGGTCCGCGTGAAGGACTTCCACACGGCGCGTACGCACATCGGTCATGGCGCGCATACCGATGTCGTGACGGCATCCGCCGAGGCGTATGTGGATGCGATCAACAGCCTGCTCTACTCCCGAGAGCTGGCTGGCCGAGCTGCCTTCCCGGACGGCCATGCCGCTGTCCCCGTCGGGATGCCCTCCATGGAACCGGTGCCTGCATGACGGCCCCTCGCACACTTTTCGAGAAATTGTGGGACCGCCACATCGTTCGCGCGGAGACCGAGTCGACGCCGGCCGTGCTGTATGTGGATCTGCACCTCGTCCACGAAGTCACGTCGGCCCAGGCGTTCACGGAGCTGCGCGAACGTGGTCTTCGCGTCCGTGCCCCGCATCGGACGATCGCGACCATGGATCACTCCACGCCCACCACACGTGGAGGGTTCGCGGCGTTGCCCATGTTCGACTCAGCCACCAGTGCGCGTCTGGCGCAGGTGGAGCGACTCCGAGACAACTGCGCGGAGTTCGGTGTGCCGTTGCTCGCGCTGGGCGACCACCGACAAGGCATCGTCCACGTGATCGGCCCCGAACTCGGCCTCACCCAACCCGGTATGACGGTGGTGTGTGGTGACAGCCATACCAGCACGCATGGCGCGTTCGGTGCCCTCGCGTTCGGGATCGGGACGTCGCAGGTGGCGCACGTGTTAGCCATGCAAAGCCTGTTGCAGACGAAGCCGAAGACGCTTGAGGTTCGAGTGGACGGCGCGCTGGGGTGGGGGGTGAGCGCCAAGGACGTGATCCTTGCCATCTGCGCGCGGCTCGGCGTTGGCGGCGCGACGGGTCACGTCATCGAATACACGGGTGCCGTTATCCGGGCGCTGTCGATGGAGGAGCGCATGACCGTGTGCAACATGTCCATCGAGGCCGGCGCACGCGCGGGTATGATCGCCCCCGACGACACCACCTTTGCGTACTTGAAGGGACGTGCGCACGCGCCTCGGGGCGAGGCGTGGGACGCCGCCGTGGCGGACTGGCGGACCCTCGCCACTGATCGAGGGGCGACCTTCGACCAGTCCATCACGCTGGACGGCGCCGCGCTCGCACCGATGATCACCTATGGCACAAATCCTGGTATGGGGATGTCGATCACGGAGCGGATCCCGGATCCTGAGCATTTCGCGGATGCGAGCGACCGCGAAGGCGCGCGGCGCGCGCTGCACTACATGGGACTCACGCCGGGACGGCCGTTGGCCGGCACACCAGTGGATGTCGTGTTCGTTGGCAGTTGTACGAACTCGCGCATCTCCGACCTGCGCGATGCCGCCGGTATCCTGCGCGGACGCCGGGTATCGCCGCATGTGCGCGTGCTCGTTGTGCCGGGCTCACAGCAGGTGAAGCGCCAGGCAGAGGCCGAAGGGCTCGATCGCGTTTTCATCGATGCGGGAGCGGAATGGCGGGAGTCCGGTTGCTCGATGTGCATTGCCATGAATGGCGATCAGTTACAGGCGGGCCAGTTGGCCGTGTCGACAAGCAACCGGAATTTCGAGGGACGACAGGGCACCGGAGGCCGCACTCTGCTCGCGAGTCCCCTGACGGCGGCGGCGGCGGCCGTAACGGGCATGATCACCGATCCACGAACATTGACGGGAGTGCCATCATGAACGCGGGCGGAGCGGCGTGGAGGTTCACGTCCACATACGTGACATTGCCTCGGGACAACGTGGACACCGACCAGATCATCCCGGCGCGGTTTCTCACGACCACCGATCGCGAGGGCCTTGGTCCGAAGGCGTTCTTCGACTGGCGCTATCTCGCCGACGGTGCGCCCAATCCGGACTTTATGCTCAACGCGCCGAGTGCGCGGGGAGCTGAAGTGTTGGTGGCGGGCCACAACTTTGCGTGCGGGTCGTCGCGCGAACATGCCGTGTGGGCGCTGGCCGGCGCGGGTTTTCGGGTGGTCATCAGCTCGGCATTTGCGGACATCTTTCGTGGCAATGCACTCGGCAATGGGCTTCTCCCCGTTCAGGTGTCGCCCGCCGTGCTTGCGCGGTTGATGGCGGATGATTCAAGCGATGCGCGGGTTGGCGTGGACCTCGAGGCAGGGACACTGTCGTTGCCGGATGGAGAACTCGTGCCTTTCTCGATTCCTCCCTTCTCGCGATACTGTCTGCTCAACAACACGAACGAGATGCAGTTTCTCCTGGATGCCGCGGCCGACGTGGATACGTATGACCGGCGGCATTCCCCAACCATCGATACGCGAGCGCTCGAGACTTCATGAGTTCCATGACACCACGCACCTACCGGATTACGCTCCTTGCCGGTGACGGGATAGGACCTGAAGTCGTGGCCGAAGGCAAGCGGGTGCTTCAGGCTGTGGCGGAGCTTGCGGAGGTGAGTTTCGCCTTCGAGGATGCGTTGATCGGCGGCGCGGCCATCGATGCGACGGGCTCTCCTCTCCCTGACGAGACGGTCGCCGCATGCCGGGGCTCCGACGCCGTGTTGCTCGGCGCGGTGGGTGGCCCGAAGTGGGACAACCCGTCTGCGCGCGTGCGCCCGGAGCAGGGGCTGCTTGGGATCCGCCGGGCGCTCGGGCTGTACGCCAACCTGCGTCCCGTTGCGCCACAGCCGTCGCTTCTCGATGTGTCGCCTTTGCGGCCCGAGCGGTTGGCGGGGGTGGATCTTCTCGTGGTGCGCGAACTCACTGGCGGGATCTACTTTGGCGACAAGGGTGTGGAGGACCTTCCTGGCGGGGGACAGCGCGCGCATGACCTGTGTGTGTACGACACCGCTGAGGTCGAACGGATCGTGCGCATGGCTGCGGAACTCGCTCGAAGCAGGAAGGGTCGCCTGACGTCGGTGGACAAGGCCAACGTCCTGGAAACGTCGCGGCTGTGGCGACGGGTGACCACGCGCATCATGGCCGACGAGTATCCCGATGTGAAGCTCGATCACGTGCTGGTGGACAGCTGCGCCATGCACCTTGTGACGCATCCCGCGCGCTTCGACGTGATCGTTACCGAGAACATGTTCGGGGACATTCTCACGGATGAGGCGGCCGTGCTCTGCGGTTCCATCGGGCTACTTCCATCAGCGTCACTCGGCGCGCTTCGGGAGGATGGCGTCACGCGAGTGGGCGTCTATGAACCGATTCATGGTTCGGCGCCGGATATTGCGGGGCGCGGTATTGCCAATCCGGTCGGTACGATCTTGAGTGTTGCATTGCTGCTTCGGTATTCGCTTGGCCTTGGCGACGCGGCCGCCGCGGTGGATGCTGCGGTGCGGGATGCGATCGGGACGGGCGCGCGGACGGCGGACGTGGGGGGTACGCGCAGCACGCGGGAAGCGGCCGATGAAGTATTGTCGTGCCTTGCGTCGGCTGCGCGCTAGCGGTCTGATCTTTACACTGGAGCCGTCGGTCCGCCTCATCCTCTGCTGTCGGGTCCGTAAACGTGACGGAGGTCACCAATTCCGGCGCGAAATCCAAGAATTGTCTTGGATTTCCAATATTTGTTAACATTTCTGCATCCACACCGTCCTCAGGCGTGTTAGGATGCTAGCGTGCTCCTCCGCCGTTCCTTGGCGGTGCGGAGCATTGCACGGAGCGGCGACGACGCTCTCCGGGCCGGCTGAACTACGAACCGACCCGAGCTGTGAACGACCGACTCTGTCTGATGGTCCTGTGCGCCGGCACCGTGTTGCTGGCGGCGTGTGATGGACACGTCACCGATCTCGCACCGCTGCCGGCGGTGCGGGCTGTTTCCGCCGACACCACGGCCGACGACCACATCGTCTTGCATGTGCAGCCCAATGCACCGGCGGTGGTTTCCGTGGTTTACTGGAACGACCCGGCGCACAAGCTGATGATGCGAACGGAGGCTCCGGCTGCTGGTGTGGCACTGGTGCTTCAGCAGCTCAGGCCTGGTCTGGTTTACCAATACGATGTCGCGGCACTGAGCATTTCCGGGGAGGAAGGAAAGCCGATCCACGGGTCGGTTGGCGTTCCGGCCCTCGTGGGCGGCCTTCGTGAATTGTCGATCTCGGCCACGGGTGCCATGAGCGAGCCACTCGTGATGCTCGAAGTCGGCGGCACCTTCAAGGGTTTCGTTGCAGTGAACTCTGCTGGCGAGCCGGTGTGGCATTGGGCAACGCGAGGAACGCCGCAAGGGTTCACGCGGCGCGCCAACGGCAACTTCGTGTTCATTGACGCCGGCTATGGCCTGTTCGAGGTCACGCCGCAGGGGCAGGTGGTGCACGAGCTCGACCCGCTCGCGAACGGTGATCGCGCGCCGCATCACGACGTGATTGCGACCGCATCGAACACCCTGCTCTTCATCGCGCAGGAGACACGCACCGTTGCCACGGACGTACTTGGCAGTACCCTGGTCGCCGGCGAGGCCATCTGGGAATGGAATCCGGAGTCTGGTTCCCTGGTGAAGCGATGGAGCGCGTTCGACTTCTACGACCCCGCTGTGGACCGCGGCACCCGGTCAGTTGCTTCCGATTGGCTTCACGGGAATTCCCTGTCACTCGGCGATCATGGGAATGTGATCCTGTCGCTCAACTGGTTGAGTCAGGTCGTATCCATTGCGCCTGACTGGAAGTCGCTGGAATGGAGAATCGGGGGCCGCGGGAGCAGTGTGGTGCTCGATTCAAATGCCGTGTTCCAGGGACAGCACACCGCGTCCGTGCTGCCGAACGGACACTTGCTGGTTTTCGACAATGGCCGTGATGGCGCCGCGCATCATTCACGCGCGGCGGAGATCGCGTTCGATCTCAAGGCTGGCAGCGGGCACCTCGTGTGGTCGTTCAGCCCCGCGTCGGATCAGTATGATCCGTACGTGGGGGCGGCGCGGCGGCTGCCGAACGGCAACACCTTTGTGTACTTCGGTATACGGGACGGCTTTGCCGGTGCGGTCGGCCCGATGGCGGGATACGAAGTGACATCGGACGGGAGGATCGTCTGGCACGCGACGGTCAACGGCGGTGACATCAGCTATCGCGGTACGCCCATCTCGTCGCTGGCCGGGGAAATCGCCGTTCCCTGAACGGACGGCGATTCACCCGTACACCTCGCACTACGGATTGACTGGCCCGTCGAGGTCCACGCTGCGACTGCGATAGGGTCTGAATTCGGCGCCGAAGTCCACGCCGATCACTTCGATGCGGATTTTCTCGCCGTCAACGTGTACGACGACATAGTGATAGGGATTTTCCCAGGCATTCATGCCGGGTTTCACCAGGTGCTCCAGCCGCACGGAGTCGGCCGAGGCTGCCCGCGTATACTCCCGGAGATCCGGCTCGCCCTGGTAGGCATAGAGCGGCGCGCCGCCGCCGCCGCTCACGATCTGGTCGATGCGGTAGCTCTGACCGCCGTCCTTGTACCGCTCGACCCAGTGCTCGAACAGGTGCTCGTGCCCCGCGAGCACCAGCCGCACATGATGCTTCCGGAAGAGCGGCATGTAGAGCGCGCGCATGGCGAGTGTGGGACGCTCGGCGTTGAAGCCACCATGCGGCCCTGACGAGAACGCCGGGTGATGCAGCACGATTGCCACGTTCCTGTACCGCCCCCGATCCAGACCGGCCAGTTGGCCGCGAATCCAGTTGAACTGCACGGTATCGTCCGCGATGTTCGAGTCCATCGCAAGCACGAACGTGTTGCCATAGCCAAACCCGTAGGTCGGATAGCCACTCAGCCGATGAGGGGAGCCGTCAGCAGGGATCAGCTGCTGAAATGCGCTGAGGTAGTTGCGCAGTCCGTGCTGGCGCGCGGTATCGGACAGGAGCATCGAACTGGTGACGTCGTGATTGCCTGGCGATGGGTAGAACGGTATGCCCGTCACGCCGGTGAGCCGGTTGACGAGATCGACATAGCTCACGTTCCACATGGCCGCATCGCGACCATTTACCACCATGTCTCCGCTCGATACCACGAAGCGAACAGGGTCGGCGCTGTTGGCACGTGCCGCGATGGTGCGCTGCATGGACGCAATCACCAACCCGTGCTCGCCCTGGAGCTGGATGCCATCCACGCGCGAGCGGTTGTCGCCGTACGCGATGAAGGAGAACTTCGTGACGCCCGCACTCTGCGCCTCGCTCGGCAGCGGAGTGCGCGGCGCGGTCACGGCGCGTACCTCGGCTGCCGGTGCCTGTGCGCGCGCCGTCGATGCGACGGCGACGAGCGCGATGACCGCTCGCCGAACGATGGAGCCCATTGTCGTCCTGTGGTGAATGGTGGCAGGCGCTATCGCCTGGCCTCGAGTTGCTTCAGGAACTCCGGCATCCCCTGGAATTGATCGATGTGATCGGGCGCGCTGTTGCCGGCGAATCCCATGATCTCGAGGCCACCCTGCCTTGCCTCGCTCAATTGCTGGAGTCCGCGTGGTCCCCATTGGAGCACCGGGGTTCTCGTGAGGCCAAGCGCGGTCACCAGATAGTCGGTTGTCTCCGTGGTGCTCGCAAATGTACCGGGAAAGATTTCAGAATGGGTGATCAGGAATCGTTTCTCGCCGCGAATGGCCGCGCGCCCGAATCGCACCCAAACCTCCAGATTGTGTTCGTCCAACGTACCGCCCTTGTCCATCACGGTGCCTTCGGGCACGTAACTGGTGTGCAAGCCATCCAGTAACAACACGGCATCCACTCGTGCAAAGTGGCCCGAGTCGCGTAGAATGGCGCGGATGGCGCCATGGCCTGCGCTGAATCCGGACAATGTCACCTGCGTTATGGAGACCTTCCGCTGGAGCGCGGCCGACGCTTCGCGTGTGATGGATGCGAGCAGTGAATCGTAGACGGCAGGATCACTGAAGGCGCGATCGTACAATCCGCTTCCGGCACCGATGCTCACCACGGCGACCATGTAGTCCGCGCCAAGGTGCGACACCGCGTATTCGGGGATGAACGGTGCGCCGAGAAAGTGAATGACCAGCCGCATTCCACTTGTGGCTCGGGCACCTGCGGGAAGAAAGAGTTCGACGGGCTTCCCCATCGGCCCGTCGAACGTCCGCTTGATACCGTCCAGTTCTCGCGGTTGAATCCGCTCGTGCCGCCGCGTGTGCTCCACCATCGGCGACGCGTTCTGTGAAGCAGGTGCCGGCGGTTGTCCTTGAGCCCGGAGTCGCTCCGGTATCGCCAGCACCATCACCAGGGCTACCGCCAGTGATTTCTCACTGACGCCGATCATTGCCTCCTCACGATTGCATCATGGCTTCGCAAATGACTCGTCACGTTCGGCGCCTTTCCTCGGCTTCCATTCGAGCGAGTAGTACGATCCCCGATCACGCGCCCATGGATCGAACGCGTTGATGACGTGATCGAGCTCGGGCTTGAGTTCGGGCACCGTTCGGAGCAGGACACGTTTCATCGGCGACACGGGCTGGTCCGCGTGACCATTCACTTCGCCGGCTTCCACCATGGCGAGGGGCCCGTTGTTGTTCACCCAGGAGTAGCCCAGCGAGGAGTATATCTCCGGACGGAAGCTCGAGGTGAAGAAGCGATCACTGTACAGGCGACGCGAGGCGTTGAGGATGAACACCACGAACTGGGTTTCAGAAATCGCATAGCCGTGCGGCCGCGTGGACTCCGCGAGCCAGCCAACCACGGTGTCCAGATCTTCCACGTTGTCCACGGTGGACCCATCAGGATGACCCAGGCAGTCGTTGATCGCGCTCCCCTTCTCGTCCACCTGTGACAACGAGATGACCTTCTTCACGTCGCACACGTGTTGGCCATATACCTCGCGCAACGTGGTGGCGAGCTTCTTCTGCTCCTTGTAGTCGTCGGTCGTGGTGCCAACGTGCGCGTCGATGAAGTCATCGAAGCTCGTGAGCTGCCGGAGACCGTATTGCCGGCGGAACTCATTGAACCGTGGAACGCCGCGCTCGCGATCGCGGATGATGTCGAGCGCCGCCACGTCGATCTGCTTGGTGGGCGACTGTAGGCGGTCCATCTTCAGATTCTGGAGGAACATCGGATGGTTCTGAAGGGCCAGGAGCGCCAGCCGCTGGCGGCCCATGGTGAGTGCCCAGTTGGCCAGCCCGTGGTCGTGCATGAACCCCGTCGCCTTTCCGCGGAATGTCTCGACCACCGGGATCTTCAGCTGGATCTCATCGGGCTTCTGATAGTCGCGGAACTCCAGCAGGTCGGGCACGAGCGGGTGCAGACGATAGACCGTCACGAACTCTTCCGGGAAGTTGAATGGCGATCCGAAGTGGTTTGTACCGCCATTCACGTCGTCGTCGTTTCCGATGCTCCACGTCCGATTCTGGTTGCCCATGCCACTGCCCAGGCCCACGATGCCGGGCCCCGACGCGAGGATGGAGTACCAGCTGTTCGCCGCCGTGGCGGAGTTGGACTTGCGTAGCGAGTCCACCACGGCCGTCATCAGCCGCTTGATCGCGTCATCCTTCTTGAGGAGCCCGTTCCAGTTCGCGTTCATCCCGCGAAAGAGGGGCTCGTCGTAGAGGAGCTGTGTCGTCCATTCGATGGTGTGGATCTTCGCGATCTCCGCAGCCACGACCAGTCGTGCCACTTCGAACAGCACGTCGGCGGATACGTCCTTGTTGAGGATGGGACGCGTGGGCGCCGCCGGATCCCGGAGCCCCGAGTCATCATTGGGATGTGCGGCGGCTTGTCGCCGGAATTCGTCTACAAACTGGTTGTGTTCGCGGGCGAAGACGTTGTGGAGGAAGCTGAGCCCTACGGTCCAGTTGTCCGGAAAGCCGGTGGCTTCCTGGCCACTCCAATCGGGGTTCTGCGGATCCGTTGGCAGGAGCACGGGGAGATAGCCCTGCTTTTCCCCGGCGGTATTTGCTGTCGCAGGTGCGAGCATGGCCAGGCGCGCGGGATCCTTCGGATCGCGCTTCACGCGAATGCGGGAACGATCGTCGTATCCGTATAGTTGCGACCCGTCCCACCAGGCCGTGTTCGAATTCGTGAACGTCTTCGGCGCCCGCGACATGTAGTCCCGATCGCCGTAGTGAAACGTCTTCGGCGGCGTGGAGTCGGCGGCATAGGCGCGCTCCATCTGATCCGCTGGGCGACATCCGATCTTCGCAACGTCGGCGGGCGACAACGCGCTGTCCGCGCCGTTCCTGCGCTGGGTGGCGCATCCCACCGGCATGTACTGATTGGAGTTGTGCCCTTCCTCCAGGTGCGAGAACCAGTCATGCGTCATGAACTGGATCCAGTACGCGGCGATGACATTGAAGAACGGCGCCTTCTTGTAGTCGCAGTTCGCGTCCTTCGCGTAGCCGGGCTTGCCGTAGCCGTTGTTGCACGCGGCGCTGTCGGACTGCGCGCGCGTGAACAAGCGCCGACTGATTACCTGCGGGTCTGGTGACAGAAGCGCGAGGCGCGTGCCGTGCCGGTTGCGCGTGATGGAATCGAGCCCGCGATCGGGAAAGGTGTTCTCGAATTCGGTGTTGCGGGCAAACAGCATCCCTGCGGAACCCATCGCTGGATTGCGGGTGTCGTTGCAGATGCCGCTGAGCGTCCGAAAGCGGATCAACTCGCCCGTGCAGCGTTGGTCGCCCTTGCCGCCAACGGCAGCAAAGCTCGGGTGGCCAGGCGGCAGCCGCATTTCCGTCCACTGCTTGGTCGCCGCACCATCCGCGCCCTTGGCGCCCGTGATGTAGCGCTCGAAAGTTCCGCTGTTGTCGAAGAGGTTGAAGCGAATGAGTTCGACGCGCTCGTATTCCAGATCAACGAGTGCGCCGTTCACCCCGCGAAGGTTCTTCGACGGCCAGAACGATTTCGACGATGCGTCCGCCGTACCCCAGTAGTTCCCCCAGTCGGTCCACGGCGTGCTCCGATACGTCACGGTCTTGTCGCCGCCGCGGCACCGCGCCGTTTCCTCTCGCACCTTGCCGAGGAATCGCGTGGCGCGGTTAGCCGAGAGGGGGCGGAATCCGCTGGAGTATTCCAACCCGCAGCTTGCGAGGTCCGGTGTCTTTTCCTTGATATAGTCGCACGCCACGGCGGAAGCCGTCACGCATGCCACGAGCAGCGCAGGAACTACGCGCATTGGACCTCCCGCCGCGTCTACCGGGCTGAGGGGGTGAAGCCAAACGCGGTTCGGAATAGCGACGATGCGCGTCTTCGCACAGGCCGCCCGCGGGGGCGAGCAAATTGTACGATGCCATTTTGCGCGCAGCAAGGCGGGGGCGGCCGCGATGTCCGCGTGCGCGCGCCTGTAGCCGCCTGTATGGGACCGTCGCCGGCGCAACGCGGCAGGGCCTCCGAGCGTTGACCTAGCTGTATCCCTATCGAACGGCGATGCTAGTGTCGCGCGAGATGCGCGCCAACCCCTTCTACCACCCCGATGCCCTTCCACAGGATTTCGACCGTCGCGAGGACGGCCACGGTCGCAGCGCTTGCACTGTCCGCGGCTGGACCATCAATGCACGCGCAGACGCGCCTGCTTCGCACCCCCACGGTGAGCACGACCCATATCGCCTTCGCGTATGCCAACAACATCTGGGTCGTCGATCGCGCCGGCGGAGCGGCACGCCGGCTCACGAGCTTTCAGGGTGAGACGCAGAATCCGAAGCTGTCACCGGACGGACGCACCATCGCCTTCAGCGCGGAGTACAGCGGCAACGTCGATGCGTACGTGGTGCCGGTTGAGGGAGGCCAGCCAAGACGGTTGACCTGGCATCCGGGTCCGGACCTCGTACAAGGCTGGACCCCCGACGGAAAGTTCGTGGTGTTCTCGTCAACACGCGCAGCGCATGCGCCGAGTGGTGCGCCGCGGCTGTTTACCGTGGGACTGGAGGGTGGAACCGAGACGGCTCTGCCCATGCCGCGCGCGTACCAGGGCAAGATCTCTCCCGACGGCAAGCGCATCGCGTACCGCATGAACAATTCGTGGGATGAGGAGCGCCGCAACTATCGGGGCGGCCAGAACCGTCCCATCTGGGTAGCAGACCTGGCGACGCTGGACGTGCAGTCCCCGCCTTGGACGGACTCCAAGGATGTGGACCCCGTCTGGGTGGGCGAGGCCGTGTATTTCATCTCCGATCGCGATGGTGTCGCGAATGTGTGGTCATGGAACACGCGCTCCAAGGAATTGAAGCAGCAGACGAAGTTCACGGATTTCGATGTCAAGGCGCTTGATGCCGGCGGTGGGACGGTCGTCTTCGAGCAGGGTGGGTATGTACAGACACTCGATCCGCAGAGCGGCAAGCATCAGGTGGTGAACATCTCGGCCGTCGGTGACTTTCCGTGGATGATGCCCGCGTGGAAGGACGTGGGCAATCGCATCGTGAGTCTTGCGCTGTCTCCCACAGGCAAACGCGCCGCGGTGGAAGCGCGCGGAGAGATCTTCACCATCCCGGCCGAAAAGGGCGACGTCCGCAACATCACCAACTCCAGCGGATCGGCCGAGATCTGGCCGGTGTGGTCGCCCGACGGGAAGTCGGTGGCCTATTTCGGCGACAAGTCCGGCGAGTACCGGCTGTACATCGCGGGACAGGACGGCCTGGCGCCGCCGCGGGAGATCAACCTTCCGGAGCCGAGCCGGCCGTACACACCGGCGTGGTCGCCGGACGGAAAGCGGATTGCGTTCCACGATACGCATTTTCGGTTGTGGCTGGTGGACGTGGGTACGGGCAAGGCCACGGTGGCCGATACGGACCCCTACTTCAAGGGCGAGCGCTCCATCATTCCGGTGTGGAGTCCCGACTCCCGCTATGTGGCCTACCCGAAGCGGCTGCCCTCGCTGTATCGCGCGATCTTTGCCTTTGACGTGACGACCGGCCAGAAGCACCAACTTACCGACGGCCTGGCGGATGCGACCAATCCCGCCTGGGATGCCGGCGGCAAGTATCTTTGGTTCCTTGCGTCCACGAACTACGCGCTGCGGTCATCGCTGCTCGACATGTCGGCGTACGATCGACCCGAGACGAAGGGGCTGTATCTCGCCATTCTGTCGTCGACCGAGCCATCCCCGCTCCTGCCCGAGAGTGATGAAGAGGCTGCTCGCGCTGGTGCGGCTCCGCGCGAGCCGGGCCAGGCACCCGCCCGGCCGGACAGTGCGGCGCCTCGCGTCCGTGCCGACAGTGCACGTGCACCGGGAGACACGTCGCGCGCCGCTGGCGCGCGCGCGGTCACTGTTCGCATCGATTACGACGGACTACAGCAGCGTATCATCCCGGTGCAGAACGTGGCACTTCGGGAATATTCCCAACTACACGCTGGCGTGGCCGGGACCGTGTTTTTTCTCGAGCCCATTCCGGCATCGGGTGCCAGCGAAGCACCCCCAGCCGATGCGGCTGCCGGTGGCGCTGCCGCCAGCACGCTGCACCGCTACCAGCTTTCCACGCGCCGTACCGGTGTATTCGCGCAGAGCGTTGCGCAGTACGTCATGAGTGGCGACGGCCGGAAGCTGCTGTACCGGGCGCCCGGAGCGGCGGGCCAGCTCTTCCTCGTTGACGCGGACCGCCCCGCGCCGCCGACGGCCGGACAGGGTCGCCTCAACGTCTCGCTTCGGGCCTACATCGATCCCAAGCTCGAATTCGAGCAGATCTTCAATGAGGGATGGCGCAACCAGCGCAACAATCTCTACGTGAAGAACATGCATGGCACCGACTGGCCGAAGATGAAGGCCGAGTACGGGAAGTTGCTGCCGTACGTGATGCATCGTTCCGACCTGAACTACCTCATCGACAACATGGGCTCGGAGATTTCAATCGGGCATTCGTATGTGCGCGGTGGTGACATCCCCGAGGTACCACGCGCGAACGGCGGGTTGCTCGGCGCCGATTTCACGGTGGAGAACGGGCGCTACCGCATCGCCAGGATCTACGATGCGGAGAGCTGGAACCCGGAGCTGCGCGCGCCGCTGGCGCAGCCAGGCGTGGTGGTCCGCAATGGCGACTATGTGCTCGCCATCAACGGCCAGGAGCTGAACGCCACGCAGAACATCTATCAGGCGCTCGATGGTACGGCGAACAAGCAGACGGTGCTGACCATCAACAATCGTCCGGCAATGGACGGGGCGCGGCAGATCACGGTGCTCCCCATCGCCAACGAACAGGGGCTCCGCACGCGCGCGTGGGTGGAGCACAATCGCCGCTACGTGGACTCCGTGTCGCACGGCACTATCGCCTACGTGTACTTGCCGAACACGGGCCAACCCGGATACCAGAGCTTCAACCGCTACTACTATGCACAGCAGGATCGGGCCGGTGTGGTGGTGGACGAGCGGTACAACGGCGGCGGTTCTGCGGCTGACTACATCGTGGACATGCTCGGTCGCGATTTTGATGGCTACTTCAATAACCCAGTGGGCGAGCGTTACCCATACACGAGCCCGGCAAACGGTATCTGGGGCCCCAAGGTCATGATCATCAATGAAATGGCCGGCTCGGGCGGAGACTTGATGCCGTACATGTTCAAGTATCGCAAGCTCGGCACACTCGTAGGCAAGCGTACCTGGGGTGGACTGGTGGCCACGACGGATACACCGAATTTCGTGGACGGCGGCTCGATGATCGCCCCGCGGTTCGGATTCTTCGGCCGCGAAGGAAAGTGGGAGGTGGAGAATGTCGGCGTGGCGCCGGACATCGACGTGGAGAACTGGCCAAAGGATGTGGTAGCGGGCCGGGACGCGCAGCTCGAACGCGCCGTGCAGGAAGCCATGCGGCAGTTGAAGGAGCATCCTCCGAAGCGCGACGTGAAGGAGCCGCCGCCGTCGGAGTGGGGCAAGCGGAAGGTTCCGTTCGGCGCAACGCCGTAAGCCGGCGTCGTCGGCTCATCGCCACCATGAGAAGCGGGGAGCAGGCTCATCGAGCCTGCTCCCCGTTCCTTGCTTCGGGGCCGAGTTGCGGACCGTTGCAACGTACCGGGACTGTTGCCCAGCGAAGCGGATTGCACCGTGCAGAAAGGTCTGGCTCTTGCCACACCTTGGAGGAGCGGCAGGCCTCTCCATCGCGCCCAGCCGACACGGAGGTTCCACTCATTACACGGGAAGGGCACCATGGCACTCGAAACGCTGAACGATCTCTATGTCGAGGAACTCAAGGACCTCTACAGTGCCGAGAACCAGATACTCAAGGCGCTTCCGAAAATGATCAAGGCAGCGACGCATACGGGGCTGAAGCAGGCGTTCACGGACCATCTCGAGCAGTCGCGCGAACACGTCGCGCGCCTCGTGACCATCTGCGAGGATCTTGGCGTAAGCCCCAAGGGCAAGAAGTGCAACGGCATGGAGGGTATCCTCAAGGAAGGGAGCGAACTGATCGCAGAGAAGCCCGATGCCGAGGTTCTCGACGCTGGTCTCGCATCCGCGGCGCAACACGTGGAACATTACGAGATGGCGGGATATGGCACGGTGCGCACGTGGGCGCGCGAGCTCGGGTTGGAGAAGCACGCGGCGTTGCTGCAACGGACGCTTGACGAAGAGCAGGCCGCTGATCTTCTGCTCACCCAGATTGCGGAAAGCCGCCTCAATCTCGACGCGGAGGTGAGTGCCGGCGATGGCTTGGCCGACATGGCGCCAACCTCACGGGGCGCGACGAAGAAGTCCCGGGCGACGGGCCAGCAGGCCGAGATGCGATGAGCGTTTCATGCACTGGCCGCGGCAGTGCCGTGGCCAGTGCCGATTCCGGCCAGATGCGGGGCTTAACAGACGGCAGGTGATTGTCGATGTTTCATGGACTCCTTCACCGAGCCCAGCATGCATCGCATTTCACGTCGTGAGTTTCTCTCCTCAGCCGCCACCTGTTCCGCGCATCTCGCGTTGGCAGCGGTTGCAACGCACTCTACGGCTCGCGCCCTGTGGGCCCTTCCGCGCGGCCGCGTGGTGGCGCGCGAGCCCTTTGGAAATCTCGAGCGGGTGAGTGAGGGAGTCTGGGCGCTCATCTCCACGCCGTTGGGCGGCGATCGGACAACGCTCAGCAATGGTGGCCTTATCGCCGGCAAGAACGGCGTGCTTGCCATTGAAGGCTTCAACCAGCCGCAGGGGGCTCAATGGCTGGCAACGAAGGCGCGTGAACTCACAGGTCGCTGGCCGACGCACGTGGTGCTCACGCACTACCATGCTGACCATGCCAACGGCGTGGCCGGCTATCTCACTGCTGACAACAAGCCCGTCGTCCACGCAACGTCCGCCACGCGCGGCCTCATACTCGAACGCAATACGCCGGCGGAGGCGTCGCGCAGCGACGCGCTGAAGGATGCCGCGATGATACCGGCAACCGGTACGTTCGACATCGATCTTGGTGGACGCACCGTGCGCATCGTGCCGCGCGGCGGCCACACGCCGAGTGATTGTTCACTCGAACTGGATGATCCGAGCATCGTCTTCTGCGGCGACCTTCTGTGGAATGGCATGCTCCCCAACTATGTGGATGCTGTTCCCACCGAGCTCGCGCGCTCCGTCAAGGCGCTGCGGCGTTCCCGTACGACCACGTATGTGCCTGGCCATGGCGCCGTGGCGCAGCAGACGGACTTCGACCGATACGAAGCGATGCTCGCCGAGATAGAGCGCGCCGCTCGCGCGGCGCACGCCAAGGGTCAGAGCGCCAAGGACGCCGGCGCCGATTACGCGCTGCCTGCATCGCTCGGTGACTGGGTGCTGTTCAACAAGGTGTTCTTCGAGCGGGCCTTTTCTGCCTGGTACAAGGAGCTTGGATGATGGAGCGCGAGATCGCGCTCGCCTACGACCGGTGGGCGGCCCAGTACGACGACAATGCGAACATCACGCGCGATCTCGACGCATCCGTCGTTCGATCCGTGCCACTGGACGTCGCGGATCGCGACGTGCTGGAGCTAGGCTGCGGAACAGGCAAGAACACCGCCTGGTTGGTGGAGCGCGCGCGAGGCGTTGTGGCGCTGGATTTTTCGCCGGGCATGCTCGCGGTGGCACGACAACGAGTGCAATCGCCCGGCGTGCGCTTCGTGCAGCACGACGTACGTGACCCGTGGCCGCTGGACGCCGAGAGCGTTGACGTGGTGATTGGCAACCTGGTACTGGAGCACGTGCAGGATCTCGCGCCCATCTTCGCAGAGGCCGCGCGCGCGCTGCGCACGGGCGGTCAGCTCTTCCTGTGCGAGCTGCATCCGTTCAAGCAACTGATTGGATCGCAGGCGCGGTTCACTGATCCCGACACCAGCGAGACGGTGTTGGTCACGGCGTATGTCCACTCCACGAGCGAGTACGTGAACACCGGGATAACGGCGGGGTTCACGCTCGAGTCACTCGGGGAGTGGAGGCACGCCGTCGACGCCGCGACGGCGCCGCCGCGGCTGATCGGGCTGTCGTTTCGACGAGCCGCGGGCCAGCCGCGTCAGGCCAACATCAGTTCAGCCAATACGCCAGCTTGACCAGGAACGTGTTGGCGGGATGGAGGGCGAAGAGATCGTTATACTCGTCACGCCACGGGCGGTCCGTGTATCTCGAGTCGAATCCGTCGCGTCCATGCGTCCACACCGCGAACACGGTTGAACCGGGCCGGAATTCCCAGCGCACCACGCTGTTGGATCGCAACTGGAGCACGTCGAACCCAAGCGATGTACCTGCCGGAGGCACGTAGGATGCGAACCGGTCCTCGTAGCGCTCCGCCCGCGGCGTCGCGCTGAGTTCGCGCACGGCCGAATACTGCCCTCGGCTCACGAAGGGCGCGGTGTACAGTTGGAAACTCAGCGCCGGCGTGGCGGTGTAGCTCACGCGCACGCCGAGCGAACGAGTGTCCTGCTGGAGATGCGCGAAGCTGTAGTGCGTTACGCCGGCCGTGGTGAAATTGCCGAGCCACTGCGCATCGCTGCGGTTCACATTCAGGTCACCGGTGAAGTCAAGCTGTAGTTGCGACATCAGGTTCACCTGAATCTCGGGTGAGATGTCGTAGGACGACGAGAGGCCGCCGTCGCCCCGGGTGCGGCTCACGTACAGAAAGGGAATCACGCGGCGGCGGTCATCGCCCTGGAGTTGCGTCCATACGTTGACGACGGGTGATACGCGAACCGCCGGCCCGCCACGCGCGCAGAGATCACAGTACACGCCGGCAATCTGGCTGATCGTGGTGCCCGCATTGAACCAGGTGTTGTTGGGAAAATTGATATGCCAGTTCGTGTTCAGCAGGCGATCGGTGGGCAGGCCTGCCGCGGTCCAGTAGGCCCACGCGTTGAAGTTGCCGTTCATCTGCCGGTACCACGATGTGGGCTTTCGAAAACTCAGCCCCATCCAGTTGGCGACGCTTTGCTGATTGGCGCGGCGCAGGTAGCCCATGTCGTTGATCTCGTAACCGGGCGAGCGACGCTCCCATGCGGTCTGGAACTGCACCATGTTCCCGCCGAACTTGCCGAACGTGACTTGCTCTTCGTCGCCGGACAGTGTGGTCCGTGTGGGATCCACACTCAGTTCATCGTCGGGCCGCTGGTAGAGGTGCACGCTGCTCAACTGTGTGCTGAGGATGGACTGTGGCGTACCGCGCACCAGGCTACGCGTGGCGTTCGCGGCAATCTCCCAGCGGCTGGCGGTCCATCGATGCTGCACGCTGGCGCCCGCAGCATAGGCGTCGCTCCGCAGGTAGCCCTCTGACCACTGGTCGAGCGCGCGATTCACCCCGGTGCCGATGAAGCCGATGCTCGTCTGCCCGTCGCGCAATTCCTGCTGCGCCCGCAGCACAGTGTAGCTGGTGCGCGGCTCGGTGGTGCGATCCGACGTACCCTCCACTCGACCCGTTACCGCCTCGAGCAAGCCGACGTTCAGTCCGCGGCCTACGCGGCCCGTCAGCTTGGACGCGCCGATGATGGGCGTGGTGTTGGGCGACCCTTGATCCGCATAGAGACCCAGCAACTGCGGCGCGCGCCCGATGCGGCGCGTGTAGAACAACCCTTCGCTGTTGCACGTGACGATTGAGCAGTTCACGTTGAATGAATAGAGGCCGGTACCTTCAATGAAGAATGGCCGTCGTTCCTGAAAGAACGTTTCGTACGCCGTGAGGTTCACTACGGAGGGATCGGCTTCCACCTGGCCGAAGTCCGGGTTGACTGTGGCGTCGAGGGTAAGGTTCGGTGTGATGCCGTACTTCACGTCCGCACCGGCGGATGCTTTGGCCGACCGTGCCCATGGCGAGGCGCCAACAGGCGCGCTTGTGTTCGCGACGGAAAGGTTCTTGGTCAGCGCGTACGGCACGATCTCGAGCCGATGGAACGGCGCGATGTCGCGCACGCCCCTGAGCAACCCGAGCTGTGACGAGATACCCTGCTGCGTAGTGCGGTAGAGGGGCCAGCTCGTGCGTTCCTTGTAGCGCTCGATGTCGCGCCAGATGGCAAAGCCGAACTCATGCTCCTGCTTGGTGGCGTAACGCAACTGCGAGAAGGGGATGCGGAACTCGGCGGTCCACCCGAGTGAATCGATCTGCGTGCCCGCTTCCCAGATACCGTCCCAGTTCTGGTCTTCGTTGTTGTCGTTGTACATCGCGTAGTCGCGCTTCACGCCGGCGGGGTTCACGGCGAATTCGAAACCGGAGCGCTTGTCGTTGTACGAATCAATCATGACCTTCAACTGGTCAGACGGCCCGCGGATGTCGCGCCGAGTGAGCGCGTTCATGATGCTGTCCGGATGCGGGTCGAAGGCGCGAACGAACACGTAGAGGTTGCGGTCGTCGTACGCCACCTTGAACTCCGTACGGAAGCGCGGCGCCGTGCCCTGCTTCGGCTGGAACTCCACGAAGTCGGACGACGCCGGCGCGGTACGCCAGATGGCGTCGTCCTCGCGGCCGTCGATGACGGGTGGGCGGTCGGTCCGCACCGCGTTGGCGACGAGCTGAGCGGATGGCGCTGGTGATGCCTGTTGTGCGAGGAGGGGCACGGACAGGAGGGTGCCGAGGAGTGCGGCAACGGCGAGACGCATGACGGTGGGGTACAGTGGGGTGGGCAGTCGAGGGGGGTCCCGCGCATGATGAGACAGCCGAATCAGCCATTTGGATGGAACTCCGGAGAATTCGCGAAGACCGCAGACGGTGCACGACGAGATATGTTGCACTGACGGGGACTGTCCCGAGTGATCTCGACCGGCGAATCGGCACTGTGGCTCCTTCTCTCGAAGACGAATGGTTGTGGGGCTGGGATCCGACACCCGGGATTGTGTCGGTCTGGGCCGAACAGGACGGTCACGCCATCGTCTGGCGGCGCTCGGCTGAGGGCCCGCTGATCCGCGAGGACGAGCGTTTCCGGCCGTGGATCCTTCTCGACCGGCTTGATGACCTTGCACATCTGGGCACGGCGCTCGGACGGGCCGGCATCGGCATCAGTTACCGTGAGCTGGACGGGCCAGGCGGCCTCCGTTTCCTGGTCAGTGCGCCGGATACGCAAGTGCTCGCGACGGCTGTGTTGCATGGGGCGTCGATCCGGCTGGGCAAGCGCCTTGGGCATCTTCGGGAGCTTGGCCAGGACCAGGTGCTCGTGCTGCCGCCAGAGGAGCAGTACCTCGTGGCCACGGGACGAACGTATTTCCGTGACTTGTCGTTCAATCAGCTGCACCGCCTTCAGTTCGACCTCGAGACGACGGGGCTCGACGCGCGACACGATCGCATGTTCATGGTGGCGATCCGTTTTCCCGACGCGACCACGGCTGTGCTGGAGGCGAACGGCGACGACGACGCGGCAGAGGCGGATCTTATTCGGCGGCTGGTCGCAGCGATCCAGGCAGCCGACCCCGATGTCATCGAGAATCACAATCTCCACGGATTCGACCTTCCGTTTCTCGACACCCGGGCACGGTTGCATCGTGTGGCGCTTTCGCTCGGGCGCATCGGGTTGACGGGGCTTCGTCAACGTGCCGCCCGCCGAGGGGTTGCGGTGGGCGTGCCGGCGGATGGGCGGCGTATCCGTTTCGTTGCGCCCGGCCGTGAGTTGATCGACACACTCGACGCCGTCCGCCGCCACGATTTCTCGACGCGCGAACTGCCGGGCCACGGCCTCAAGGTCGTCGCGAAGCATCTTGGCATCGCTCGGCCGGAGCGCGAGTACGTGCGGGGCGATCAGATCTACGCTACGTACCGGACCGATCCCGAGCGAATTCGCCGCTATGCCACGGACGACGTGGAGGAAGTCGCGGCACTATCCCACATGCTCGGCGGGGCGGCATTTGCGCTCGCGCAGATGGCGCCGCGGCGATACGAGCGCCTTGCGGATGCTGGCGCGGCCACGGGGGTCATCGATCCGTTGCTCGTGCGGGCGTACCTCAGATCGGGCATGGCGCTGCCGGCGCATCAGATGGGTGATGGCACGCCGCACAGTGGCGCGGCCCTTCATCTCTTTGCCGCTGGGGTGGCGAGGCGGGTGGTGAAGGCGGATGTGGCGAGCCTGTATCCGTCGCTGATGCGTGCCTATCGCATCGGGCCGGAACGCGACAAGCTGGGTGCGCTGCTGGCACTCGTGGACCGGCTGGTGGAATGGCGGCTGGCCGCCAAGGCGCTTGCCCGTGCCGCGCCGGCGGGATCCGCTGACCGTCATACGAACGACGCCAAGTCCGCCGCGATGAAGATCGTGGTGAATTCCGCGTACGGCTATCTCGCGGCTGGCGGAGGCCTCACCCGTTTCGCCGACGTACACGCGGCGAACGAGGTGACGCGGCGCGGCCGGGAGACGCTCGACATGATGTGTCGCGAATTGGCATCCCGCGGCGTAACGCTGCTGGAGGCCGACACCGACGGCGTCTATTTTTCTGTCCCCGATGAATGGACCGAGGCGGATGAGCGTCGCGTGGTGTCCGAGGTGGGCGCATTGTTGCCGCCGTTGGTGCAGCTCGAGTTCGAGGGTCGGTACGCTGCCATGCTCTCGCACGAGCCGAAGAACTATGCGCTGCTCGGCTACGACGATTCGCTCGTGCTGCGCGGTGTCGCGTTTCGCTCCAGCCGCGCGGAGCCCTTCGGCGAGGCTTTTCTGCGACGTGCCATTCGCCGGTTGCTCGTGGGCGACGTCGTTGGCGTTCGGGAAGCGTATCTCGACGTGATCCGCGCGCTCCGTCGACGGGAACTCCCCACCCACGATGTGTCGTCGCGGGTGCGGCTCACAAAAACCCCCGTGGAGTACCTCGCGACGCGGGAGAAGCGGCGCGAGCTCTCATATGAGGCGATGCTGCGCAGCGGACGCGCTGTGTGGAGTGTGGGCGAGCGGGTGCGCGTCTATCGAACGCGCAAGGGCGAAGGTGGAGTGGTGGCGCATTCCAGTGACGGCGTCGTCCGGCACGATCCTGATGATCCCCGTGACTATGATGTGGACCATTACGTCCGCTTGTTACGCGACACGTACGCGGCGCGACTGGCGCGGGCGTTCCGGATGGAGGATTTTGACGAGGTGTTCGCGGATGCGGACCAGCACTGGCTGTTTGCGCCGTCCATCGAATCGATTCGACCGGTTCTGACGGCGCTCCAGGCCTGAACGAGGAGCTCATGGTACGACGCCTTCTCTCCTATGTAGTCGTGGGCGGTATCGTCTTCGTTTCCGCAATGGCGCCGCACGCTCCAGTGCGGCCGACGCTGCCGCGACAACTCTTCCTCCTCGTGGGCCAGTCGAACATGGCCGGCCGCGGCATCGTTGAAGAGGTCGACCGCGTGGCCGTCGATCGAGTGGTGATGCAGGACAGGTCACTGCACTGGATACCTGCGGTAGAGCCGGTGCACTATGACAAGCCCGGTGTCGTGGGGGTGGGCCCGGGTCGCGCATTCGGTGTGGCAGTTGCGGCACGTTGGTCCGGTGTTGAGATCGGACTCGTTCCTGCCGCTGTTGGCGGCACCTCCATTCGCGCGTGGGCGCCCGGTGCGGCTGACGTGGCAACACACACGCATCCCTACGACGACGCGATCGGGCGGGCACGTGCCGCGCTGACCGATGGCCAGCTCGCGGGCATCCTCTGGCTGCAAGGCGAAAGCGACGGCAACGCGGACGCGGCGGCCGACTACGAATCGCGCCTGCGTGACGTCATCGCGCACTTTCGTCGTGATCTCGACGCGCCAGACGTGCCCTTTCTCATCGCCCAACTCGGGCGCTTTGCCGGCAGCCCGTGGAATGAATTCCGAAGCCGCGTGGACTCGGCGCAGCAACGAGTAGCGGCAACCACGGCGCGTGTCGCGTTCGTTCCCACCGACGGGTTGCGTGATCGCGGAGACACGGTGCATTTCGACGCGCCATCGGCGCGAGAAATTGGGCG